>DVGZ01000062.1 GCA_018712435.1 Candidatus Caccousia avicola
AGCCGGTGGAAATCGGGAAGAACAACAGGATAGAACAAGCAACATTATTCAATTTGAACTCGGCTGGAACCCGCATGGTTCCAAGGGTTTCAGCCGTTTGGCACTCCGCATAGGAAACCTGATTTCGAGTCAGGCCCGTTATGACCACTTCGATACGCTTCCATATGAAATTATTGGCTTCCGGGGCAAGTCTGCCCGCGTACAGCCGGTAACCATTATTCTATAGAATTTCCGGGGAAAAGTCAAGAGGAATTTCTCTTATGGACGGGACGGCATGAAACCAGGAAAAAGCATGGAAACGGCGAATTTCTGGCATTAACGGAGTCGATTTTGGCATTGTCGGAGCTGATTCCGGCATTTATACTAAAAGCAGGAATGATCAGTCCGCCAACCGGCGGAAAAGGGAGGAGCTTCTTTATGAAACAAATTGAAATCGGAGTATGCGTACCGGGAAACAGGACAGATGTATGGCTGGAGCCTTTGGTGAACGCGGGCTATGAATGTGTGGCGCTGAACTTCCATATGTCGCTTGATGGAGTTGATCTGCGCAAGCTGGCGGATCGCGTGATGCCGTTTTTGCGCGAAAAGGGCGTGCGTGTGGCAACGTTAGGATTTTACTGCAATCCGATTGAAAACGCGGAGCATCGCCGGATTCTCGGTGAGGTTCTGGATGCCGCTCCGCTGTTCGGCGCACCCATGGTTTCCACGTTTGCGGGGGCGTATGAGGGAGAGCCTGTTGAGAAAGCGATTCCGAAGTTTGGAGAGGTGTTCCGTGAGCTGGCAAAGCATGCGAAAGACAACGGATTGAAGATTGTCATTGAAAACTGCCCCATGGATGGAAACTGGAAGCGTGCGACCTGCAACATCGCGTTTCATCCGAAGGCGTGGGAAATGATGTTCCATGAGGTGCCGGACGAGAATGTTGGCCTGGAATGGGAACCGGGACATCAGAGCATCCAGCTGATCGATCCGGTTGCGCAGCTTCGCGAATGGATTGGCACGGGACGGATTCTGCATATGCATGGAAAGGACTGCACCACGGATTGGGATAAGGTGCGGCGCGAAGGTGTGTTTGGAGCGGCACAATATGCCCAGCAGCGCACACCGGGCTTTGGGGATACCGATTGGCGTCAGATTTTCTCCATTCTGCGCGCGGGCGGCTATGAATCGGATATTTGCGTGGAAGGGTTCCATGATCCGGTGTACAGGGGAGAATGGGAAATGACCGGTTTGACGCACTCTCTGCGCTATCTGAACTGGTGCCGCGGCGGCAATTTTGTTGCCGGTCCTGAAAACGTGTAAGAAGTTTTTTCAGCCTTCCTGCCGTAAGATCGTTTGTTTCGTGCTGAAACTGTGGTATAATAGCCGCAGGCAGGCTGAGCCTGCACGCAGCGGCCCGCGCGTTGGCGTGGTGCTGAAACACAAGCCTGGCGGCGCGGGACAGTCTGAACATGCTCCCGTGTTGTTCTTAGGCAGCAGCGCGGGACATGCGGCATATAGACCCACATACAGCCGGGACGGCGGAGCCGTCTTGCGCGAAGTGCCCACCGCAGGTGTGGGCTGAAAATTGTTTAAGGCAGAGCAGAAAGGGCTGGCATACATGTTTCATTCCATAAATCCACAATACCGGGATCCGGTTGGAGCTGTTGAAGAGGGAACACAGATCCATTTCCGTATCACCGTATCGCGCGATCAACGTTGTTCCGGCGCTCGTCTTGTCGTTTCTTTCGACAGCGGGGAAACTGAAACATTAAATATGTTTTGGTGCGGAATGAACGGGGAAGCGTATGAGTGGTGGGAATGCCATTATACACCGCCTCGGGCAGGGCTCTATTTCTATGAATTTTACATTGATACCTGGCATGGGTGTCTGCGGTTGGGACGCGGCTTCGGCGGGGAGGATACACTGGATCCGAAAGCGCCGAAGTGGCAGCTCACCGTCTATGGAAAAGGTTTTCGGACGCCGGACTGGCTGGCAGGCGGCGTGATGTACCAGATTTTCCCCGACCGTTTTTATGGCTCCGGTGTGAAAAAAGAGAACGTTCCCGCCGATCGTACCCTGCGGGAGGATTGGGAGGGGGAACCTGTCTGGAGACCGAATGAGAAGGGAGAAGTCACCAATTCCGACTACTTCGGCGGCGATCTGCGGGGCATCGAGGAGAAGCTGCCGTATCTCAAAAGTCTGGGTGTAACCTGCGTTTATCTCAATCCTATTTTCGAAGCGCATTCCAATCACCGATATAATACGGCGGATTATTCCCGCATCGATCCGCTGCTGGGCACACGGGAGGATTTTGAATCGCTGTGCCGCGCGGCGAAACGGCACGGGATCCGGATCCTGCTCGACGGCGTGTTCAGCCATACGGGCAGCGACAGCATTTATTTCAACCGGGAGGGCCGGTATCCCAACCCGGGCGCATACCAGTCCAAGGAATCTCCCTATTATCCGTGGTATTCCTTCCAGAATTGGCCGCAGCAGTATGAAAGCTGGTGGGGGTTTATCACTCTCCCGAACGTGAAGGAAAATAACCCGGAGTATAACCGCTATATCAACGGAGAGGACGGGATCGTGCGAAGCTGGATCGGCAGGGGCGCTTCGGGATGGCGTCTGGATGTGGCCGATGAACTGCCGGATGAATTCCTGGATAACCTGCGCGCGGCTGTGAAGGAGCAGGATCCGGATGCAATGGTGCTGGGAGAAGTGTGGGAGGATGCTTCCACAAAATCAGCCTATGGACAGCGCAGAAAATATCTGCTCGGCACACAGCTGGACAGCGTGATGAATTATCCGTTCCGCGACGCAATTCTCGGCTTTCTGACCGGTGCGGATCCCGCCTGCATGATGGACCGGATCCTTTCCATCGTGGAAAACTATCCGTCACAGGTGGTACGGCTTCTGATGAATCATATCGGTACGCACGATACGGAGCGCGCTTTGACGGTGCTGGGGGGCGAACCCACAGGAAACCGCGGCCGCGAATGGCAGAGCACCGCCTGCCTTTCCCCGGAGCAGCGCCAGCGGGGACTGCGTTTGCTGCGTCTGGCCGCTGTGCTGCAATTTACCTTGCCGGGCGTTCCGTGTGTGTACTACGGCGACGAGGCGGGGATGGAAGGGTACAAGGATCCCTTTAACCGCCGCTGCTATCCCTGGGGAAAGGAAAACAAAGAGCTGATCGAATGGTATCGCCGTCTGGGCGCGATGCGGGCCTTTTGTCCCTGCTTGAAGGAAGGAGCGCTCGAACCGTTCCATGTGGGAGATCATATCCTCTCCTATTTCCGCTATGGCGACGGGGATGCGCTTTTCTGCGCCGTCAACCGGGGCGAGCATCCCAAAATGCTGTATGTTCCGCATGATTGGCGAGGGGCGCGCGTGCTGTTCGGCACGGGAGCCGATGAGGATGGAGGCGTTTTCCTTCCGCCCTATGGATGCGCGATTTTGTATCTCGCTGCGCCGGAACCGCAGCCGGAGCCCGAACCCGAGTCTGAACCAGAGAGCCGGAAAGAGGAAGCAAAGGAGCCGCAGGGAGCCGCAGAGGAACCCGATCTCTCCTCTCTGTCAGCGTCGGAACTTGCCTCCCGGGGACCGGTTTCAAAAAGAATTTAAAATATATGCAAAAAAAGCTTGCATTTTCCCGTAGGATATGCTATTATACTCTAGCAGCTTACAGAAGTTGCTAAATGCGCTCGTAGCTCAGCTGGATAGAGTGTCTGACTACGAATCAGAAGGTCAGGGGTTCGAGTCCCTTCGGGCGCGCCAAAGAAAATCGCATGAGACAGCCGTTTTTGACTGTTCATGCGGTTTTTCTTTTTGTCTCAAATTGGAATTTGTTAGTAACGTGTTAGTAACCGGATTTTTCTGATTGAAAATATACTTTCAATCTTTCCCGGCAAAGATGAAAAAATCTCAGCATTTTTTGACACTATCCCAGCAGCCGGATCGCCCGCGTCAACTGCTCCGCGTTGGCGTGATTATAGATATTTGCCGTTACGCTGTAATCGGCATGTCCCATGATCTTTTGCAGGTCTTCGGGGCGGGCGCCAGCCTCTACCATCATACTGGCAAAAGTGTGGCGTGTGGTGTGCAACGTCCGTTTCGGAAGCTTCAATCGTTCCAACAGAGGGTAATACTCCCGCTCTCTAAAATTGTGATAGCTCTTTTTCCCGCCCTGTGTGTTGCTTACAAGATACTCGCCCGGCTCCTGCATAAGCGCCTTCACATGCACCAGAATAGGCACGGCAATGGGAATCATCCGATCCCGTCCGGCTTCCGTTTTCTCTCCGCCTATCATGTGCGGGGTCTGGCCGTCCAGATGCACGTCGGCCTTGCGGATGGAAAACAGTTCGTTGATCCGCATCCCAGAGTATATGAGGATCATCACGATGCGGGCCACCGGATCAGTTTTGGCCGCAGTCTC
>DVGZ01000063.1 GCA_018712435.1 Candidatus Caccousia avicola
TGTATTGAATCACCCTTGCGGGTGTTTCAAGCATATCTTAGAGCTTTTGTAGCTCTTTCCGTACACTTGCGTGTTTGCATTTTTTGAAAAGCTTTGCTTGCTTTCCTTTTCGTATCAGTCGCCCGATACTCAAAGTCATTACGGGTACTTCTTAAATCGTTCGTTGTTTAATTTTCAAGGTTCTGCGTCCGTCCCTCTCATCGAGGAGCGTGCTTTACATTTTATCACACTCTCGTGCGTTTGTCAAGCACTTTTTTCTTCTCTTTTTCGGGACAGCCTTGACATTGTATCACTTTCGTTCCACTCTGTCAAGATTTTTTTCCGTCTCTCTCGACGGCTTGACTATAATACCACACCCTTTCCCGCTTGTCAACGCTTTTTTTCAAATTTTTCAAATATTTTTTCTTTTTCCTTCCTGACCCCTGCTATTCTCTCCCGAAACCGCGGTTTCATGCAAAACTTCATTGCTTTGCATCCCCTCTCCCGATATAATAGAAAAGAGAAACGCAAGATGGAGGTACCTTTTCTATGCCCATTCGCATTCCTGCGGAACTGCCCGCTTATAAAGTTCTGGAAGCGGAAAATATCTTTGTTATGACACATCAGCGTGCCGTGGCACAGGATATCCGTCCGCTGAAAATTGTGATCGTCAATCTCATGCCCACCAAAATTGAAACGGAAAACCAGCTTCTCCGCCTGCTGGGCAATACCCCCCTGCAGGTGGATATCACCCTGATGCAGATGGCCAGTCATGTGAGCCGCCATGTCTCCCCCTCCCATTTACAGGCTTTCTATAAAACCTTCGACGAGCTTCGGGACGAACGCTTCGACGGTATGATCATCACAGGCGCTCCGGTGGAGAACATGCCCTTTGAGCAGGTGGACTACTGGGAAGAGCTGTGCACTGTCATGGATTGGAGCGTAACCCATGTGTACTCCACCATGCACATTTGCTGGGGCGCGCAGGCCGGGCTGTATCATCACTTCGGCATCCCGAAATATCAACTGGCGCAAAAGCTCTCCGGTGTGTTCCGACACAAGCTGCTCGCCCCCGCACACCCGCTGGTACGCGGCTTTGACGACGAATTCTTTGCCCCGCACAGCCGCAACACCGAAGTACACCGCGAGGATATCCTGCCCCATCCGGAGCTTGAAATTCTCTCCGTGTCCAACGCCGCGGGCGTGCATCTGATTGCTAGGAAGGACGGCCGGCAGTTCTTTGTCACCGGTCATTTGGAATACGATCGCGAAACGATCGCCAACGAATATTTCCGCGACGTGAAAAAGGGCCTGAATCCCGCCGTCCCGCAAAACTACTTCCCCAACGACGACGTAACCCAGCGCCCGCTGTTCAACTGGCGAAGCCATGGACACCTCTTGTTTTCCAACTGGCTCAATTACTATGTCTATCAGGAAACGCCGTACGATTTGTACGGAACCTCCTTCTAAATGCAGCAGAGGACTTGTAAGGTCAAAACCTTGCAAGTCCTCTTGTTGTTTAATATCCGTATTTCTTCCGCTTGATCACAAGGAATCCTGCCGACACTGCCACAGCCAGCATCTCAGCCCCCACAATGGCGAGCCAGATACCGTCCACACCCCAAATCAAAGGGAATACCAGAACGCACACGACCTGGAATACCAGTGTGCGGACGAACGAAATCACCGCTGAGGTCAGACCGTCGTTCAATGCGGTGAAAAATGCTGAAGCAAAAATCGAGAATCCGGCAAACAGGAAGGAGAAGGAATAGATCGAAAACGCGTGCAGCGTCAGATCCAGAAGCGCCGCGTCGTATCCTACAAAGATACGGGACAGCGGTTCGGCGGACAGCAGCGCCACGGCAAACATCAGCACGGCGGCGGCACCGATCACGCGCAGGCTTTTTTGACGCAGTCCTTGAAGCTCCACACTGTTTTTCGCCCCGTACTGGTAGCTGACCACCGGCGCGACTCCAATGGAATAGCCGATAAAAATGGACTGAAACACCAGCATGACATACATCAGCACGCCATAGGAGGCCACGCCGTCCTGCCCCGCATACCGCAGAAGCTGAACATTATAGAGCATGGAAACGAGCGACATGGAAATATTGGAGAGCAGCTCCGAAGAACCGTTTCCACAAACTTTCAGCAGAGCGCGCCCCATCCACTGAGTCCGTGTGAGACGAAGCCGGCTGCTGTTTTTTCGTCCGAAATAAAGCAGAGGCAGCAAGCCGCCGATGCACTGACTCAGCGCCGTGGCCGCGGCCGCGCCCTCCAGCCCCCAGGGAAACACCGCGACAAAAAGAGCGTCCAGCACCATATTCGTCAGCCCCGACGCAACCGTCACATACAGTCCCAGCTTTGGTTTCTGCGCCGTGGCAAACAGGCACTGAAATTCATACTGCAAAATATAAGCCGGGTTCGCCAGCAGAATCACGCGGCCATACCGCACGCAATCCTCCAAAAGAACCCCTTCCGCACCGAGGAACGATGCCACGGGACGGAGCATCCAGAACCCCAGAACCGTCAGAATCACACCTATCCCCAGCGACACATAAACCACCAGCGAAAACTGCCGGTTTGCCAGTTCGGGATTTCCTTCTCCCATCGTCCTGGCAATCAGCGCGCCTCCCCCTGTACCAAACAGGAAACCAATCGCGCCGAGGATCATCAAAAAGGGCATGATAAAATTGACAGCCGTAAACGCTTCCTTCCCCACAAAATTGGAGACGAAGAACCCGTCCACCACACCATAAAGAGAGCTGAAAATCAGCATCACAATGGAGGGCAGAGTAAACCGAAACAAACGGCTGTAAGTAAAATGATCGGAGAGCTGAATCCCCATTTTCTTTTCAGCAGACATACATCCTCCTCAAAACTCTTTCACCTTTTCCCGCAGAGAAACCAGGAACTGCTCCGTCAGCTCCAGATATCGCTCCACATCCTCCCTGGACCAGGAAAGCAGCGCCTCATTCTCCGCTTCCAAGATCCGCAGGGCTGTTTGGGAAGCATACCGCTTCCCTTCTTCCGTCAGTCGCAGGCGTTTCGCTTTGTTCCCCGCCGCTTCCAGGGAAACGATCCCCTCCTGCTCCAGCTTGTGCACAGCGGAATGAACCGTTTGCTTGGTCAGCCCGGTCAAGTGGCAAACGTCGGTGAGGAGACAGCTGTCTCCAAAATTGCAGATCGTGTAAAGGATTTTCGACGCGCTGTCCGACATTCCCAATTTCAGAGACGCCTCATGATAGACGGCATCCAGTTCCCCGATTAAATGGTTGAAACGCTTTAAGCTGTGAAATTCTGTATTCATCGAATATTCCCGCCCCATTTCGTACGAAATCATACTATCCTCCCGTATTTTAGTACGAAATCGTACCTTTGTCAAGGCTGTCTTTTCAACCAGAGAATAAAAAAGGACCGGAGATTGCTCTCCGGCCCTCTAAGGTTCTTCTTCTGTTTTACAGGTCAATGCTGGATCCGTTGGCTTCGCCGTTGATCACATAATAAGCCTTCTGCTCTTCCGGCTTGACATAGAGCTGAAGCTCGGTGATAGCGGAAACATCTCCGCCGGCAGCAGCGTAAGCAGCCTTCGCCCGCTCCACCAGATCGGATACCGTCCACTCGTTTCCGCCAAACTGGAGATGCACAACCTCCACCGGAGCAGCGGGCTTTTTCGGAGCCGCCGTCTTCGGAGCTTCCACGCTTGCCTTGACATTCGTCTCGACAACCGCCTCCGTCTTCGTCTCTGCGGGAGCCGCCTTCGGCGCAGTACGCGCTGTGGATTTTTTAGGTCTCGCCATAATGAAATCCCTCCTGTATTCAGCCTTGCGGCAAAATCATTTTCTAAACCTTTTGCGAATTCACGGGTTTTATTGTACCCCATTCAAACCGGAACTGCAAGGATTTTATGGGATTTCATGCGGTTTTTCCCTGTTTCAGAAATTTTCACAAAAGAAAAAGGACAGGATTCTTCCCCGCTTTTTTTCTTTTTTGTGGGAATCCCATAACAGCTGACTTTTTGCCTATTCCGCCAGCTTGAGCCTGAGCTGCTGCAAAATCACCTTTTCCCTTCGGGAAACCTGCACCTGCGTCATGCCAAGGCGGCGCGCTGTTTCGGTCTGTGTGCTGCTTTTACAGTACCGCAGATAGACAATATTTCGGTCCCTTGGAGCAAGCTCCTGCACCGCCTGCCGAAGCGACAGCCGTTCCAGCGCCGCATCCTCGCCGCTGTCCACCGCCACATCCGTCTGACCTCCTCCATCCTCGCTGCTTTCCGTAAGAGACAGAGCGGGCTGGGAAGCTTCCAGCGCCTGCGCCGCCTGCTCCGGCTCCACGCCGAGGACCTGCGCCAGCTCTCCAACGCTCGGCTGCCGCCCTTCCCGCTGGAGAAATTTGTCTCGCTCCCGCGCCGCCCTGACCGAAAGCTCCCGCAAAGCACGGCTCATGGTGACAGTCCCGCCCTTGCGAAACAGCAGCTTCATCTCTCCCAGAATCAGAAACACAGCATAAGTGGAAAATCGCAGACCGCGGCTTTCCTCAAAATTTTCAGCGGCTTTGATCAGACCCAGACAGCCCGCCTGAAACAAATCGTCATACTCGATCCCCCTGCCCCTGAAACGCTGAGCGCAGCTATGTACCAGCGCCATATTGGAGCGTACCCTTTCCTCAGCGTCCATAACCGGATCGCCCAACCAACCGTTTTTCCATGGTGACACAGGTTCCCTTTCCCGGACGGGAGGTCACATGCAGCCGGTTCATGAAGCTTTCCATGACGGCAAAGCCAAGTCCGGCGCGCTCCTCGCCCCCCGTGGTAAACAGCGGCTCCATTGCTTTTTCCACATCCTCCATGCCGCACCCTTTGTCCTTTATCTGAATGACCAGCCTTCCCCCCTCGTACAGCCGCATGAGGATTTCAATCTTCCCAATCGTATCGCGATAGGCATGGACGATACAATTGGTGACAGCCTCCGAGACGGCGGTGCGGATATCGCTGATCTCGTCGACCGTGGGATCCAGCTGAGCCGCGAAGGATGCCACCGCCGCGCGGGCAAAGCCTTCATTGGAAGAATTGCTGGGAAACACCAGCTTCATTTCGTTGATTGGTTCCGTTTTCATTTTTCTTCCTCCTCTGTCCTGACGACGGTGCACAGCTCGCGGATCCCCGCCAGAGACACCAGCTTTTCCAGCCGCTCCGGCAGATTGGCAACACACACCTGCCCGCCCCACTCGCTCACCAGACGGTATCGCCCCATGATAAGCCCCACACCGGAGCTGTCCATGAACTGCACACGGGAAAAATCGAGCGTAAGCGTGTGCGGACGCGTGCGCGAAGCCGTGCTGTCGATCTCCTCGCGCAGCTCCCGGGCGCTGTGGTGATCGATCTCTCCCTCCAAAAGGGCGATCAACTCGCCCTGCTTCAACTGAAGCTGAACTGCCATTTTTTCAACCTCCTGCCTTTTTCCGGTGGAAAACACACCGGGAGTTCCGCGGATTCTGCCGCCTGTTCTCAGAATGCCCCGAATCAGGGAATATTATGCCGAAAAACAGGCACGGCGCAAAAAAATCCCCTGTCCCGGAGAGCTTCCTCTCTCAGGATAGGGGATTTCTTCCGCGCATTTGCGCGAAGTATGGGCTTCATGCCTGATTTAACAGTTTCTTCAAAAGGGGGCGGGCCTCCCCCGCCAGATACAGGGAGCCGCAGACCAGAACGCCGCGCTGCGCGCCCTCCTCCAGAGCCTTTTCCAACGCCTCCTGCACAGAGGATACCGGCACCGCGTCAATGCGCCGCCGTTCCCATTCCTCCGCCAGCGCCTGCGCGCTCATCGCACGCGGGGAATCGGGCGCGACGGTGTACACCTTTTCCATCACGCCGTCCAGCTTGCGCACCGCTTCGCGCACGTTTTTATCCTCCATCATGCCGCACACGCCGATCACGCGCTTTTTCGTGACATACTTTTTGACCGCCTTCGCCAGCGCCGCCGTCCCGTCCGGGTTATGCGCGCCGTCAAGGAGGACGGGCGGCGTTTCGCTGAGGACTTCCATCCGTGCCGGGAAAGACACGTTTGCAAAGCCCTCCTGTACCGCGCTGTCCGGGATCTCCCAGCCGAGCGCGCGCAGCTCCTTCACGCAGGCCAGCACGACCGCCGCGTTTTTCATTTGATGCTCGCCGAGAAGCGGCAGCGTCAGCGGCATGCTCCGCTCCGTCAGAAGGCGCGTGCCGCGCAGGGAAGCGTCGACAAACGTGAGATCCTTGAGCGGCGCCACCACCAGGCGCGCGCTCTGTACCTGCGCCGTCATGCGGATAACGCCCTCGGCCGCGCGCGGCAGATCCGGATAGCACACGCAGGGCACGCCTTGTTTGAGAATGCCGGATTTTTCAAACGCAATCTGCTCAATGGTATCGCCCAGAATCTTCGTGTGATCGAGCGAAATGGAGGTCAGCACCGTCAAAAGCGGGGATTCTATCACGTTTGTCGCGTCGCACCGGCCCCCCAGGCCGGTTTCCAGCACGCAGACCGCACAGCCCTGCTCCCGGAACCAGAGAAAGGCCATGGCTGTGATCAGCTCAAACTCCGTCAGGGGGAAACCTTCCGCGCGGCAGGCTTCCGCTTCTGTCAGCACCCGCTGCGCCAGCCGGACCACCTCGTCATGCGGGATTTCCTCCCCGTCTATGCGGATTCGCTCGGAAAAGTCCGTGAGATGCGGGGAGGTGTACAGCCCCGTGCGGTATCCGGCTCTTTGCAGAATGGAAGCCAAGAGGGCGCAGGTGGAGCCTTTGCCGTTTGTTCCGGCCACATGGACGCATTTCAATTCCTTTTGCGGATTTCCCAGCCGGGCAAGAAGATGCTGCATCCGTTCCAATCCCGGTTTTCCGGGAAAAGCGGGCGTCGCGTCGAGCGCCGCCACTGTTTGCTCATACGTCAACTGCGTTTCCTCCTTACAACCGGAACGGCGCGAGCGCGTCAATGGCGCACGACTCAAAGCTTTCCGACGCGCCCCAGTCAAAGCGGAACAAGCCCTCGCCGCCACCGCCGCTCACCAGATGGACGCGCGTGCGCCCCTGTAGATTGTCGACCGTTGCCGTCAAAGTCAGGCGGTTCCCGGCGCGCCAGAAATGCTTTTCATAAATGGACACCAGGCAGACCTTTCCGTCCGGCCCGTCGAGCATAAAACGGTCGATTTCCTCACCGGTCACGCTCCCGCCCACAACGGCGGCATGAATCCGGGCTTCCGCGTCATGCGGAGAGAGGGACACATAAAACGACTGTGCCATACGCTTTTTCTCCTTCCATCCGGTTCTGCCGGTTATGAAGTGAATTTTTGATCGCATTATAGCACAAAATTGTTTTGTTGTATAGGAAGCGGCGCACACTTATGGTATAATACAATCTGAACCGGCTCCCGTGCTTCTCTGCGGCAGCAGCGCGGGACGCCAAACATACGAACCCACACGGCCGGGCATCGGGCATGCCCGATGCTTGCGCGAATTGCCCGCCGCAGGCGCGGTATAAAATATAAGTTATGAAATGGAGAAGATTCATGAAATCTGTGGAACTGTTCACCGACGGCTCCTGCTCCGGCAACCCCGGCCCCGGCGGCTGGGGGGCGATCGTGCGCTATGGACAGCACGAGAAGGAGCTTTCCGGCGGCGACGCTCATACAACCAACAACCGCATGGAGCTTTCCGCCGTCATCGCGGGGCTCGAGGCTCTCAAAGAGCCCTGCGCCGTCACGCTGACGAGCGACTCCAAATATGTCTGCGACGCCATCACGAAGGGATGGGCGCGCTCCTGGAAGAAAAACGGCTGGCGCAAGAGCGACAAATCGCCCGCCCTGAACGCCGATCTCTGGGAACGCCTGCTCGCCCTGCTCGACGTGCACAGCGTCACGGTGGTGTGGGTCAAGGGCCACGCCGGACACCCGGAAAACGAGCGGTGCGACCGTCTCGCCGTAGCGCAGACCGCCAAACACGCAGGGATCTAAGAAAGAATCCTGCCGCTTATCGGGAAAATTTGAAAAAGGGATTGAAAAGTATACTAATTTAGTGTATATTAAATACAGAGTCCAGCACCGGACGAATTTAAGATAAAAAAGGGATGATAACCATGTCGGAAGCCAAACGCTTTGTTTACGCGGACAACGCCGCCACCACAGCGGTTTCCCCCTCCGTTCTGAAAGCGATGGAGCCTTTTTATACTACACACTATGGAAACCCCTCGAGCCTGTATTCGATTGGACAAGCCGCCAAGCGATCGCTGGAAGCGGCGCGGCGCGACGTGGCGGAATGCCTGAACGCTGATCCGAACGAGATCTTCTTCACCTCCGGCGGCAGCGAAGCCGACAACTGGGCCATCAAAGGCGCGGCGCACCTGCTGGCTCAGAAGGGAAAGAAGCACCTGATCACCACCAAATTTGAGCACCACGCTGTTCTGCATGCCTGCGCCGCTCTTGAAAAGGAGGGCTTCGAGGTCACTTATCTGGAAGTGCACAGCAACGGCGTTGTCCGGCCCGAGGAGGTGGAAGCCGCCATTCGGGAGGACACCGCCCTGGTGACGATCATGTACGCAAACAATGAGATCGGCACCTTGCAGCCCATCCGGGAAATCGGTGAAATCTGCCGCCGGCGCGGCGTGTGGTTCCACACTGACGCGGTGCAGGCTGCCGGAAACGTCCCGATCGACGTGAAGGATCAGAACATTGATATGCTGTCCCTCTCCGCGCACAAATTCCACGGCCCCAAGGGCGTCGGGCTGCTCTATATCCGCAAGGGAATCGTGCTGCCGAACCTCATCGACGGCGGCGCACAGGAGCGCAGCCGCCGCGCGGGCACGGAGAATGTGGCCGGAATCATCGGCCTGAGCACCGCTCTGAAGGAAGCCTGCGCGACGATGCAGGAGCGCGCCGAACGTCTCACGAAAATGCGCGATCGCCTGATTGCCGGAGCGCTGCAAATTGAGCGCAGCCGTCTCAACGGCGACCCCGTCCGCCGTCTGCCGGGTAACGTAAGCCTGTGCTTTGAGGGAATCGAGGGAGAATCGCTTCTTCTGCTTCTGGATCTGGAGGGCGTGTGCGCTTCCTCCGGATCAGCGTGCACCTCCGGCTCACTGGATCCGAGCCATGTGCTGCTCTCCATCGGCCTGCCGCACGAGGTGGCGCACGGCTCCCTGCGGCTCTCGTTCAGCGACGGGAACACCGAGGAGGATGTGGACTACATTCTCGAGCGCCTGCCCCGCATTGTGGAGCGTCTGCGCGCCATGAGCCCGCTGTGGGAGACAATCAAAAGCAAAAACATTCAATATGATATCCGCGAATTCTAAAAATGACAGGGAGGCTGTTTTCTGATGGCATACAGTGAGAAAGTAATGGAACATTTCGCGAACCCCCGCAACGTGGGCGAGCTGCCGGACGCGAACGGCGTCGGTGAGGTCGGCAACCCGAAGTGCGGCGA
>DVGZ01000064.1 GCA_018712435.1 Candidatus Caccousia avicola
TACGGTATGGATAACGAGAATTATCCCAATAACATGGCTTCCCTCATGCTGCGCATGGCGGAAATTTTTGAGGGTTATGACACCGAAGCCAATGAATGGGAGAATCCTGGCGATTATGAGGAAGCGGAAAAGCTTCTGAATAAAATGAACGATTCCCGAGACCATATTATTCAAAAATGGTCTGCTCTCAGTGCTGAGTCGACGTTCCTGAATACGAACGCCACACAGTTGGAAACCACGTTTGCATCTCTGAATACAGAGCGAAGCACTATCGAGGATATCGACATGGTCGATACAATTACGGAACTTTCCTGGGCGCAGGTGTGCTACAGCGCCGCGCTCCAGGTTGGTACCAGCGTGATCCCCCAGTCGCTGATGGATTATCTCAAATAATAACAGGGGGGATTTTTGACCGGGGGCAACCGGCTTTCCGGCAATTATTTTTAGGGGAAGGAGTATGAGGAAGCTTTATGTATCCGCTGATTGAAATTACAACCGTGCCGATTGAAATTCAGATGAAGGTAACACCTGCACATCTGGAGTACAGCCGCGGCACGGCACAGGTGGAAATTCGTCGTGATGAAGGCGGCCTCAATATCCGCAGCAGCCCGATCCGCGTGAACATTGATACCTTTGAAGCGCGCAGCTCCATTGTGCCGACTACGGCACAAAGTGTTCAGCAGCAAGCGCAGCGCGGGGAACAGGCCGTTTATCAGGCCACGGCGGTGATGGCGAGGGAGGGCCGCATGATGATGGAGGCCAAGATTGGGGAAAATGTCATTCCACAGCTTGCCCGGCAGCAGACCATGGGGCAGATGTCTCAGGTGAATGTGAAGTTTATTCCGTCCGCACAGCCGGAAATTTCCTGGCAGGGCGGCGAAATGAGCATTCGCTATGAAATGGATAAGCTGAATTTCGACTGGCGCATGAAGGATATGTCCTTCACTTTTGTGCCTGGCGATATTGAGTTTTCCGTGACGCAGCAGCCCGACGTGATTATCAAATATGTGGGTGGTCCGCTGTATGTGCCTCCGTCGTCGGATCCGAATTATGAACCGCTTGACGTGAAGGCTTGACAGGAGGAACTCTGATTGAAGCTTAACACGAAATATTTCGGCGTGATTGAGTATGAAGCAGAGGATGTGCTGCATTTTCCGAATGGTTTATTCGGTTTTGAGAAGGAGCACGATTTTCTGCTTCTGCCCTTCGCGGGGAGTGAGGGAAGCCTGCTCTGCTTTCAGAGCGTAGAGACGGAGCAATTGGCTTTTATCGCCATGAATCCGTTTTCCCTCGATCCTGCTTATGCCCCGCTTCTCTCTGAAGAGGAATTGCACCTGATGGGCGCGGCGCGCAGTGAGGATTTGTGCTATTATGTCCTGTGTGTCGTGCGTGATCCCATTGGGGACAGCACAGTGAACTTCAAATGCCCTGTCGTCGTGAATCCGGATGCGAACTGTGCAGCTCAGCTGATTCTGGATACAGACGAATATCACATGAAACACCGGCTTTCGGAATTCCAAAGCGAGGGGGCCGGCGTATGCTGATTTTAGGCAGACGGGCTGGGGAATCTCTGGTAATCGGCGATCGTATCAGCGTGACCATTCTCTCGGTGGAACCGGGCGGCAGTGTAACGCTGGGGATTGACGCGCCAAAGGATTTGCTGATTCTGCGCAAGGAGCTTCAGCAGGCGGTTTCCACCAACCAGGAGGCCGCGAGCGCCAATGCTTCCACGCAGATGATTACTGCATTGGAGAATGCGTTTCTTCATCCCACAGCCGGGAAGAAGCCCGAAAAAGGAGGTTGATTGCAATGGGTATGATGGATTCGATTGCTGCGACAGCCACATCGCTTTCCGCAGCTCAGTTTCAGCAGAACTATTCGCTTTCCCTGATGAAGAAGGCGATGAATACGCAGGAGCTTGCAGCGCAGGAAATGCTGCAAATGCTTCCGCAGACGCCGCCGCTTGCGGAGGGAACACACATTGATGTGTATGCCTAAGGCTTGTGCTTTTCCCTTCATGAAAAATGCCCGGTCTTATCCAAACCTGAACAGGGGATGGAAAGGCCGGGCTTTTGTTTATCGCAATGAAATAGAATGAAGAAAAGAAAATCCCCGCAAGGGAATTCCTTCTGCGAGAAGGAAGCCTTGCGGGGAAACGTTTTAAATGGATGGAAGATTATTCGATGAACGTATCTGTGACAAAGTCATAATCCTTGCAATCTTCTTCACTGCGCAGACTGAAGCGGCCAACAAGTTCTTTGAGAAGCTGTGCCTGACTGGACAGCTCTTCGCTTGCAGCGGCGCTCTCTTCCGCGGTAGCGGAGTTGGTCTGCACAACGCTGGAAATCTGATCCGTTCCCGTTGTTACCTGTGTGACGGAATCGGCCTCTGCCATAATGTTTCCGGCCATAATATTGATGTGCTCAATCACGCTGTTGGAGAGCTCCGCGGTCTTGTTAAGGGCCTCATCCACTTCGTCCATGAGGTGGCTGCCGTTTGTCACATGCTGTGCCGAGCGCTCAATGATTTCCTTGGTCTGCTTCGAAGCCTGATCGGACTTGGAAGCCAGGTTGCGAACCTCGTCCGCGACCACGGCGAAGCCCTTGCCGGCCGTACCCGCGCGCGCAGCCTCGACGGCGGCGTTCAGTGCGAGAATATTGGTCTGGAAGGCAATGTTTTCGATGGTGCCGATAATCTGGCTGATTTCCTGATGGCCGTCCAGAATATCCTTCATAGCCGACTTCAGATCGGACATACGCTCACGGCTGAAGGTAACCTGGTTGCCGGTCTGATCGGAAAGCTCCTTCATCTGCTTTGCAGACTCCGCGTTTTCCTTCGCGCCGCTGTCGATTTCCGCAATCGTGGCGGAGAGCTCCTGCACGGAGCTGGCCTGCTCTGTCGCACCCTGTGCCAGAGCCTGTGCGCCGGAGGAAACCTGATCGGCTCCCGAGGACACCTGCTCCGCCGCCAGATTGATCTGGGAGAGCGTGTGGCTCAGCTTCCGGTTGATTTTGCGCATGGATTGCAGCAAAGCTTTCAAATCGCCGCGATAAGCCGCATAGTTGCGGGAGCTGATATTGAAGTTGCCGTCCGCCATTTCGCCCAGCAGATAGCCCATATCGCCCAGCACCGTGTTGAGGGTTTCCACCAGATCCTGCGTGGCATGCGAGAGAACGCCGATTTCATCCTTACGGTTGAACACCGGGCTGGGGGAGGTCAGATCGCCCTGCTGCAGAAGGGTCAGACGATCGACGCACGCCTCAATCGGCTTGCCGAGGCTGTTGGCAATGGAGATGGAGATAGCCGTACTCACAAGGATGATAATCGCAAGGAGGATGACCATGATCACAATGCTGGTGATAGTGGAGCCGAGGAAGTCCGTCGTGGGAGCATACACAGCGATGCTCCAGCCGTCTGTTCCGCTGACCGGCGCGTAAGCAATGGCCTTTTGCACACCGTTGAGCGTGTAGCTGCCGTAGCCCGTTTCGCCGGCTCTCATTTTGGAGTGAATGTTGGCCAGGGATTGATAAGTGGAATCCGTGGAAGCCTGCTGCTCAATGTTTTCCACTGCGACAAGCGAAGCGTCCGGGTCCGCAATGGTGTAGCCATCCTTGGAAAGCATGTACGCGGAGCCATTGTCGCTGACCAGAATCGATTCCACAATCCTGTTCAGGAAGGTTTCATCGGGGACGAAATAAACAACGCCCGAAATGGTACCGCCGTCCACGCCGTCTTCCCAGACAGGCGCGGCGACCATGATGGAAAGCTCTCCCGTCACCTTGCTGATGACGGGGGTGGAAATCCAGCTTTCACCCTGAATGGCACGCTGGAAATATTCACGATCCGCGTAATTGTTTCCGTCAAACAGGCTGTCTCCGTTGACGTCGAGCAGATTCCCGCGCACCATGCCGTAGCGTTCCGCCCAGTGGTTGACAAGAGCTTCTTTATCAGTCACCGATACGGTGTCGTCGCTGAGTTTGGAGATCATGCCCAGATCCTCAGCCGCGGTGCGGTAGGTGGTGAGCTCCTGAGCGGCACGATCCGCCGCGAGTGGGGCCGCAAGCTCCAGCGCCTGCTGCATCATGGTCTGTGCGCTGGTGTAGTTTGAAATAATACCTACACCGCCGCAGAGCAGCACAGAAACGCCGACCAGAGCCAGAAAGCTCACCAGTAGTTTGTACTTGATGCTCTTCATATTCATTTCCTCCTATTATGTGCTATATGTTGAAAGCTTTTAACAAAGCTCCCTTCTCTTAAAAAATAAAATCGACAGATTTTTAAAGAAATTAAGACCAATATGTTAAAAAAATAAGTGGATTCTTATAATCTTGGAATAAATACATGTGAAATGGGAAAAAAAGGAAAATTACAGCTTGTGATGCGGATTCTGTTTGACCACATTGCAGGCCTTTGTCAGTTCAATCATGACGGCGCTGGAATAGGAGTGGCGGTAAAACCCAAGCATGGAGGAAAACTTGCCGCGATCCATAACCACATATTTGGCTGGCAGGTTGGTCAGAGCGAGGGCCTGTACGTCGGCCATGCAGCGGCTGCACCGGCAGACCTGGAACATGTCCACATAGCGGTCCACATTTTCGGAGACCAGGATCTGCATCACATTGACGATCTCCGTTTCTGCCGGTTCGGCTGCTTCCTGACTGGGGGCGGCCTTTTCGGCCGTGGTTTCCGGCTGTGTTTCGTGTGTGTCCAAGGGAGCGGGAGCGGCCTGTTCCGTTTGCGGGGAAGAGGCGGCTTCTTTCTCCGCCTGCACTGCCTTTTCCAATTCGTGCTGTTTTTCTTCCTCCCGCAGCTCTTCCTCCAGCGCGTTTTCCAGCGCCTGGTGCACGGTTTCGGAAAGAGCTTCATGGTTTGTGCGGGCGACCTCCAGAATGGGTGCGGCGCGGTAAGGGGCCGGGGCTGCCTGAGACGGCGTCTCGGCGGACTCAGGCTCCACCGCGGGTTCCTTTGCGGGCGGCTCCTTGGAAACGGTTTCTTTTGCCGGGGCAGCTTTTTCCGGGGAAGTCCGGGCGGCGTTTTTTTCCTCAGCGGGGGAAGATTCCTCCTGATTCGTGGATATCCCGGAAATCAGATTCAGGACGTGGTCGGTCTTGCTGCTTTTGCTTGTTTTCTTTCCAGCCATTGTCATTTCTCCTCCCGGTTTTCACGGCGGGGAAAATCGCGCCCTGCAATTTCGTCGCACAGATTTTCAAAATCCATGGCGGGGTTGGAACGGGGGGCATAGTCGATGACGCTCACACCGTGCGCAGGCGCTTCCGCCGCGGAGACGCTGGTGCGAATCTTGGCCTGAAAGACCCGTGTGCCCAGCTGGGACGCGATCTGCTCCGCAAGCTCCATTACCTCACGGTTCAGGCGCAGACGGGGATTGAAGCGGTTAAGCAGGATTCCCAGGACGCGCAGAGTGGAATTGTAGTAGCTGCGCACGCTTTCGATAGTCTCCTTGATCTGAGATACGCCGAGCAGGCTGAGAACCTCCGGCGCCATCGGAATGATCAGGCTGTCCGTCGCGACATAGGCGTTGACCGTGAGAACATTGAGAGCCGGGGGCGTGTCGATGATCACATAATCGTAAGCGTCGCGGACTTTGGAAAGCGCTGTTTTGAGCATGAATTCCCGCCCGGCTTTGTTAAATTCAAGCTCGGCGGCGGAAAGCAGAATATTGGAGGGGAGAAGATCGCAGGTCTCGGTGTGGGCGATGGCCTCCCGGGGCTCCGCTTCGCCGCGGAACACATCATAAATGGTTTTGCAGTTTTCGATATCCAGGCCCAGGTTGAACCCGAGACTGCCCTGCGGATCGAGATCCACGCCGAGCACATGCGCTCCCCGGCCGCTCAGCGCGGAAAGGAGAGCCGCCGCTGTCGTGGTCTTTCCGACGCCGCCCTTTTGGTTTGTGATGGTAATGACAGTTGACATGCGCTTTTTCCTCCTGCTGTAAATCCGCGGCCGGTTTCGGCGTCCTTTCGTAACCCAGAGATAAAATTACAAAAAAATTGGAGAAATCTCTTAATTTCCGGCGCGGGCGGACGATATATTAGATGTAAGAGACTGTATCGATCGCAAGAAGCCCCTTGCATTTATTCGAAATTCCAAATTCATTGTAACCAAAAGCAGCCTTTTTGTCAACGAAGTGAAAATTCTGGATGCAATCGACATAAAGAAAATGAGGTGGGAATTATGGCGTCCATTTCTAGTTTAATGGGAAGCAGCTCTTCGAGCAGTATCTACGGTTCCCGTAACAGCAACATCATTTCCGGTCTGGCCAGCGGCCTGGACACGGAATCCATGATCGAGGGGATGCTGCAGGGCTATAAGTCGAAGATTACGGGCCTGCAGCAGGATCGGCAGTCTCTCCTGTGGAAGCAGCAGGCGTACCAGAGCATTTCCGACAAGCTGGTGGAGTTTTCCAGGAAGTATATGTCCTATACTTCCTCCACAAACCTGCTCAGTTCCAGCTTCTTCAACAATGCTGTACTGACCACAACCGGCGGCAAGTTTGCCGATATGGTTTCCGCCACCGGCAAGACCAGCAGCAACATCACCATTGACGCGGTGGCTCAGCTGGCCACATCTTCCCGGTATACACATAGCGCTTCCGGCCTGGGACAAGCGACAGTCGGTACGGACGGCAAGCTGACAGTGACAGGCGACGGCACTTTCGATGTGAACGGCAAAATGAATGTCAGTGAGCTCGAGGGTTCCCTGTCGCTGAAATACGGCAACAAGGAAATTACAATCAATTTTGATGAATTGGAATTTTTTGACAAAAAGGGCGACGGCAGCGGGACGATTACCGCCGATGATTTAAAATCCGCTATTGAGAAAAAGCTGGAAGATCAAAATATCACGCTCAGCAGCGGTGACCAGAAGGCTGCCAGCGAGCTGATCAAGGTAGAGGTCGGCTCCAATGGAGAAATCACCTTCTCCGACAAGACATCCGCGGGCAACACCGTTGAGATCAGCGGGGCGACGGGTAAACTGAAGGATTCCCTGGGTCTGACCGGAGATAAGTTCGGCAGCTCCTTTACCTTTAAAGAGGGCACTTATACCACCCAGGTGTCAACGGCGGAATATCTCTCCGACAAGAGCATCACCGTTACGCTCAACGGCGTGAAAAAGACCATTTCCCTGGCGGATATTGTCAAGGATGGAAACGGTTATATCAATTCCAACGATACTTTCAAAGACAACCTGCAAAGCGCTCTGGATAAGGCGTTTGGTGGGGAGAAAGTGACAGTTGGCGTTGATGGCGGCAAGCTTTCCTTCGCTGTATCGCAGGGTTCTACGCTGGCGGTTTCCTCCAGTGTGGGCAAGGCTCTCGGCTTTGAGGACAGCATGACCACCTATGTCAACACCAGCCAGACGCTTGGGCAGCTTGGCACGTTTAATAAGGATACCGGCGAACTCACCATCGGCGGCATGAAAGTGCAGGGAACCCTGATGGAGAAAGTGCCGAAGGATCAGTGGATCAAGCAGGACGACGGTACCTATATCGATTCCCAGGGCAACAAGCTGGATGCGGAAGGCTACCGCCTGAGCAAGGACGGCGAGCGCCTGTATGAGTTCTCCCTGACCGTGAATGGCAAGGAAGTTGGCAAGTTTACGCAGGATACCGCTTTGGAAACAGTGATGAACGCGATCAACAGCGACACCGAAGCGGGTGTGAATGTGAGCTATTCCAACCTGACCAACCAGTTTGTGTTTACCGCGAAGGAAAGCGGTGAGGGCGGACAGATTGAGATGGGCGATGGCTTGGCGCAGGCTCTGTTCGGCAAGGTTGATATAAAGGACGAAACGACCTATACCGCCGGTCAGGACGCCATCTTCAAGGCAACTGTGAACGGCAGCACCATGTATCTTTCTCGCAGCTCCAATACCTTTGATATGGACGGCATGTCCGTTACGCTCAAGGGGACGTTTAACAATACAGATCGGGGTACTGACGCTGACCCGATCAAGAGCAGTGACCTCACTGGTATGACATCCGCCAATGAGAGCAAGATGTTTGAGAAGGGCGAGTCCGTTACGTTCACCAGCAAGAGTGATACCGACACGATCGTCGATGCAATTAAGCAGATGGTCGAGGATTATAATAAGATTGTCACCGAGGTCAAGGGCGCTTACTCCGATATGCCTCTTCAGCGGACAAACGGCTCCAAGTATGAGCCGCTGACGGAAGAGCAGAAGGCGGATATGAGCGAAAGCGAGATCGAGGCGTATGAGGAAAAGGCCAAGACAGGCCTGCTCTTCGGCGACAACGATCTGTCCTCCCTGTATAATGCGCTGCGCAGCGCGGTTACCCCCGGCGGCAGTGATGGCTCCCTTCTGCGCTCGATTGGCATTAACACCAGCTATTCCGAGGGTCTGACGACGATTGAACTCGACGAGAGTGCCCTGCGCGAGGCGTTGGAGACGAATCCCGATCAGGTGAAGGATATCTTTACCAAGAGCAAAGATAACGGCGCGTCCAGCGACGGCCTGATGACTTCTATTCAGAAGGTAACAAATCGCTATGCGGCCACAACCGGCGCGACCAAGGGTATCCTGATTGAGAAGGCGGGCTCCAAGTATTCGCCTACCGCTGCTTTGGACAATACTCTTCTGGATCAGATGAACGAGATTGACGACCAGATCGAGACATGGCAGAACAAGATGTCCGATAAGGTTGACTATTATACCAACAAGTTCACCCAGCTTGAAATGCTGATCCAGCAGATGAATTCCCAGAGCTCCACGCTTTCGGGCCTGATGGGCGGCTATTAAAATCCGGGAGTGCAGAGAAAGGACAGGGTAGATGGATGAACACACGGGGCTACCAGTATTACCGCGAAGACGCGCTCAACTCCCTGACGCAGGGAGAGCTGCTGATCAAGTTGTATGACGGCCTGGTCAAGAAACTGACACAAGCGGAGCTTTTTCTGCAAAAGGAAGACTACGAGTCCTTTGAAAGCGCGGTCGACAGAAGCCTGGATATTATCCACTATCTGAGTGATACGCTGGATCACCGGTATGAGATCAGCACGTCTCTTGCTCGGTTATACGAGTTTTTCTGCTATGAACTGAGCCGTGTGAAGGCGGGACGAAACCGCAAGGAGCTTGAGCGCGTGAAAACAATGGTGTCCGAGCTGCGGGAAAGCTTCCGCCAGGCGGATAAAACCGCGGGCGCGGCGGCGGACAGATGAGGTGAGAGACGATATGCTGAGCGAACAGACGGTAATGTCCGCGCTCGTGACAGAGCGCAAGATGTATACCGCGCTCACCGAGCTGCTGGAAACGACAGGTGAGTTATCCGAGGCGCTGAGCCGTCAGGATCAGGTTTCCTTTCAGCTGTATCTGGGCATGCGCCAGGATACGCTGAATCAGCTCGCGGAGTGTAAGGCAATTCTGAAAAAGCAGTGCGCGGATCTTCCGGAAAAGGAAGGAAACGCGCTGAGGCAAATTCTCTCGGGGGAAGCGCCGCAGGATGGAGGCGCGCAGCGTCTGGCCGATCAGGTCAGACGCAACCGGGAGCTGTGGCAAAAGGCTGTTCTGGCAGATCGGCTCGCCAACCAGAGACTGGGCGTCAAGAAGTCATTTTATGCCGGAAAGAGGTCTCATATCTGAAAACGGAATCCCCCTGCCTGGCGGGAAAATCAGGCAGGGGGAATCGTTGCGACTAAGGGGAGATTGTTGGGAATGGCTGGATCAGGGAGTTTCCTGGCGTGTGGAAATCTCCCAAATCGGCGCTCCGGCGTAGCGGGCGGGTGAAAGCTCGTCGAGAATCAGTTGTGGTTCCCATGCCGCGAGACTCCGCTCCCTGCTGTTAGGGTCGGCTACCAGGATTTTTCCTTCCAGCGTGCCGCCGCGCAGGACAATGAAATGGCCGGAGTTTGTGAAATGTCCTTTGGTCATGAGGGCCACAAAGATTTTCCCTTGTGCCAGCTCGGCGCAGAGTTCCTCCGCGGTGCCGGTTTCCCAGCTTTTGGCGTCCAGACCGTAGGTGCTGGCCGCTCCCTCAATTAAGGTATAATAGGATCCGCTGCGGGGCGCCCAGTATCCCTGCTGCGCGGCCCAGGAGGCCATCTGGCCCGGATCCACCGTCTGATCCGTCAGGGAGGAAACCACCATGGCCATGGCGGTGGGGCCGCAGCCGTAGCCGCCGATGGGGTCGCTGCCATACGGCATGCTGGCCCATGGTTCCTCACTTTGATTGTAATACACCATGTCCACGACGCCGCCGGTGAGGAGCTCCACACCTTCACTTTCGACAAATTCCGTGATAACGGGATCCTCGGCGGGGGGCGTGTTATCGAGTTCCGGCGCACCGGCCTTCTGTTCCACCGGCTCCTCGGGAACCTCGGAAGCGTCATCTCCCGGCCGGACGGCAGCCGCCAGGCTGCTGCCGAATTCCCGCAGACTGTGTGCCGCCTGCTTGGAAAAGTCCTTGATAGGCTCTGTGATAGTGGAATACAGCTGGGGATCGGCGTATTTGCATACGGCTAATTCCACCGCGCCGACACAAACGACGGCAAGCAGAAGAATCAGCGCCAGCTTGCGTCCGCGATGTGGTTTTTTGCCACTCAAGTTCAACAACTCCTGTTCGATAATCTGACTAAAGTATAGCAAATTCTTTTCGCCTTGTATAGGACAAAGGAGCGCAGTATGCCACAAATTCGATTAAACGGAGTCACAAGATATTACCGGAAGGACCGGAGAAAAATTGCTGCTGTCAAGGACCTTACCCTGACGATTGAGCAGGGCGATTTTCTTTTTGTGACGGGCAGCAGCGGTGCGGGAAAAAGTACCATGCTCAAGCTGATGTGCGGTCGGCTGTATCCTTCCTCCGGCACAGTTTTTCTCGATCGTCTGAATATTCCGCGGATTGCGCGCTGGCGCCCCGGCGTTCTGAGAAGATATTTTGGTTATGTTTCGCAGGTGTCTGCTTTTGAACGCAAAAAAACGATCGGCCAGAATGTGCTGGAAGCCACTGTCCCTCATCTGACAGGGCCTCCGACCAAGGAGCGCGTGCTGCAGGGCCTGAAAACAGTGGGCCTCGCGGACGCCATGGATCGTTATCCGGCCCAGCTTTCCCTTGCGGACTGCCGCAAGGCGGAGCTGGTTGCCGCCATTATTAACAGGCCTCCAGTCCTGATTCTGGATGAGCTGACGGCTGATCTGGATGAGGATTCCATTTGGGATATTATGCAATTACTCAATGAAATCAACCGTCTGGGGAGTACCATTGTAATGGCGACACACGCGAAGAAATTTGTAAATATTCTTCGCAAGCGAGTGATTACACTGGTGGATGGGCGGATTTGGGGGGATGTACTCCAGGGCCGTTACGGAGATATTTCGTAACTGGTTATCCGAAGTTTAACCCGAAAAAAGGAGAGTGTTACCAATGAGAAACATGAAAGTGGGAGCCCGTATTTTATTATCGAGCGCGATAACATTAGTATTATCCGTTTTAATGGTGATTATTTCAATCACGGAAATTTATAATGTGCAGGCGACCTATCAGGGATTGCTTTCCACCCAGATTGCTGCCGTGCACGCGGTTCAGAAAAGCCAGGCGGAAATCAACTCCATCGCACGCCTGCTGCGCGATATGGCGCTGTTTGGCTACAATACGGATACCAACGCGGAGATTAACACATCGATTGATGAAATTAACCAGTCTCTGCAAACGCTGAATACTTTGGGTTTGAAGTCCGAAAACCCCGAGGTGTCGGCCTATGTGAATTCCGTGCAGGCTTGGCTGACTGCTTCCGATACCATTAACACGAACCTGAAAAACGGAGATACAGCGGAAGCACGGAATCTTCTTCAGGAGCAGTGCACCCCCTTGCTCAATCAGGCGGTTTCCGACGGCGATACGCTGGCCAATCTGATGGAGAGGTACAATGACAGCACGGTGGCGTCTATTCAGAGCGAAGTCGCAAGAATCCTGATCATCATGTTCGTTTTGGTGGCGGTGACGATTGCGGTCAACATTTTCTTCAGCCTCCGTCTGATCAATGCGGTTGTCAAGCCCCTGCACGAAGCAGAGGAAGCCGTTGTGGCGTTCAGCAAGGGCAACCTGTCACACGAGGTGACCTTTGAATCGAAGAATGAGATCGGTGTCATGTGTGATGCGGTGCGCACGTCGCAGACAATCGTTGGGGGTGTTATCAACGATATTATCGGCGTCACGCAGAGCCTTGCCGCAGGAGATCTGACGGTCGAGATCAACAGAGAGTATCCCGGTCAGTTTGCCCCCATCAAAAAGAACCTGGACTATCTGTTTGACAACCTGAACAGCACCATGACCGAGATCAAACGTGCTGCCGATCAGGTGGCCGCAGGCTCCGATCAGGTGTCCGTCGGCTCGCAGTCTCTGGCGCAGGGCGCGACACAGCAGGCCAGCGCTGTGGAGGAGCTGTCCGCCACAATCAACGAGATCGAAGTTTCCGCCAAGGCGAACGCGGATGCCGCGAGAGACGCAAAGGCGAAGTCCGACATGGCAGCCGGACAGGTTCAGATTTCCAACGAACATATGCATGAAATGCATCAGGCGATGGAAGATATCTATAACGGCCAGCTGGATACCGAGAAGATCATCGAGACCATTGAGAACATTGCGTTCCAGACGAATATCCTTGCCCTGAACGCCGCCGTTGAGGCAGCGCGCGCGGGTATGGCCGGCAAGGGCTTTGCCGTGGTGGCCGATGAGGTGCGCAACCT
>DVGZ01000065.1 GCA_018712435.1 Candidatus Caccousia avicola
TGATATGTTTGTCGGAAATTTGATGTTTTCTAATTTCCAAAAAACAGATATTCTATATACAGAACGAAACACAAAGGACAGGAAACCGCGTGGGTTCCTGTGAAAACAGTACAAGGAGGCAATCCATATGAACAGAAAAGCAAGGAGAGCAGCAGCGCTTTTGCTGTCGGTGCTTATGATTTCCTCACTGGCCTCCTGCTCGCAGGAGCAGGATTTCACGGCTGGAATGAGCGAGGAAGAGAAAGCCGCGTGGGAAGCGGCCGCCAGCAATCCCTACGGCAAATATCCCGAGCTCGTTACCTATACCACGGGCTACAACCTGACCAACCAGGGCTCCGATGTTCTGGCGGGAACCCCTTATGAGAACGACACCACGGAGGACAACGCCTACACCCGGTATCTCAAGGAGCTTCTCAACGTTCAGAACGAAAATGCCTTTGAAGCGGTTTCCGGCCCGGATTACGATCAGAAGGTTTCCATGGCGATCGCCAGCTCCACGATTCCGGACATCATGCATGTGGCGGATTATGCCACGCTGGTCGAGCTGGTGGAAAGCGATCTCATTGAGGATCTGACGGATGTATACAACAATCTCGCCTGCGACACCGTGAAGGCCGCCTATGAGAGCTACGGCGAGGAAAACAATCCGCTCAACACCGTGACCTTTGATGGCAAGATCATGGCAATCCCGAAGACCCAGCTCAGCGACGGTCAGGATTTCCTGTGGCTGCGCAAGGACTGGCTCGACAAGCTCGGATTGGAGGAGCCTTCCACCCTCGAGGATATGGAGAACATCATGAAGGCCTTCATCGAGCAGGATCCCGACGGCGACGGCCAGGATGATACCATCGGCATGGTGGTGCTCAGCGAGGTATACGGCAGCTATCCGAACAACACCTTCGCCATCGACAACGTCTTTACCGCGTTCGGCGCGTATCCCAGCGTCTGGATCGAAAAGGACGGCAAGGCTGTGTATGGCTCCGTGCAGGAGGAAATGAAGGAACCTCTCCAGCTTCTGAACCGTTGGTACAACGAGGGCCTGATCGATAAGGAGTTCGCCACCCGCACCAACGATGACATCGTCGGCCTGATTTCCACCGGCCAGTGCGGCGCTTATATCGGGCCTTGGTGGTCTCCGTTCAGCCAGGCGCAGACCTCCACCTATGCTTCCGACGACGCCGAGTGGATCAACGTTTCCTGCCCGGTGGGAGAGGATGGCAAGATCAACGCCATCAGCACCAAGAGCTATGCGGGCTTTGTTGTGGTCCGCAAGGGCTATGAGCATCCCGATCTGGCGATGAAGATTGTCAACGTCAACTCTGAGTATTCCAAGCAGGATAAATCCGAGGCCGCGCAGGAGGTCAAGGAGAACCAGACGCTGGCCTATTTCAACTGGCCCCTGTACTGCGAAGTGCAGCCCGGCAACAACGCGGAAATCATGACCCAGCATGTACTCGACGTGATGGACGGAAAGGCCGAGGCCGATTCCCTCACCACCGAGGAGCAGAGCTACTATGAGTCCGCCGTGCGTTTCCTCGAAGCGGAGGAAGCCGGAAACAAGGCTGACGCCGCGGATTATTCCCAGTACATGTCCCGTATCGTTTCCATGCAGCGCATGATTGACGAGCCCGCCAATTTCCTGGTTCCCTCCTTCTTTGAGACGACCAATTCCATGAGCACCCTGTGGGCGTCCCTTGAGAAGATGGAGATGGAAACCGTTCTGAAGATCATCACCGGCGAACAGGATATCTCCTCGTTTGATTCCTTTGTGGAGAGCTGGACCAGCAGCGGCGGTGATAAGATTACCCAGGAAGTCAACGAAGCGATCGGCGGCTGAGGTTGTTTTTCCGAAGGAGGGTATTATGTCGACTGAAAAATTGAAGGCGGCGAGTGCGCGCCGCAGTCAGAAAAAAGAGCGTCTCACCTTTCATTTGATGCTCCTGCCCGGAATGATTGTGCTCCTGATCTTCGTGTTCGTCCCGCTGCTCGGTTCGGTCATGGCGTTTCAGGATTACAAGGTGGGCTTGGGATTTTTCCGCTCTCCGTGGGTGGGGCTTGAAAACTTCCGCATCATCTTTACCTTCCGCGACAGTGTGCAGGTGTTCTGGAACACGCTGATCATCGCTTTCGGCAAGCTCGTTCTCAACGCGATTGTGCCGGTTCTCTTCTCCATCCTGCTCAATGAGCTGGGCGGCAAGATTTTCAAGCGCGCTTTCCAGACCATTGTGTACCTGCCTCACTTCCTCTCCTGGGTGGTTCTCGCCACGGTTGTGACCAATATGTTCTCGCTGGACGGCCCGATCAATGCGTTCCTTGGCCTGTTCGGTGTGGATGGAATTCAGTTCCTCGCGGACAACCGCTGGTTCCGCACTGTGATCATCGGGACCGACGTGTGGAAGGAATTCGGCTATAACTCCGTCATCTATCTGGCCGCTCTGCTTTCGATCGATCCCGGTCTGTACGAGGCCGCTTCCATCGACGGCGCCAGCCGTTTCAAGCAGATTCTTCACATCACGCTGCCGTCTCTGATGCCGACCGTCGTCCTCATGGTGGCCCTGAGCCTCGGCAACATCCTCAACGCGGGCTTTGATCAGGTGTTCAACCTGTATAACCCCATTGTCTATGAGACGGGCGATATCATTGATACTTATGTGTACCGCATCGGCATGGTCGAGCGTCAGTACAGCATCGGCGCGGCCGTCGGTTTGTTCAAATCCATCATCAGCTTTGTTCTCATCCTGGGCTCCAATCGCCTGGCCAAGAAGCTGACGGGCAGCGGAATCTTTTAAGAAGGGCGGCGAAGTGAATTATGGTTAAAAAGGTTACCGTTGGCACAAAAATCTGCCAGGCGCTGATCTGGCTGGTTGTCATCCTTATGACACTGAGCTGCCTTCTTCCGCTGGTCAACATGGTCGCTATCTCCCTGAGCAGCAGCAACGCCGTGGCCTCCAATCAGGTGGGGCTGCTGCCGGTGGAGCCGACCGTGAGCACTTATCAGAAGCTCCTCAACGACACGCAGTTCTGGGCTTCCTTCTGGATTTCCGTGCAGCGCGTGGTGCTTGGTTTGATCATCAATATGTTCTTTGTCATCACCATGGCGTATCCGCTCTCCAAGAGCCGCCTGCGTTTCCCCGCCCGTGAGGTTTACATCAAGATTGTTATTTTCGCGATGCTCTTCTCCGGCGGCATTATCCCGCTGTTCATGGTGGTCAGCCAGCTCAAAATGATCAACACCATCTGGGCTCTTGTGCTGCCGAGCGCCGTACCGGTCTTTAATGTTATCCTGATGGTGAATTTCTTCAAAGGCGTTCCCGTATCGCTGGACGAAGCGGCTAGCATCGACGGCGCGTCTCCGCTGACGATTCTGATTAAGATTTATCTGCCGGTTTCCCTCCCGGCTCTGGCCACTGTGGCCCTGTTCTCCATCGTGTATCACTGGAACGATTATTTCTCCGGCCTGCTTTACATGAACAAGGCCACGCTGTATCCGCTGCCCACCTACATCCAGCAGCTGACGGTGGATATCACCCAGGTGACCGATGCGGAGCAGCTCAAGCAGCTCGCGACCATGAGCAACCGCGCTTTCAATGCCACCAAGATCGTGGTCTCCACGATTCCGCTGCTTCTGATTTACCCGTTCCTGCAAAAGTATTTTGTTTCCGGCATCGTGATTGGCGCTGTCAAGGAATAAGAAGGAACGATTTTCTCTGCTTACATGACTATTCCGAAGTTCGCTTCGGAAAGATGCTTCCCGTTTTTTGCATTCCTGTGGAAAGGACGGACCACCGGCTCTCGCCGGTGGTCCGTCCTTTTGTCATATTGTTATAGATAAGCGTCAGCCGATATTCGGCAGAGAATCGAAGCCGGGCTGCAAGTCCGCGTCGGTGGGAATGTAATCCGACATGGTGTGCTCCAGATAGGAGGTGTAAGCTGTCATATCGAAATAGCCGGTACCGGTCAGGCCGAAGAGAATGACCTTTTTCTCTCCGCTTTCGCGGCAGCGGATGGCTTCATCGATGGCTCCACGGATGGCGTGCGAGCTTTCCGGCGCGGGCAGGATGGTTTCGAGGCGGGCAAAGAGCGTCGCGGCCTCAAAGACCTTGGTCTGCTCCACGGAACGGGCCTCGTCCAGATAGCCGTCGTGGTAGAGCTTGGAGAGAATTGGGCTCATACCGTGGTAGCGCAGACCGCCCGCGTGGTTTGCGGAAGGAATGAAACCGCTGCCGAGCGTGTACATCCGGGCCAGCGGCGTGACCTTGCCGGTGTCGCAGAAATCGTAGGCGTAGCGCCCACGGGTGAGGGAGGGGCAGGAGGCGGGTTCCACGGCGATGAAATGCGGGTTCGCGTGGCCGAGCAGCTTATCCTGCATGAAGGGAGCAATCAGGCCGCCCAGATTTGAGCCGCCGCCCGCACAGCCGATGACGATATCCGGGTATTCCCCGATGATCTCCATCGCCTTTTTGCATTCCAGGCCGATGATGGACTGGTGCAGCAGAACCTGGTTGAGCACGCTGCCGAGTACATAGCGGCAGTCCGGCGTGGTGGTAGCCTTTTCAATGGCTTCGGAGATCGCGCAGCCAAGGCTGCCGGTGGTCTCCGGATCGTTCGCGAGAATCGCACGGCCTACGCGCGTGGTGTCGCTGGGGCTGGCCACCACATTCGCGCCGAAGGTCTGCATCACAGCCTTGCGGTATGGCTTCTGATTGTAGGAGCCTTTCACCATGAAAACATCAAGGTGCAGGCCAAAATAGGAACAAGCCTCGGCCAGAGCTGTGCCCCACTGTCCCGCGCCCGTCTCAGTGGTCAGGCTCTTGAGCCCCTGTTCTTTGGCATAGTAGGCCTGCGCGACGGCGGAGTTGAGCTTATGGCTGCCGGAGGTGTTGCTGCCCTCAAATTTGTAATAGATGTGCGCCGGAGTATCGAGATACTTTTCCAGATGATACGCGCGGCACAGGGGAGAGGGGCGGTAGGTTTTGTAAATATCGAGCACCGGCTCGGGAATATCAAAATAGCGCGTCTCGCAGTCCGTTTCCTGCCGGGCCAGCTCCTTGCAGAAGATCGGATAAAGCTCTTCCGTCTTGATGGGCTGAAGTGTGGCGGGATTGAGAAGGGGATCCGGCTGCTCCTTCATGTCGGCGCGCAGGTTGTACCATTGCTTAGGCATCTGGTCCTCGGTGAGAATCAGTCGGTGGGGAATCTTCGTCATAACAATCGGCTCCTTTTCAAAATCAATTTGATGGAGATCCGGGCCGGGGAATAAAAAACGGCTCTTGCCCCTTGTTCAAAGGGACAAGAGCCGGTAGACTCCTGCGGTACCACCCAGATTGCGGCTATGCCGCCACTTGCTCCGCACGCCATCACGCACGCTTCCTTGGTAACGGGTGAAGTTCCCGTCAGCGGCTACTCAGGGACGCGCCCCGTTCACCCTGCCCTCACAAGACCATTCCCCCGACCTGTCCTTGCCGCATTCCCAGCAACAGCGGCTCTCTGCAAAGAACATTCTGTCCAGGTACTCTCCTTGCTCAACGGTTTTCTGAATTTTATTTCATTATACCGATATTTCCCGCCTTGTCAAGAGGATTTTCAGAAATATAGCAAAAATATTTTTTCGTGCTTTTACGGCGCTGTATTGCTTTGATAAAGTGTTGTAAATATTGCCGGAAAAGGGAACCGCATGGTATAATAGACGCAGAAAATCCAGACGCGGGCCGCTCAGTATCCGAAATCACACATCCGAGCGACTGGAAGGAGCGTGCGCGACTTGCCCACCGCAGGTGTGGTATAATACCTATTATCATAATAGGCTCACGGAGGGCTTGACCAGCTCCCGCCTTACTCTGCGGCAGCAGCGCGGGACACTAAATATAAGTACAGCACACAGCCGGGCATCGGGCTTGCCCGATGCTTGCGCGAATTGCTCACCGCAGGTGCGAATTGCTCACCGCAGGTGCGAATTGCTCGCCGCAGGCGCGTGAATTGTTCGCCGCAGGCGATTAAACGGATGGAGAAGAGAAAACGATGGCAAAAAAGAAAAGAGAAATGGCGCTGGAAAAAAATACGATCTTCGAAGCGCAGGTAACAGGATATACAACCGAAGGGGCGGGCGTGGTACGAACACCGGAAGGAATTCCGGTATTTGTTCCGGGAGCGGCGCAGGGGGATACGCTGCGCGTGCGCGTGGTGAAAAGCCTCAAAACATATGCTTTTGGGCGGATTGAGGAGATCCTTTCGCCTTCTCCCGACCGCGTGGAGGAGGATTGCCCGGTTTCGCGCCAGTGCGGCGGCTGTGTGTTCCGTCATATTTCCTATGAAGCGGAGCTGCGCGCCAAGGAGCAGCGCGTGCGCGACGCTTTGTCCCGCATCGGCGGCTTTTCCGATTTGCCGGTACTCCCGATTCTGGGCGCGCAGCAGCCGGACCGCTATCGCAACAAAGCGCAGTTTCCGATCGGCTCCGACGGGGAGGGCGGCATCCTGTTTGGTTTTTACAGCACGCACAGCCACCGGATTATTCCGTGCAAAGACTGCCTTCTGCATCCGGTGGAATTCATCCGGGCTATGGAAGCGGTGAGCCGCTGGCAGGCGGAAACGGGCGAGACGGCTTACGACGAGGAGACGGGAAAAGGGACGCTGCGCCACCTCTACCTGCGCAAGGGCTTCGCATCCGGTCAGGTGATGGTCTGCATCGTGGCGAATGCCGCGTCCCTGCGCGGGGAGGAGCGTCTGTGCGAGCTTCTGCGTGAATCGGTGCCGGGCCTTTCCGGCGTGCTGCTGAACCGGAACACGGAGCGTACCAACGTTGTACTGGGAAAGGAAAACCGCGTCCTGTGGGGAAGCGAGCTGCTGGAGGATACGCTTTGCGGCCTGCGCTTTACCCTCTCGCCGCATTCGTTCTATCAGGTCAACCGCGATCAGGCGGAGCGTCTGTATGAGACAGCCGCGCAATATGCCGCCCTGACGGGGAAGGAAACGGTGCTGGATCTTTACTGTGGAGCCGGCACAATCGGGCTTTCCATGGCCGCGCATGCCAAGCGGCTGATCGGCGTGGAGATTGTGGAGGACGCGGTGGAGAACGCACGCGCAAACGCCGCGCGCAACGGCGTCACGAACGCGGAATTTTTCTGCGGTGACGCGCCCAAAGCCGCCGCAATGCTCCGCGCCCGTGGGGAAGCGCCGGACGTGGTGATTCTCGATCCTCCCCGCAAGGGCTGCGGAGAGGAGTTGGTGGATATTGTGTCCTCCATGTTGCCGCGCCGTGTGGTGTACGTCTCCTGCGATCCCGCCACACTTGCCCGCGATCTGCGCTTTTTCGCCTCCCGGGGATATCAGCCGCAGGAAGCCCGTCCGGCTGATTTATTCCCGCGGACGCACCATGTGGAGACGGTTGTCTTGCTTTCCAAGGGAGAAATCGACTCCAAGAAAGTTCGTGTGGAGTTCTCGCTGGAGGATGTGGATATGTCCGGGTTCCAGAAAGGTGCGACCTATGAGCAGATTAAGGCGTATGTACTGGAAAAACACGGTTTGAAGGTATCCAGCCTGTATATTTCTCAAGTCAAGCGGAAATGTGGGCTGGAAATTGGTCAAAATTATAATCTGTCGAAGAAAGAGGATGCCAAAGTGCCGCAGTGCCCACTGGAAAAGGAAGAGGTAATTATAGAT
>DVGZ01000066.1 GCA_018712435.1 Candidatus Caccousia avicola
GATCACACAATCCAATCCATCCAAAGCAAAAAGCACCAAAGGAGCAGCGCGATATGATGAAAAAACTCTGTACAATAACAGCCTTTGTGATATGGCTTTTTACTGCGGCTGCATGGGCAGAAAGCCACAAGATGGAATATACGGCAGCCTATGTAAACCAGCACTGGAAATGCGAAATTTTCGAAGCCGAGATGAATGCAGATGCGCAGGAAGCATTCTCCTCGTATCTTTTGCCGGGCGATGAGGTCATCTGCGGTGCTGAAATGCGATACTATGCTCAAGAGGACTTGGATACACCCCTCCATCAGGATGTCCAGATGGCTGTCAGACGGGAAGATCGGATGCTCCTGCTATCTGCATCAGGAAGCGACGGGAAGTGGGCGATCGGCGTGGAGAGCGATGCATTTCTGCCTGCAGAAGGCGGATTTGAGGTGACCATCACGCCTGCTTCTGACGGGCAAACCGTTAAACAGATGAAATCCGGCAGGCCCTATATCACATGGGTTCACGGGAATGAATCGTGGCAGGTGCTTGTTCGCGAAACGGGCGAAGTGCATGTGGCGTGCTATGCGCATCAAATTGACGCACACACCCGGTTTGAGCTTGAAACAAGCATTCCGTCGGATACGGGAAATCTCGGGGTGACACTGTATACAGACGACGAAAGTATCCACTACGAGGAATTCTCCTGCGTATTTCCCACCCGTCTGACTGCCTGGACGATGGATAATTTCCCCAAGACTGTGGAAGAAATCCGCACCTACGCGGCAGCACACCAGCCAGATGTTGCGGATGATGAAGGATACATCTTCGGGGTAAACCTGCGCACAGAGCCAACAGGCCAATCGGATTCTCTGGGCCAGTATACGGCAAAGGTAAAGGTGATAGGCAGTGTACCCGGAACGGATAGCCCTTGGTACAACGTGCAGATGGGCGATCTTTCGGGATGGGTCAGCGGAAGATATCTGATTGAAAACGACGACATCCGCCTGTGCGAATGGGAAAGCGAAGTGCTTCCTGTTGCGCAGGCTAATCGGGACATCTTTCTGATAAACGCGGACACAGGAGCGCCCATCATGACCCTCCCCGCCGGAACGCTGATGCACGTGTTTCATCAGGACGGCGACTTGCTTCATGTCATCATCCCGCGGGGGGAATGGACGTGGAAGACGGATTGGAGCGGAATCTATGGCATGGTTTCGGCAAATGACGTAAGCTGTGGCATATCGGCAGCGGATCTGCGATGGAAATAAGGAGGAATGTAAGATGAAAAAGACACTTCTATGGCTGCTGGCACTGCTTCTTCTGGCCGCTTCACCGTCTCATGCGCGGAGGAAGACGAACTTGATTGGATCTCTCCCACCATAGGCAGCAATGACGCGGTCATGATTGTGGACAACGGAAGCGATTGGCAAACAAGGCTCAATCTGCGGGCTGAGCAGCGCAAAGGCAGCGAAATCCTGGGGCGCATTTATACCGGGACACGCATAGAGGTCTATCAGGACAACGGTGAATGGTGCCTTGTCGGTCTACAGTTCAACGGCAGTGATGTTCTCACCGGTGAAGTGATGAAAGCCCATCTGCGGCCAGTCGGCGGCAGTTTTTCAGCTTTATGCCCGCTGGCAGTGGTCAAAACAGAAGTATCTGTTACCGGAACCGGCGGCTTCATGGAGCTTATACAGTTGAAGCCAGGAGACAAGGCCTATGTGCTGGCAGTCTGCGGTGATGAGTATTTTTTGATGATTCCAGACGTCGGCCAAGGCTATGCGTCTGTAAGCGCATTTGAGCCACTGAGTGAACCGAGGCAAGGGGAACGAATCGTCTACCAGACATGGGTTGTGCCTTCCGGCGGCATCACTTTTATCGATAAACATACACAATGCGAGACCACATTGGTTGGCGGTGTGTATTTGGAGGATTGTTGGCAAGTCGAGGGAGAGACGCAATGGCATATCACATACGGCGCGGGAATTCAGCGAATGTTACGCGCAGAATGTACAATTCCACAGGATCAGTTATCGCAACAAGGCTTACAATCATTTGAAGGTGAGGTCTACGCTTACGATAAGAGCTTCATTCTCCGCGTGGGAACACAGAACGGAAAACCCATTCTTAAGCGCATTGAGCAAAATGGCGATATCCTTTGGGCAGTGGGAAACGTGCCCAAGAACGCCGTACCGCTGGATCCGGATTTATGTATCATCGAATGTGAAGCAACGGAATTGCTTTCCCAAGCGGTAATAGACAACCTATTCGCCTATGTCCGCGAAAAACATCCGCTGGATGAGCGCACTTCCTCTGATACGGTTTCTGATACGGTAATTGACCGCTGCAAGCTCCGCGCAGCACTTGTCCTCGAACCCGGGTCCTGTGATCTGACCATCCACGCGTGGCTTGAGGATGAAGATGGAGCCTATGTGACCGGCGGAGATCTGGACCCCAAATCAGGAGCAATCACCCGCTGGGGATAAATGCATAAACAGAATAGCACAGGTTTATTCGTAAAAAAATAGCCCGGTCTTTCGACTGAGCTCCCTACTCTCCCGGGCGTTTCCCCCCGCGCTCTGCTTCCGCCACTGGCGGCGCGTGGGCGGAAACCTAACCAAGTACAATATTGCACGTTGGTTGAGCACAACACGAAAAAGCAGCATATTTCCGATACAGGCACAAAAAGAAAACCCAGACTCTTGTCTGGGCTCAGACTGTCAAAAAACCCTTCCTGGAGGTTTGGAGGGCCGTAGCCCTCCAAATGCAATCCGAATCCGGCGACATGTGCGGCGGATTCGCAAGCTTGCGCAGCAAGGTTTCCTTGCGCCGTTTCCCGCCCGGGAGCCCCATGGGGGGCGAGAGGGAAACGGCGTAAATCTCGGAAAAGGACGCCGCAGGCGGACTTTTTCGACACGCTGAAACCCAGACTTTCGTCTGGGCTCTCCTACTCTCCCGGGCGTTTCCGCCCGCGCTCTTTTCCGCCACTGGCGGCGCGCGGGCGGAAGCCTAACCAAGTACAATGTTGCACGTTGGTTGGGGGATCAATCCGAAAAGGTCATTGTCTGATTGAAAATGAAAAAGCCCGGTCTTTAGACCGAGCTTTTTCATTTGGAATCCGGCAACGTCCTACTCTCCCGGGCCGTCTCCAGCCAAGTACCATCGGCGCTGAAAGGCTTAACTTCTGTGTTCGGTATGGGAACAGGTGGATCCCTTTCGCCATTGTCACCGGAATGCTGTCAAGGGTCTGTGCA
>DVGZ01000067.1 GCA_018712435.1 Candidatus Caccousia avicola
TTTATAAAAAAATGAGGTGTACAGATTGGCGTATGAATATTTGGAAATCCATACAGACGGAGAACCTCTGTACCGCCAGCTTTATGATTCCCTGAAAAAAGCGATGGAAACCGGACAGCTTCGGCAGGGCAGCCGTCTCCCCTCCATCCGCAGGCTCTCGGAGGATCTCGGTGTGAGCCGCACAACGGTGGAGGCGGCCTATCAGCAGCTTTGCGTGGAGGGATATTTGAAAAGCGAACCGAAGCGCGGGTATTTTGTCCTGTTTGGAGAGCAGCCCGCACCCGCCGATCCGCGCCGCCCTTTGCTTACGTCCGCACCTCTGACCGCGCATTTCCGCTTTAATCTCGGGACCGACTGCGCGGACGCGGAGGCCGCCGACCTGCGGATCTGGCGGCGTCATGTGCGCGATATTCTCAACCGGCGTGAAATCATCGTGTCCTACGGCGAGCATCAGGGGGAACCCGCTTTGCGGGAAGCGCTTTCCCTGTATGCCGGGCGGGCGCGCGGCGTCTCCGCCGGGCCGGAGGAGATTGTGGTGGGGGCGGGAAGCCAGCCCCTTCTGTATCTCCTGTGCGGGCTGGCGGGAAAACGATGCGCGGCAATCGACGAGCACGGCTTTGCGCAGGCGGAGCAGGTGTTCCGTGACTGCGGAATCAAGGTCATTCCCCTGCCGCGCGACGAAAATGGTCTGCGGCCCGACGCTCTGCGCCAAAGCGGAGCGGATCTGGCGTATGTCAGTCCGTCGTCCCCCGTGGACAGCGGAAGCGCCATGCCGACCAGCCGCCGTTTCGAGCTGCTGCGCTGGGCGCAGGAGACGGGCAGCATTCTGATTGAGGACGACTACAACGGCGAACTGCGCTACCGCGCCCACCCTATTCCCGCGATGCAGGGCATGGCGGGCGGCGGCTGTGTCGCCTATCTCGGATCCTTTTCCAAGCTGCTTTTGCCCTCGGTGCGCGTCGGCTACATGGTTCTGCCCCCTTCCCTGCTCGCGCTCTACCGGCAGCGGGCACGCAACTACAACCAGACCGCCTCAAAAATTGAACAGCTTGCCCTGGCGGCGTATATCGCCAGCGGACAGATGGAGCGCCGTCTGCGCCGTCTGCGCAAGCTCTACGCCGCCAAAAGTCAGCTGATGGGAAAATGTCTGGCCGCCGCGCTGCCGGAACGGCAGTTCACGCTTGAGGAAACCGCTCTGTATTTCCGCACCCCGCTGGTCCCGCAGGAAGCGGAGCTTCTCTGTGCCAAAGCGGCGGAGTACGGTGTGCGTGTGCGCACGCGTGAAAACCGTGATGGTATTTTCGCCGCTCTGAGCTTTTCCGGAATTCCTCTTGCCGATATCCCCGAAGCCATCCGTCTGCTGGGACTGGCATGGAAGCAGGGGGATGACAGAATTTGACGCTGTGTGTATAATAAAGTCAGATCATCAAATCTGTTCTGCGCCCCTTTCCCGCATGAAACAGGAAAAACGGGAGATACTGACAGGGAAGCGCAAGAGGAAGGAGAACCTGATCCATGAAAGCCCATGAACGTTTTCTTCACTATGTATCCTTTGACACCACCTCCGACGAATCCAACCCCGCCTGCCCCAGCACGCCGGGACAGCTCACGCTTGCCAACGCGCTGGCGGAGGAGCTTCTGAGCCTGGGCCTTGCGGACGCCCGTGTGGACGAGCACGGCTACGTTTATGCCTCGCTGCCCGCGAACTGCGAGACGGACGCGCCCGCCCTCGGCTTTATCGCCCACATGGACACCTCTCCCGACGCCTGCGGCCATAACATCCATCCCCGGATTGTGGAGCACTACGACGGCGGCGATATCGTCCTCAACAAGGAGCAGAATGTCGTGATGAGCCCCGACAAATACGCCCACCTGCGCGATTATATCGGACAGGATCTGATTGTAACGGACGGCACCACGCTGCTCGGCGCGGACGACAAGGCGGGCGTGGCGGAAATCATGACGCTTGTGGAGGAAATCCAGCGTGACAACCTGCCGCACGGCAAGCTGTGCTTCGCGTTCACCCCCGACGAAGAAATCGGCCGGGGAGCGGACCTCTTCGACGTGCCCGGCTTCGGCGCACAGTTTGCCTACACGGTGGACGGCGGCAAGCTTGGAGAACTGGAATATGAGAATTTCAACGCTGCTTCCGCCGTGGTGACGGTTCACGGCCTGAACATCCATCCCGGCGACGCGAAGAACAAGATGAAAAACGCCCTCCTGATCGCCATTGAATTCCAGAATATGCTCCCCGCCTGGGAGATTCCGGCCTGCACAGAAGGATATGAGGGCTTCCAGCATCTCAACCGGCTGAACGGAGACGAGGAAACAGCCACGCTGCACTACATCATCCGCGACCACGACCGCGCGAAATTCGAGGCAAAGAAAGAGCGTTTCCGCCGGATTGCCGCCTACCTCAACGAAAAGCACGGCGACGGCACGATTGAACTGGAGCTGGCCGACAGCTACTACAATATGCGGGAGAAGGTGGAGCCGCATCTGTTCCTGATCGAGAACGCGAAAAAAGCCATGCTGGATGTGGGAGTCACGCCGCTGGTGCAGCCGATTCGTGGCGGCACGGACGGTTCCCGTCTCTCCTACATGGGTCTTCCCTGCCCGAACCTGAGCACAGGCGGCCACAACGCGCACGGCCGTTTTGAGTATATTCCCGTGCAGAGCATGGACGCCATGGTGCGCGTTCTGCGCCGTCTGGCCTGTCCCACCGCACAGAACGCATGAGAAAACACCATGTGGAGAAGCGCGAGCGGGATTTCCAGAAGATAAACCGCTTCGCCGTTCCGGCCTATCTCGCGGCAAACCTTCTTCTGGCCGGCGTTAATGCGGTGCAGTCGCTGTGGTACTATGCGGTTCTGGCGCTCTGCGCCCTGCTTTTGCCGCTGATCCTCTCGCTTTTCTACCGGATCATCCGGCGCAGACGCTCGTATCAGCTGGATCTTCTTGTGTATCTCTATGTTTTTCTTTTATATACGCTTGGGATCGTCATGCGCCTGTACTCCCTCACATCATACTATGACAAGCTGGCTCATACACTTTCCGGCATCGTGATCGCCCTGTTCGGCCTTCTTCTGTTTCATCTCCTTTCCCCGGAAAAGACGATGGAACGCGCCCGCTTTCCTCTTGCGGCGGTCTTTGTGATGGCGGTTGTCACAGCCGTGGCGGGAATTTGGGAGATTTGGGAATTTATCGTCAGTTTGATTTTCCATTCCGATCCCCAGCGCGTCCTCACCACGGGCGTGACGGATACGATGATCGACATGATAGTCTGCGTGGTGGGCGGCGCGGCCTTCCTCCCTTCCCTTTGGATGTATATGAGCCGCGGAAAAACTTTCTTTCTGCTTGGTATTTTTGAAGCGGCCTGCCGCCTGCCGGATCCGAAGGAAATCAACGAAAAGTAAAAAAGACGTCCCGGAAAAGCGAAACCTCACTTTTTCGGGACGTCTTTCTGTTTGGGAAAAATTATGCGTCCACTGCTTTTTGCAGCTTTTCGATCAACGCGTCAATCTCGGCCTTGGACATGCCGAAGAACATCTGCGCCGCACGCAGGGGCGAATTGAACAGCATCTGACGGCTCATTTCCTCCATGATGGCCTCGGAAGCAGCTTCTCCGGGCGCATCCTCCGCCGGGGCAAGCACGGATTTCGCCTTCTCGATCACCTCTTGAAGGATGGGAGCCGTGCGCGGATCCGCAAGCAGAGCGCCAACCGTCGTATTGCGGTGCACATGCAGCGGTATTCTCTGCTTGGAAAAATAGGTAAGCGTGACTTCCCCTCTCACATCCCGGCTGGAATGAGCCAGCAGGATGCGATAGGTTCCCGTTGCGGCGTACCAGCCGTGAAGCTTTTCGCTATACCAGGAGAGACTGCGATCATCAAGCTCCAGCTCTGCGGTTTTTGTCTCACCGGGCAGAAGCGACAGCTTTTTCATCCCTTTGAGCTCCCGCACCGGACGGCCGGGTGTACCGGTGCAGTCCTCCACATAGAGCTGAACCGTTTCCTTGCCCTCGCGCGCGCCGGTGTTGGTCACGTCGACCAGCACACGCACTTTTTTCCCTTCAGAGGAAAGCCGAACGTTGGAATAGGCAAATGTGGTGTAGCTCTCCCCGTGGCCGAAGGGCCAGCGCACCGCCATCTTCTTTTTATCGTAGTAGCGGTAGCCGATATAAACGCCCTCCGCATACGAAACGCCGTCCTCGTCGCCGGGGAAGTTCAGATAGCTGGGATTGTCCTCCAGGCGCAGCGGCCAGGTTTCGGCCAGACGGCCGCAGGGATTCGCGTCGCCATACAGCAGTGCGTCCGTGGCCTCGCCCACGCCCTCGCCGCCGAGATACAGACAGAGCACGGCGGGAACCTCGTCCGCCCACGGCGTTTCCACCGGGCTGCCGCAATGCAGAACAACCACCACGCGCTTCTGCACCTCCAGCACACGGCGGATCAGCTCGTTCTGGCAATCCGGCAGGCGCATATGGCTGCGGTCGTAGCCCTCCGACTCAAACGAATCCGGCAGACCGGCGAAAATCACCGCCACCTCCGCATCCTTTGCCGCACGCACAGCGCGCTCCACGGCTTCCTCGTTCCACTCGTCGCGGTCCGCCGGGAAAGCCTCCTCATACACCACGCCCTCCGGCGCACACTCGAGCGCGCTGCTGACGCGGGTGGAATTGATGTGGGAGGAACCGCCGCCCTGATAGCGGGGCTTCGCCGCGAACCCGCCGAGATACGCCACCTTCGCGCCGCGCCGGAGCGGAAGGATCCCGTCATTTTTCAGGAGGACGGCGCATTCCTTCTCGATATCGGCGGCAATCTGGTGATCCGCTTCGCGATCAAATACGGCCTGCGGAACCTCCGCCTGCTCGTACCGCAGAATGATGCGGAGCATACGCTCCACCGCGCGATCCAGCTCGTCCTCGCTCAGCTCTCCGTTTTGAACGGCGCGCACCAGTTCCGCGTCATCCTCCGGGCACGGCCCCGGCATCTGAAGCTCAAGGCCCGCGTGCAGCGCGTCCACCCGGCGGTTCACCGCACCCCAGTCGCTCATGACAAAGCCGTCAAAGCCCCACTCCTCACGCAGAATCTCCGTGAGCAGCTTGCGGTTTTCACTCGCAAAGGTGCCGTTGATACGGTTGTAGGAGCACATAACCGTCCAGGGCTTCGCCTCCTTGACCGCCGTTTCAAAGGCTGCCAGATAGATCTCACGCAAAGTGCGCTCGTCCATGTTGGAGGAACCGCTCATGCGGCGGTATTCCTGGTTGTTCGCCGCAAAATGCTTCACGGAGGTTCCCACCTGCCAGCTCTGCACACCGCGAATCAGCGCGGCGGCCATTTTTCCGGCGAGATACGGATCCTCGGAGTAATATTCAAAATTGCGTCCGCACAGCGGGCTGCGCTTCATGTTGATGGCAGGCCCCAGCAAAACCGACACATTCTCCGCGCTGCATTCCTGTCCCAGCGTGCTTCCCATACGTTCCAGAAGATCTTCGTCAAAGCTGCACGCTGTCGCACAGCCCGCCGGGAAGCAGACCGCCTTGATCGACTCGTTCACTCCGAGATGATCCGCCTTGTCATCCTGCTTGCGAAGGCCATGCGGGCCGTCGGAGACCATCACAGGGGGAATCCCCAGCCGTTCCACGCCCTCCATGTGCCAGAAATCCTTTCCGGAACACAACGCCGCCTTTTCCTCCAGCGTCATCTTGCCGATGATCTCCCAAATATCCTTTTCGTTCATGGTACATTCTCTCCTTTCCCGCGTGTTCAAAACTTCCTTTTTCAAACGCCGGGCCGGTCAACTTTCACCGCATCCAGCCGATCAGCGCATCACCATCATCACAATCTGCAAAGCGATCAGAAGAACGCCGCACACCAGTACAATCCAGCCGCGCGCGCGAAGGTTGCGGCGGGATTTTTTCTTCGGCAGCATTGCAGCCAGCTTTTCGTAGGGGGTGAGCAGAAAATACAGGCCGACCGCAATGATCAGCACACCAAACGCAATCGAAACATATTCCATTCCATGATCCTCCCAAAACCGCACACGGCGGCTGTTGTTTATTCCACGGCAGCCAGCACACGTTCCGCGCACCGGATTCCGTCAACGGCGGCGGACACAATGCCGCCCGCATAGCCTGCTCCTTCTCCGCACGGGTACAAACCGGCCAGCGAAACGCTCTGCAAATCCTCACCCCGCAGAATCCGCACCGGCGAGGAGGAGCGCGTCTCCACTCCGGTGAGGACAGCGTCCGGGCAGGCAAAGCCGTGCAGGCGCGCGTCCAGCAGGGGAAGCCCCTGCCGCATGGCTTCCGTCACGGCCGGGGGCAGCACACCGTCGAGCGTTCCCGGTGTGACGCCGGGGCGATAGGACGGCACAACATCCCCAAAGGAAACCGACGGTCTGCCGCGCAGAAAATCCTCCACGCGCTGAGCCGGGGCACGGTAGCCGCCGCCTCCCGCCTGAAAAGCCAGCTCCTCCAGCCGTTCCTGCCAGAACATGCCTGCCAGCGGATGTTCCCCGCCGAAATCCTGCGGGTTCACCCCGACAAGCAGGGCGGAGTTCGCGTTCTGCCCGTCGCGGGCACGGCGGCTCATGCCGTTTGTCACCACGCGGCCTTCCTCACTGGCCGCGGCCACCACCTCGCCGCCGGGGCACATGCAGAAGGTATACACGCCCCGTCCGCCCGGAAGATGGACGGCCAGCCGGTAGTCGGCTGCTCCCAGCTCGGGATGCCCCGCAAAACGCCCGTACTGCGCCCGGTCGATCGCACTCTGCCGGTGTTCAATGCGCGCCCCAAGGGAAAAGGGCTTTTGTTCCAGATGAATCCCCAGCCGGTCCAGCATCCGGAAGGTATCGCGGGCGCTGTGGCCGACGGCGAGAATCACCTGCGAACAGGGGATCTGCTCCCCATCCTGCAAAACAACGCCGGTGAGAACGCCGTCACGCCGCAGAGGCTCCGTTACGGTGCTGTGAAAGCGCACTTCGCCGCCCAGCGAACGGATTTCCTCGCGGATGGATTTCACCGCGCCGGGCAGCCGATCCGTGCCGATATGCGGCTTGGCTTCCCATAGAATTTCACGCGGCGCGCCCGCCTGCGCGAACACCTGCAAAACAAGTCTTGCGCGCGGATCCTTCGTGCCGGTGTTGAGTTTTCCATCGGAAAAGGTTCCGGCTCCGCCCTCTCCAAACTGAACGTTCGTCTGCGGATCCAAGGAGCCGGTCTCCCAGAAGCGCTCCACCGCGGCGGCGCGTTCCTCCACGGGCGCGCCACGTTCCAGTACGATCGGCCTTGCCCCGGCCCGCGCCAGAATCAGCGCGGCAAACAGTCCCGCGGGCCCCAGCCCCACCACGACGGGGCGCGGGCTTCCCGGACGGCACGAGGGCTGTTGATATTGAAAAGGAACCGCTTCGGAAATTTTAGGCCCCAACGCGGAAAGCGCGGGCCCGTCCACCGTACATTCCACCGTACAGATAAAATGCACATCATTCTTTTTTCTCGCGTCCACGGAGCGGCGCGCCAGCTCCAGCGACGCAATCCGATCCGGCGAAACGCGCAGCCGCTGTGCGGCCAAGCGCCGCAGCAATCCTTCCGGCGCGCCAAGCGGAAGAGGGATTTCTGAAATTCGGTAAGTCGTCATGCACGATGCTCCTTCTGCGTTATAAACGAAAATCCCAACGGGTCCCGGGGTTGGCCGCCATACCGGCGCTGCGCCCGGCGAGCAACCCTGTCGCCCATGCCCAGTGCAGATTGTAGCCGCCGCAGTCTCCATCGAGATTGAGCAGCTCTCCCGTCAGATACACGCCGGAGCACAGCCGTGACTCCAGCGTCGAGATATCCACCTCGGAGAGCGGGACGCCGCCCGCCGTCACCTGCGCGGCCTGCCACCCCGCCGTTCCCGTCACGGGGAACCGGAAATCCCGCACCCGCGCCGCGATGGCGGAGAGCTCGGCGGGCTTATACTCCCGGGCATAGGCGGGGAGACGGCGGACGGCGGATTTGAGCACCTCCCGCGCGACCAGACGGTTCAACAGGCCGTCCAGCAGCTCCTGCGCGGGAAGCAGCGGAGAAGATGCCGCCGTGCGCAGAAAGGCGTAAAGATCCCCCGGGCCGTACTCCGGCATCAGACAGATAGACAGCTCCGCCGTCTTTCGTTCCTTTTCACTCAGCTCTCCATACGCGCGGGAGACTTCAAACACACAGATCCCGGAAAGCCCCTCGCCGGTAAACTGCACCTCGCCCTTCGCGGAAGCCACGCCGTGCGAGCCTGTCCAAAGGGAAATTTCCGCGAGACTGCGCGCCCCTTTGAGTGGCTTCACACGCGCGGGCGGCGCGGTCAGCTGCACCAAAGACGGAAACAGCGGCGTTATCTGGTGCCCCAGGCTCTTTGCCAAGCGGTAGCCCAGCTCTCCCCCACCGAGCGACGGCGAAGCCATGCCGCCGCACGCGAGAATCACACGGCGGGCCCGCACCCTGCCGCACGGGCCGGAGAGCGTCAGAAAGCCCTGCTCCCGCCGGATCTCCTCCACCGGAAAATCACAGCGCACTTCCCCGCCCCGCTCCACAACACGGCGCAGCAAACATTCCAGCACGGACGCCGCCTGCATCCCATAGGGATACAGTCTCCCCTCATCCAGCTCCCGGCAGAGCAAGCCGTTTTTTCGCCAAAATTGTTCCAGCTTTTCCGGGGAAAAACGCTCCAGCACGCGCGAGGCCCGCTCCACATCCCCATGATAATGAGTCGGGGAAACGCCCCGGTTGCCGAGATTACAGCGGCCGTTTCCCGTGGCCAACAGCTTTTTTCCGGGCTTCTGTTTGGCTTCCAGCACGATAGTGCTTCCCGCCTGCACGGTTTCCCCCGCCGCCATCAGGCCCGAGGCCCCCGCTCCCACGATGGCAAACTCATATCTCTGCGCTCCCATGCTATCCCCCCGATCCGCTTGCTCATGGAACTTGTTTGAGACTGTTCGGTAACGCTGAAAATCAGACTTACAGTTTTGCCCATCTTCATTATGAAAGTACGCCATATGTGGGCGGCACACAAACAGTCTCCCAAAATGCTGATACAAATTATAGCATACACAACATGGAATGCAAAGCCCTTCCCCGAAATCCAATCTTTCAGCCAAAACAGGCCTTTTATTAAGATACAAACGGCAAGCTCCAACACCTTTAAATAAAATTGAGAATTATTTTTATTTTTCTCTTGACTCCCGGAAAAAGATGTGCTATGATAGGGACAAGTTAAGAACAATTCCTATTATCAAGTTGAGGTGAGGCGATGGAACGAAGGCAGAATTACAGCCGCAAGCGGGAGGCAATCCTGAAAATAGTGCAGGGCACCAAGGTGCACCCCTCGGCTGAGTGGGTCTACCACGAATTAAAGCCCTCCTATCCGGATCTGAGCCTCGGCACCGTTTACCGCAATCTGTCCCAGTTTAAGAATGACGGCGTCATCGTCAGCGTGGGAACAGTGAACGGTCAGGAACGGTTTGACGGCGCAACCTATCCGCATTCTCACTTCGTCTGCGACAAGTGCGGCTGCGTTCTCGATGTGGAGGATTCCTCCTGCGGGAGTGCCTGCGCGGAAATCTCGGAACGGTACGGGGTAACCGCCGAGCGCTGCGACGTGGTGTTTCGCGGAACCTGTGCCGCCTGTGAGAAAAAGGAAAGAAAAGCGTAAAACCTGCAACCAGCAATCCAAAAATAACAATTATAATGATGGAGGAATGTTATCATGAAGAAGTTTGTCTGCTCTGTCTGCGGTTATGTGTTCACCGGCGATGAGGCCCCCGAGTTCTGCCCCCAGTGCAAGGCTCCGAAGGAGAAGTTTGTGGAGCAGGCCGGCGAGAAGACCTGGGCCGCTGAGCATGTGGTCGGCGTGGCACAGGGCGCTTCCGAGGACATCATGAACGATCTGCGCGCCAACTTCAACGGCGAGTGCACCGAGGTCGGCATGTATCTGGCCATGGCTCGCGTTGCTCATCGCGAGGGCTATCCGGAGATCGGCCTGTACTGGGAGAAGGCTGCTTATGAAGAGGCTGAGCATGCCGCGAAGTTTGCCGAGCTCCTGGGTGAGGTTGTGACCGATTCCACCAAGAAGAACCTCGAGATGCGTGTGGAGGCTGAGAACGGCGCGACCGCCGGCAAGTTCGACCTTGCCAAGCGCGCGAAGGCTGCCAACCTCGACGCTATCCATGACACCGTTCACGAGATGGCTCGCGACGAGGCTCGTCACGGCAAGGCTTTCGAGGGCCTGCTGAAGAGATATTTCGGCGCCTAATCG
>DVGZ01000068.1 GCA_018712435.1 Candidatus Caccousia avicola
TCGTGCAGCAGAACGGCAAGCCGAAGCTCGGGATCGTTCGCGGTATGTTCCAGAGCATGAAGCGTATGCTCCCAGACGTCGTATTGATGGTATGGGCTGTGCTGATCCAGCCCGGCCAATGGACCCAGCTCCGGCAGAAAGACCTCGAACACCGGGCGGAACCGGCGCAGAATGTCCGGAGCGTCTCTGCCGCAGAGCAGCCGGAGAAATTCATCCGCGATCCGTTCCGCCGCGATATTTCCCAGCAGGTTCCGGCATTCCAGAACAGCGGCGGCGGTTGCTTCCTCCAAAGAAAAGGAGAGACAGGAAGCAAAGCGGAGCGCCCGCAGGATCCGCAGGCTGTCCTCCTCCAGCCGATCCCGGGGCGGCCCCACACAGCGGATTCGGCGCAGAGATAGATCGCGTTCGCCGTCAAAGGGGTCAATCAATTCCCGGTTCCACGCCATCGCGTTGATTGTGAAATCGCGCCTTGCCAGATCCTCCCGCAGGCTGCGGGAGAACCGCACGGCTTCCGGCCGGCGGTGGTCGGCGTATGGACCGTCTATCCGGAAGGTGGTGATCTCCAGCGGTAAGCCGGGAAAGAGCACCAAAATAGTTCCGTGTTTTTCTCCCTGGCGGACAAGGGGTAGGGAGGAGAAAAGACGGGCGGTTTCCTCCGGCAGGGCGGAGGTGGTAATGTCCCAGTCGTGCGGGATAAGCCCCAGCAGACTGTCGCGCACGCATCCGCCCACCAGATATGCCTCAAAGCCCGCGCGCTGCAATGTTTGCAGCGCTTCTTGGGCTTGTGCCGGGATCCGTGGCTCCATCTGTCTCCACCTCCTCGATCTGGAATGGCAGCCGGTTTTTCCTTACATCCTCTTACCGCGTGATTTTCCGACAGGATTGCTAAAATTATCAGAAAAAACAGGAATATCAGCGGAGAGAAAGGAAAAAATAACCAACAAACCCTTCTCAGTATATCGGATTGAACAGAAAAGTGCAAGGATTTCTTTTGCTTCACAGCTCCCGTTTGATTTTCTCCAGCGCGCCCTTTTCCAGACGGGATACCTGCGCCTGGCTGATGTGGATTTCCGAAGCAACCTCCATCTGCGTTTTTCCCTGGAAGAAGCGCATGGTCAGAATTTTCTTTTCGCGGTCATTGAGATCGTTGATCGCTTCCCGCAAAGCAATTTCCTCCAGCCAGTCGCTGTCTCCTCCGCGGTTGTCTCCCACCTGATCCATCACATAGATCGTATCCCCGCCATCGTTGAACACAGGTTCATAGAGCGAGACAGGTTCGACGATGGATTCCAGAGCAAGCACCACATCCTCGCGGGGCAAATCCAGCTCCTTGGCGATCTGTTCGATGGTGGGTTCCCGGTTGTCGCGTGATTGCAGCTTCTCCTTGATCTGCATCGCCTTATAAGCCGTATCGCGCAGGGAGCGGCTGACGCGGATGCTGTTGTTGTCCCGCAGGTAACGCCGGATTTCCCCGATGATCATGGGAACGCCGTAGGTGGAAAATTTCACCTGCAAATCCGGGTTGAAGTTGTCAATGGCCTTCATCAGGCCGATGCAGCCCACCTGAAACAGATCGTCAAGATTTTCGCCCCGGTTGGTAAAGCGCTGGATCACACTCAGCACCAGTTTGAGATTGCCGTTGATCATTTCCTCACGGGCCTGCTCGCGCTCGGATGGCGTTCCGTGACGGATTTTTTGCAGCAGGGCTCTTTTTTCCGCCTCCGTCAGCACTTTGAGGCGAGAGGTGTTGACCCCGCAGATTTCCACTTTATTATACATGGCCGTTTCCCCCTTCTTCCTTTTCAGTATTGCCGCTTTTTTCCGGCCGCATACAAAAAGGGGAAAATTTAGAAGCAGGCAAGAATCAGGCAAAAAAGCGAGGACGGATGAATATATAAGGAAAGGAGTATGGAGGAAAAGGAGGAAGAGCGTATGACATGCAGAATCGCGGAGCTGCGCCGCAAGGAAGTGATCAGCGTGAAGGACGGGACAAGAATCGGAGCGGTCTGCGACGCGGAAATGGATATCGAAAGCGCCCGCCTGACGTCAATTGTGGTATACGGCAGGCCGAAGCTGTTCGGCTTGCTGGGGCGGGAGGAGGATATCGTGATCCGCTGGCCGGACATCCAGGTAGTGGGAGAGGATACGATCCTCGTCAATTATCAGGAGAGGGTTCGCGTTCGGCGGAAAAGGGGTCTGCTGTCCATTTTATTCGGGGACGAGTAGGAAAAGGGAGAATCTGCACTGCCGCTTGTGACGTATGACGGAAAAAAAGGGAAAATTTGAGTAAAATAAGGTAGATTGTTTCTTGCAATCCCAAAACCTTTATGCTATAATAATTCGCGCAAAACACACGCCGACCCCGGCGAACCGGTGCCCGCAAGGGTTCTGCGCCAACAGGAGGAGCGGCGGAGGAATAACCAAGGAGGAATAAAAAATGGCAGTAGTATCTATGAAGCAGCTTCTGGAAGCCGGTGTTCATTTCGGCCACCAGACCAGAAGATGGAACCCGAAGATGGCGGAGTACATCTTCACCGAGCGCAACGGCATCTACATCATCGATCTGCAGAAGACCGTGCGCAAGCTCGAAGAGGCTTACAATTTTGTTCGTCAGCTCTCCATGGAGGGCAAGAGCGTCCTGTTTGTCGGCACGAAGAAGCAGGCTCAGGATTCCGTTCGTGACGAGGCGCAGCGCGCCGGTGCCTACTATGTGAACGCCCGCTGGCTCGGCGGTATGCTCACCAACTTCCGCACCATCCGCCGCCGCATCGACCGTCTGAACCAGCTCAAGACCATGGAGTCCGACGGCACGTTTGATATGCTCCCGAAGAAGGAAGTCGTCAAGCTGAACCTCGAGATCGAGAAGCTCGAGAAGTTCCTGGGCGGCATCAAGGAGATGAAGCAGCTCCCCGGCGCTCTGTTCATCGTTGACCCCCGCAAGGAGCGCATCGCTGTGGCTGAGGCCAAGAAGCTGGGTATCCCGATCGTCGCGATCGTCGACACCAACTGCGATCCGGACGAGATCGATTACGTTATCCCGGGCAACGACGACGCTATCCGCGCTGTCAAGCTGATCTCCGGCACGGTTGCCAACGCGATTGTCGAGGGCAAGGAAGGCCAGATGGGCGCCGCCGAGGCGGAGGCCAAGGAGAATGAGACCGACGAGGCTGCCGCCGAATAAGCGCAACCAAAACGAAGGTACGGCACGGCACGCCAGCATCCCTGGCGTGCTGTGCTTGGTTATAGACTGATAAATTGGAGGAATTAACATGGCATTTACAGCAAAGGACGTCGCGACCCTGCGTGAGAAGACCGGCTGCGGCATGATGGATTGCAAGAAGGCTCTGACCGCTTCCAACGGCGACATGGACGCTGCGGTGGACTATCTGCGTGAAAAGGGCCTTGCTGCCGCCACCAAGAAGGCTGGCCGCATCGCTGCCGAGGGTATGGCTTATGCTTATGTCGACGGAAACGTGGGCGTTGCCGTCGAGGTAAACGCGGAGACCGACTTCGTGGCCAAGAACGCTGATTTCCAGGCTTTTGTTAAGACGGTTGCGGAAACGGTTGCTTCCGTGAATCCGGCTGATATGGACGCTCTTCTCGCGGCTCAGGCTGCCGGTCAGTCTGTCAGCGTGGAGGATCTGCGCAAGGAGAAGGTTCTGACCATCGGCGAGAACATCAAGGTTCGCCGTTTCCAGCGCTATGAGGGCGCTGTCACCGCCTATATCCACATGGGCGGCAAGATTGCCGTTCTGGTGCGCTTCGACACCTCCGCGGAGATTGCCGCGAAGGCTGAGTTCCAGGAGTATGCGAAGAACATCGCGATGCAGATCGCCGCTGTCAACCCGCTGTACCTCAACAGCAGCCTGGTTCCGGCCGACGTGATCGAGCACGAGCGCAAGATCGCGACCGAGCAGGCTTCCGCCAGCGGCAAGCCCGCCAACGTCATCGAGAAGATGGTCGACGGCAAGATCAAGAAGTATTTCAAGGAAGTCTGCCTGGTGGAGCAGGAGTATGTCAAGGACAGCAAGCTTTCCATCCAGCAGTACACGGATTCCGTCGCCAAGGAGCTGGGCGGTTCCATCCAGATCGCCGAGTATGTCCGCTTTGAGAAGGGCGAAGGCCTTGAGAAGCGCGAGGACAACTTCGCTGACGAAGTTGCCAGCATGGTGAAATAAGAGAGAATTCTCAGGGGCGCGTTTGCGCCGGAGGATTTGTCTGATAAAAGAACCGGCAGGAAAAATTTTCCCACCGGTTCTTTTTTTGTAAAAAAGCAGGCCACGGAAATTTTCCGCGGCCTGCTTGGTTTGTCGAAAAGTTTTTGCGTGGTGAAGCTTGGTGGGAACCGTTCGGAAAAAATCGCTTCACTGTTTTTCCTCGCTTGTTCTGTGGCTTCGCACGTTTTCTGAAAGGGGGTTCGGGTCTCGCCTGCCGGCTCGGTCGGCGCTAATCCGTGCGCCACTGGCGCACCGCGCCCCCCTTTGCCCCCGCGACCTTTTGAAAAAGGTCGACGAAAACTTCAAGTTTATTATCGCAGGAACCCTTGGATAATACGCTCCTCCGCTTCCTGCTGTGTTAGACCGAGCGTGCGCAGCTTGAGGATCTGCTCGCCCGCAATTTTGCCGATCGCAGCCTCGTGAATGAGGGCAGCGTCAACATGGGCGGCCTCCAGCGACGGGGAGGCGATGACGCTTCCCGATTCCGCCAGAATGGCGTCGCATTCCGAGTGGCCGCTGCACCGGTTTTTGCCGCGCAGGCAGGAGTTGAATTCCTGTCGGGAGTTGCCGCGCGCCACGGAACGGGAGATCAGATCCACACCGGAATCCTCGCCCTCCAGCGTGACGTCGAAGTCGCTTCTGGCCCATTCGCTGCCGGTGGTCATCAGACGTTCCCGCACGACAAGACGCGCTCCGGCGGCCAGTACGGCGGTTGTCTTGCGCATGGTGCTGTCCACTCCGCCGAGCTGCACGGTGTCCATTTCCAGGTAGGAGTTTTCCGCCATGGTAATGTCCGTCACCGGATCGATCCGGCGTGCGCCCGCGCCCTTGCCGGTACCGAGATGCTTTTCCCGGTAGACAACACGCGCGCCTTTTTCCAAAAAGAAGCGGTGAATGCCGTTGTGGCGGGCCTCCGTGTTTTCTTCGTTGTGTACGCCGCAGCCCGCGATCACCAGAACGTCCGCGCCCTCTCCGATATAGAAATCGTTGTAGACCAGGTCGTCAATGCCGCCGTGGGTGACGCAGGCCGGAATATAGACCGTCTCACCTTTTGTGCCGGGCAGCACATGGATCACAAGGCCGGGGCCTTCCTTTTTGGATTCAATTTTGATATGCTCGCTGGATTGGCGGCCGGCGCACTCGCCGTCCTCGCGCACATTGTACGCGCCCTGAAAGGAGCCGCCGAATTCGGAAACGGCGCGAAGCAGGGATTCCGTGATTTTGTTCATACGCGCGCACTCTCCTTTCCAAGCGGGCAGCGGGGCGATTTTTCGTCGGCCAGCAGGGTGGGAAGAATTTCTTCCCTGGGACCGGCGGAACGCACATAGCCGTCCGCGATTACAATGATGTCGTCCGCAATGCTCAGGATCCGCTCCTGATGCGAAATGATCAGCAGGGTGCCCGCCTTCTGGCGGCGGACCTCCTCAAAGGTTTCGACCAGACGGGCAAAGCTCCACAGGTCGATTCCGGCCTCGGGCTCGTCAAAAATGGAGAGTCTGGCACGGCGGGCCAGAACCGACGCAATCTCAATGCGCTTAATTTCGCCGCCGGATAAGCTTGCATTGAGTTCGCGATCCACATATTCGTTGGCGCACAGGCCCACTTTGCCCAGAAGGTCGCACAGGTGAGCGTCATCCAGCTCCCGGCCGGAAGCAAGCTCCAGCATGTCGCGGACGGTCAGCCCCTTGAAGCGGACCGGCTGCTGGAAAGCGTAGGCGATCCCCAGCTTTGCCCGCTCTGTGATGTCCATATCGGTGATTTCCTGGCCGTCAAAGAAGAGATGGCCGGAGGAAGGCTTTTCGATACCGGCGATCAGCTTGGCCAGCGTGGTTTTTCCTCCGCCGTTCGGGCCGGTGACTACAATCAGCCTCCCGTCCTGCACGGACAGATCAATGTCCTTTATGATTCCCGCCCCGTCCGGCAGATCCCAGGCGAGGTGCTCCAGCTTTAAAAGTTCCATGGCATTTTTCCTTTCCAGAGGGCTGTCTGTCCTCCTCCTTTATGCTAGGGTACTTTTCCCTGCTTGTCAAGAATCCAGCTATAAATTTCCACATTTTTAGTGGAAAAAATGCAGGGAAAACAAAGATAAAAACTGGAAAAAAGGTGAAAAGTATAGTATAGTAAGAATCCAGAGAACGAAGAAAAGGGGGATTCACCATGTTCGGCGCGATTTTGGGTGATATTGCCGGTTCCCGCTTTGAATTCAGCCGGCCGGAAAAGTTCAATTATAAAAAGGAACCCTTTTTTACAGACAGCTGTTGTTTTACCGATGATACCGTCATGACGGTGGCCACCAAATACGCGGTGCTCAACGGCACTTCGTACCGTGGGGCATATTTGCAGTTTGGAAGGAAATATCCCCTTGTGGGATATGGGACCATGTTCAAGCGCTGGCTGGAGGAGGGCGGCTGCGCCGCTTACCGCAGCTATGGAAACGGCTCCGCGATGCGGGTAAGCTTTATCGGAGAATATTTCCCGACGCTGGAGCGTGTGAGGGAGCATGCACAGAAAAGCGCGCTGTGCACGCACAGCCACCCCGAGGGGGTAAAAGGCGCGGAGGCAACGGCTGTCTGCGTTTATCTGGCAAGAACGGAAAACTCGAAAAAAGAGATCAAACGATATATTGAAAAAAATTATGGCTATGATTTGGGAAAGCCGCTGTTTTTGCAGCGTCCGTTTTCCAAGGTGGACATGAGCTGCCAGGTGTCCGTTCCGCTGGCAATCCGCTGTTTTCTGGAAAGCTATTCGTGGGAAAGCTGTATGCGCAATGTGTACAGCGTGAAATGCGATACCGATACAGTCGGCTGCATTGCGGGCAGTATCGCGGAAGCCTATTATCACGGCACGGGACAGAACGATTTGGAGCTGATCCGCAGATATCTTGCCATTCCGGATTCCTCCGGCCGGTGCGATATGACGCTGTTTAACTGGGCTACGATGAACTAAAGGAGGAAATTGCGTGTTTCGTTTGTTTGAAAAAAGTGAAGAGGATGGGTGCTATAACCTCACCTCCTATCAGTCTACGCAGGTGCTCGATATCCTGCTCTCCAATCAGGTGTACCGTGCCTATAAAAGCATCACCTTTGCCAAGGGCTATCAGGCGCTGATTGATATTCTTGGGCTGGACTGCGTCTGCCCGATTTTTGCCTGTGTGATGGGCAAGCCCTCCTGTGCGGACGGCCGTGTTTCGAGCAGCGTCCTGCTCACCCTGCGCGTTCCGAAGGAAAAGGTTCGGCTGACGGAATTCAGGGACTGGGCGGATCTGCTCTATGTCATGAAAAGTTTGAAATCCGATTACACCGGGATCGGCGCGCTTCAGGCGCGATCGGATATTGACACCCGCCAGCTTCAGCGCTCCATTGAGTCGCTGAAGGTGCAGAAGCCTCTGGCGCAGTATAAGGTGCCGCAGGCGGTGCTGGAGGAGATTCAGCCGGAATGGGTGGTCAAATATAAAAAGTTTGCGGTGAAGTAAAGGGGGAGCCGTATGGAGCGAAGCTGCTGTGCCGTGATTGTGGCGGCGGGGGGATCGACGCGTATGGGATGCCCCAAACAGACTCTGGTTCTTCAAGATGCTCCCGTCATTGCCTGGACGCTGAACGCCTTTGAGGAAGCCCGGTCGGTTTCTTCCATGGTGCTGGTCATCCGGGAGGAGGACAGGGCGGCCATGGAGAATGTGGTCGCTCGCTATGGCATCTCCAAGCCTGTTTTTTTCGCGGCGGGCGGAAAGGAACGCCAGCTCTCCGTGTACCACGGCCTGCTTGCCGTGCCGTCCGGCACGGAGTATGTGGCGGTGCACGACGGGGCGCGGCTGCTGGTGACGCCGGAGGAGATCGACGCGGTGATAGCGGCGGCAGGCCCTGAAATGGGGACGGCTCTCGCGGTTCGCGTCAAGGATACCATCAAAGAGGTAAACCCGGAAGGGATTGTTGTTTCCACACCGGAGCGCGAAACGCTCCGGGCGGTGCAGACGCCCCAGGTGTTTCCGTTTGCCCGCTTTTTTAAAGAAATGGAGCGGGCAGTGGCGGAAGAACGATATTATACCGACGACTGCCAGCTTTGGGAGCACGCCGGACTGCCGGTGCGCCTGTGCGAAGGCAGTTATGAAAATCTCAAGCTGACCACGCCGGAGGATCGGCTGATGGCGGAAGCCATTTTGAGAAAAAGGGGGAAGCGGTTGTGAGAATCGGGCATGGATACGACGTTCACCGTTTGGTGGAGGGCCGCAAGCTGATTTTGGGCGGGGTGGAAATCCCGTATGAAAAGGGGCTGCTCGGCCACTCGGACGCGGACGTGCTGACCCACGCCGTGATGGACGCCCTTCTGGGAGCCGCCGCGCTGGGGGATATCGGGAAATGGTTCCCGGACAGCGATCCGGCTTACAAGGGGGCGGACAGCATCGCCCTTTTGCGCCGTGTGACGGAGCTTTTGGCCCGTGAGGGCTGGCGCGTCGGCAACGTGGATACGACGGTTCTGGCGCAGGCGCCGAAGCTGGCGCCTCATCTTTCCCAGATGCGGGAGCATCTTGCCGCGGCCTGTGGTGTGCCGGTTTCGCAGATCAGTGTGAAGGCCACCACGGAGGAGGGGCTTGGCTTCACCGGATCCGGGGAAGGAATTGCCGCTCACGCCGTCTGCCTGCTGGAACCGGCGGGATAACAGCCGCACCATCCCCGCGCCCTTTTCATATTCTGTAAAAGCCTTCCTTTTGTCCAAACAGAAGCTGTTCGGTGGGGAGGAGGGCAAATCACGAAAAGGGTGATCGACATGGGAAAACCTTTGCTTACGGTAAGCTCGATCACACGAGCCATGCGGGCGCGCGATCTGCTGCGCAGGCATGGGATCGAGGCTTATGTGGAGCGGGTGCCGCATATTCCCGGTGTGGGATGCGGCTACGGCGTGTTTGTCCCCGGCCGTGCGGAGGAGGCGCTTTCCCTGCTGCGCGGGGCCGGCTTTGCTTTTCCCGGCGGGAAGGACGGCACGCGATGATTTATCTGGATAATGCCGCGACGACGTATCCCAAGCCGCCGCAGGTTCAGAATGCGGTGGCTTCGGCTATCTACCGGTTTGGGGCGAACCCAGGGCGGGGCGGCCACGCCATGAGTATGGCCACCGCGGAAGAGATTTACCGGACGCGCGCAGCCGTGTCCGATTTTTTTCATGCGCCGGGTCCTGAGTGTGTGGCGTTCACGATGAACTGCACGCACGCGCTGAACGCGGTTTTGAAAGGGCTTCTCAAGCCGGGCGACCATGTGGTGGTCTCCTGCCTGGAGCATAACGCCGTGATGCGGCCCCTGCACAAGCTGGAGGGGCAAGGGGTAACGGTGACGGCTGTGCGCGTGACGCCGGGGGACAATGACGCGACCGTCGACGCGTTCCGCCATGCTCTGCGGGAGGAAACGCGGCTGATTGTCTGCACGCATGTCTCCAACGTGTGGGGAATCCGCCTTCCGATCGGACGCATTTCGGCAATGGCTCACCAATACGGCATTCCCGTTTGCGTGGACGCCGCGCAGTCGGCGGGAATCTTCCCGGTTTTTCTGGAGGAGGACGGGATCGACTATGTGTGCGCCGCCCCGCACAAGGGATTGTATGGCCCGCTGGGGACGGGGCTTTTGATTACAGCGTGCGGAAGCGGGCTGGATACCATCCTGGAGGGAGGAACGGGAACCAACTCCCTCTCGCTTTCCCAGCCGGAGGAGATGCCGGAACGCATGGAAAGCGGCACAGTCAACGTGCCGGGAATTGCGGGCCTGCGCGCCGGGCTTGCCTTTGTGCGGGAGAAGGGGACGGAGCGGATTCTGCGTCATGAGCTGGAAGTGACGCGCACCATTTACCGCGCGCTTCGCCATCTGGACGGCGTGGAGCTTTTTACCGGCGAGCCGGACGGAGCCGTGTTTGCTCCGGTCTTTTCCTTCCGGGTGCGCGGCCTTCCCAGCGAGGATACCGCGGCGGCTCTGGCACAGCAGGGGGTCGCGGTGCGGGCGGGACTGCACTGCGCACCCGCCGCGCATTCGTTTATGGGGACGCTGGAAACCGGCGCGGTGCGGGTTTGCCCGTCCGCGTTTACAACCGGCCGGGAGGTTCAGGGCTTTGTGACGGCGATGCAGCGCGTTCTGCGGAATTCACAGGCCGTTCATAAAGAAAAGCTTTGAATCCGTTCCGGGATATGGTAAAATAAGTCTGTGATAGGGCGTTTCCACATCGGGGGAACGCCCTGCGCGGACGCGGCGAAAAAATGCTGCGGCTGTCCGGCTGTGGGCGGGGCAGTGGGATTGAGTAAGCAACGGGAAGGATGAGAGCACATGGAGCTGTTGGCGGAATTCTGGGCGCAGTGCACCGGGTTCCTCTCCAATCTGTGGAGTCAGTTTGTCAGCCTCGTCTCCTCTTTTACGATCTCTTCCATGCTGGACGTTTTGTTGATCTCCTTCATCATTTTCAGCTTTATCAAGCTGGTGCGGGAGACGCGTGCGGAACAGCTGGTCAAGGGTATATTTCTTTTGCTGGGCGTGTGGCTGGTGGCCAATGTGCTCCAGCTTCGCATGATGCAGAGCATTCTGAATTACTTCTTCAATTTCAGCGTGATCGCGCTGTTGATTGTATTTCAGCCGGAGGTGCGCCGGGCTTTGGAGCAGATGGGGCGCAGCAATCTCGGCCGGAATCTCGGACTGCTCAGCTCAAAGGAGGAGGAGGCCCTGGAGGCCCAGAAGCGCAAATGCATTGTCGCGGTGTCCGACGCCGCGGCCAGTCTCCAGAAATCGCGCACAGGAGCTTTGATGGTTTTTGAGCGCCAGACCAAGCTGGGAGATATCATCGACACCGGAACGGTGGTGGACGCGATCCCGTCGCCGCCGATTATCGGCAATATCTTCTTCAACAAGGCTCCGCTCCACGATGGAGCCATGATACTGCGCGACGGGATGGTCTACGCGGCCGGGTGTATCCTGCCTCTGACCAAGAGCGACAATGTGAGCATTGATTTGGGAACACGCCATCGCGCCGCCATCGGCATGAGTGAAAATTCGGACGCCGTCGTGGTGGTCGTTTCGGAGGAAACGGGTCAGATATCTATCGCCTGCAACGGCGTGCTGACGCGCAATTACACAAGGGATACCCTGAAAGCTGCGCTGGAAGGCTTCCTGCTGAAGGAAGAGCCCGAGCATCCCCAGCGCCGGATCCCTTCGCTCAGAAGGGGGAAAAAGCATGAGTGACAAGAAAAAGGCTCCGGAAAAGAAGCGCTTTTCCATCGGCGCTCTCTTTTACAACAACAAGTTTGTCGCCGTGTTCTCGCTTCTGTCGGCTCTGGTTCTCTGGTTTTCCATGGCTTTTACAAACACGGAGGAATTTCCCGTACCGATTTACGATGTTCCGGTGACGATTAAGATTCCGGAAGCGGCGCAGGCGGACGGGCTGAAATGCTTCAGTCCCCAGACGCTGAAGGTAACGGTCTATATCAAAGGAAACAGCCTTTCGGTGCACAATGTCACGGCGGATGATATCGGGCTGGAAACGCAGATCACCGAGACGGTGTCGGGGGCAAAGACGTATCTGGCGACGATTGCCTCCTCCAAAAAGGGATATGTGACGGACTATGAGATTGACCGCATTGAGCCGTCTATCGTGCAGCTGACGCTGGACTATTCCGAGGAAAAATCCTTTGTGATTGGTACGGGCGGGGTGAGCGCTTCCGCGGCGAAGGGCCATTTTGTGGGAAGTGTGGCTGCCGCGCCCGAATCGGTGACGATCTCCGGGCCAAAATCGGTGGTGGACAGCATTTCGGCTGTGACAGTCGGGGAAAAGGATCTGGGCGAGCTGGATCAGACGGCGCGCTACACGGCCGACCTGATTTTGCTTGACGCAAACGGCAACACGCTGAGCAAGGACAAATACGATCAGCTTTCGCTGAGCGTCCAGTCGGCGGATATCACGGTTCCGGTGCTGGTGCGCAGGACCGTGCCGTTTACCGCGAACTTTACAAACGCGCCGTCCGGTCTCAAATTGGATTCGTCGTTTGTGACGCTCTCGCCGAGTACGGTGGAGCTGGCGGGAACGGCGGAGGACTTTGAATCGTACAAGAGCATTCAGCTGGATCCCATTGATTTTTCACAGATCAGCCCCAGCACGAATGTGTTTGATATTCCGGTGTCGCTGCCCTCGTCCTTCCGCAATCTCCAGCAGATCACGCAGGTAACGGTTCGCCTGAACCTGTCGGGGTACACGACAAAAACCATCACGGCCCGCAATTTCAAGGTGAACAACCTTGGGCACGAGTACGAGGCCAGCGTAACCACTTCCTCGCTGGATATCGTGGTGGTGGGGCCGGAGGAGGAGCTGGCAAACCTGACGGAGAGTAATCTGGTGGTTCAGGTTGACATGTCGCAGAACAACGGCTTTACCGGCCATACGGAAATGCCGGCGACCGTCAGCATTTCCGGCAGCACAAAATGCTGGGCGTATGGCAGCTATAAAGTGAATCTTTCCGTGGAAGAACGGTAAAAACGATGGTCGGACGCGGCCGGGCGAGGAAAAGCCCGGCCGCGTCCGGCGTTGTGGAGAAAAAAATCTTGAATAAGCTATGGCGCAATGGTACAATAAATAATTATGAACTGTCAAAATCCGCCCAAAAGAGCAGGTTTCTGAATGATGGGCGAAACGGATGCAGAAAAGAGGAGCGGCAAGGCATGAAGCAATGGAAGACAAAAGCGGAAAACAGCCGGGCGGAGCAAAGGCTGCGGCAGGAGGCGGGAGCTTCCCCGGTTCTCGCGCGCCTGCTGGCGGCGCGCGGCTTCACCGGAGCCGAGGAAGCGCAGGCCTTTTTGCAGGGGACCGGCGCGTTTTCCCCGTTTTCCTTTGCCGGGATGCGGGAGGCCGCCGAGCGGATTCTCAGCGCGGTGGACTCCTTTGAAATGATTGCCGTATACGGCGACTATGACGCCGACGGTGTAACGGCCACGGCGATGCTGTATTCGTATCTTGAATCCTGCGGAGCGAATGTGACATACTATATTCCCGATCGGGAAGCGGAAGGCTATGGGCTGAACCGTGGAGCGATTGACACGCTGCATGAGAGGGAGGTCACGCTGATTGTCACGGTGGACAACGGGATCTCCTCCATTGATGAGGTCGCCTATGCCGCTTCCATCGGCATCGACGTGGTGGTAACGGACCACCACCGGCCCCGTCCGGAGCTGCCCGCCGCCTGTGCGGTGGTGGATCCGCACCGTGAGGATTGCCCGGGCGGCAGCCGGGTGCTCTCCGGCGTGGGCGTGGCGTTTGAGCTGATTCTGGCGTTGGAGGGCGAAGGCTGCGATGTGCAGGGCCTTCTGGACAATTACGCCGATTTGGTCTGCATCGGAACCATCGGCGATGTGGTGCCGCTTGTGCAGGAAAACCGGACGTTCGTGCGGGAGGGTTTGCGCCTTCTCTCGCAGACGGATCGATTGGGGCTTCGCGCTCTTCTGGAGCACGCGGGCATGAAGGACCGGGAGCTGACGGCGACGAATGTGGCGTTTACCCTTGTTCCCCGCATCAACGCGACGGGGCGGATGGGATCGCCGGATCGGGCGGTAAAGCTTCTTCTCTCCGAGTATCCTGACGAAGCCGAGGAGCTGGCGGAGGAGATCTGCGCGGACAACGACAACCGCCGCCGGATGGAGAGTGAGATTTTTGAAAGCGTTCTCGCGCTGTTTGCGCGTGAGCCGGAACGGCTGCTGGATCGGGTACTGGTGGCGGAAGGCGAAGGCTGGCATCATGGAGTCATCGGCATTGTGGCTTCTCGGATTACGGAACGCTTCGGAAAGCCCTGCTTCATCGTCTCCCAGTGCGGCGGGGAGGCAAAGGGATCCGGGCGCAGCGTGGAGGGCTTCGATTTGTTCGCGGCTGTTTCCGCGTGCGCCGATCTTCTCACGAAATACGGAGGCCATCCGATGGCGGCGGGTTTGAGTCTGCCGTCGGACCAGCTGGGAGCGTTTCGGAAAGCAATCAACCATTACGCGGCTTCGCTTCCCCCAGTGTTCCCCGTGGTTTCCATCGACTGTGCCGTTTCGCCGCATGAGCTGACGCTGGAGCTGCCCAGGGAGGTAGCGCTGCTGGAGCCGTTCGGAACGGGAAATCCCGCGCCGCTTTTCGGCTTGTTTGGTGTGACGCTCACGGAGGTTTCCCCGATTGGCGGCGGCAAGCACCTGCGGCTGGCCGTTTGCGGCGGGGATGGGACTGTGGTGCGCTGCGTGCGCTTCGGCGTGACGCCTGACGAATTTCCATACCGTCCGGGGGACAAGCTGGATCTTGCCGTTGCCGTGGAGGAGCGGGAATATATGGGAACGCCTTCGCTCTCTGTGTATGTGCGGGAGCTGCGGCCGGCGGGCCTGGATACGGGGGCTCTTCTGCAAAGCCGGGAGCGCTATGAAGCGGCCCGGCGGGGAGAATCGCTTTCCGCTGCGGTGTGGGCGGAGCTGTTCCCGACACGGGAGGACTTTGCGCTTCTCTACCGCTTTTTGCGGGAGGGAGGCGGCTTCTGCGGCGACGCAGGCGTTTTGTGGCTGCGCCTGGGCGGTAAGCTTTCTCTGGGGAAGCTTCTGCTGTGTCTGGATGTACTGGCGGAGCATCGTCTGATCCGGTTGGATTCGCTCGGAGATTTCCTGCGCGCCGCTCTTTTGCCGGCGTCGGGAAAGGTAGATCTGTTTTCCTCCAGGCTGCTTGAGAGCCTGAAAAAATCGGAGTGAGGGGAAGAAAATGACTGAGAGCGCGCATATGAAGGAATTGTTTGATCCGCGCCCGCCGAAGGAGACGCTGAAAACATACGACGATCTTCTTGGCCTGATCCGTGCTTCGGAGCGCGAATACGATTTGCAGCTGATTGAAAAGGCCTATCAGCTGGCGGAAGCGCAGCACCACGATCAGCGCCGTCTCTCCGGCGCGCCCTATATTTCCCACCCGCTGGCGGTGGCCTGCATTCTGGTGGAGCTGGGCATGGATACGGAATCCGTGGTGGCCGGCATCCTGCACGATGTGGTGGAAGATACGCCCGTCACGCTGGATCAGGTGAAAAAGCTGTTCGGCACGGAGATCGCGGGCCTGATTGACGGCGTGACCAAGCTGGGCCGCATCCCGTATTCCTCGCGTGAGGAGCAGCAGGCGGAAAATATCCGCAAAATGCTGATCGCCATGAGCGAGGATATCCGCGTTATCATCATCAAGCTGGCGGACCGCCTGCACAATATGCGCACGGCGGCCTTCTGGAAGCCGCAGAAGCAGCGCGATAAAGCGCTGGAAAACATGGAGGTTTACGCGCCGATTGCGCACCGTCTCGGCATCCGGGCCGTGAAGGAGGAGCTGGAGGATCGCTCCCTGCGCTTTCTGGATCCGGTTGCATACGAGGAGATCGAGCAGGGGCTGGCCCTGCGCAGCGAGGAGCGGAAATCCTTCATTGAGCTGACAAAGGAACGCATCCGTGAGCGTGTCGCTCCGGTGATTCCGAACGTGTTCCTCAGCGGCCGTGTCAAAAGCATCAACAGCATTTACCGCAAAATGTTCATCCAGGGAAAAAACATGGATGAGATCTACGATATTTATGCGGTGCGTGTGATTGTGGATACGGTGGAGGACTGCTACAATGTGCTGGGCATTGTGCACGATATGTTCCGTCCGCTGCCGAATCGTTTCAAGGATTATATTTCCACCCCCAAGCCCAACATGTACCAGTCGCTTCACACCACGGTGATTGGCAAGGAGGGTATTCCCTTTGAGGTGCAGATCCGCACCTGGGAGATGCACCACACGGCGGAATACGGTATCGCGGCGCACTGGAAATACAAGCTGGGCCTGTCTTCCCCGAATGGTGGAGACTCCCTGGAGAAGCGCCTGGCGTGGATCCGGCAGATGCTGGAGAATCAGAAGGACAGCGGCGACGCGACGGATCTGATCCGCACCATCAAATCCGATCTGGCCCCGGAGGAGGTTTTCGTCTTTACGCCGAAGGGAGATGTGATCAGCCTGCCCTCCGGTTCGACCGTCATCGACTTTGCCTACGCCATCCACAGCGCCGTCGGCAACCGTATGGTGGGCGCGAAGGTGGACAAACGCATTGTCCCGATTGACTATAAGGTCAAAACAGGCGAGATCGTGGAGATCATGACGACCAAGGAGGTCGGCAAGGGTCCCAGCCGCGACTGGCTCAAAATTGTCAAGACGAGCGAAGCCAGAAACAAGATCCGTCAGTGGTTCAAGAAGGAAAAGCGCGAGGAAAATATCGTCGAAGGGCGCGCCGAGCTGGAGCGGGAGCTGAAGCGTGCCAACATTGAGTTTACCGACGAGGAAATGCAGGAGTTCCTGGAGAACATCGGCAGAAAGCAGAATTGCCAGAATGTGGACGATGTCTATTCCGCCATCGGTTACGGCGGGATCCAGCTCTGGAAAATCATGCCGAAGGTCAAGGAAGATTACCTCAAAATGCGGAAGCAGACAGATCTGCATGAGCTTCCGCCGCCCAAGCCGCCGGTGCAGCAGAAAAAGCCCGCGAGCGGCGTGGTGGTGGACGGCATGGACAACTGCCTGATCAAATTCTCCCGCTGCTGCAGCCCGCTGCCCGGCGACGAGATCATCGGCTTTATCACGCGCGGCTTCGGCGTTTCCATTCACAAGAGAAGCTGCACCAACGTGCCGCAGGATATCGCGTCGGCTCCCGAGCCGGAGCGCTGGATCCAGGCGCACTGGGTGGGCGAGGTCAAGGAGGAATTCAAGATCACGCTTGAAATTCTGGCCAATGACCGCACCGGTCTTTTGGCGGATGTAACGCAGCAGCTGTTCAATATGCACGTCCCCATTCACACACTCAATTCCAGAGAGACGAAGGACGGCCGCGCGGCCATCAACGTTTCCATCACCATCAATGGGCGGGATCATCTGCAAAGCGTGATTGACCGCATGTCCCGCATCGAGGGTATTTCCTCCGTGCGCCGCCCGTGACAGAAAAGGAGAAAGCCTTATGACAGAGATAACAAGCCTGGTGCTCGGCCCGCTGGAAACGAACTGCTATTTTCTGCGCGATACGGAAACCGGCGATCTGGTGATTTTCGATCCCGCGTGGTATGAGCCTGCTTTGGAACAGGCGGTGCAGAAGGCGGGGAAGGGAGACGTCAAGGGCATTGTGCTGACGCACTGCCATTTTGATCATATGATGGGTGCGGCCCAGCTGAAAAAGCTGACGGGCGCGCCGATCTGGCTGCCGGTGCAGGAAAGCGGCTTTCCCGCGGATCCCACTCTGACGCTTGCCTACATGGTGCCGGGCGGTTTGAAGCCCTTTGAGGCGGACGGCTTGCTTTCGGAAGGAAAACCGCTTTCGTTTGGGAGCCTTTCCCTGCGGCCAATCCACACACCGGGCCACACGATCGGAAGCCACTGCTTTTTGATTGATGATATTCTGGTGGCGGGCGACACGCTGTTCTGCGGCAGCGTCGGACGCACGGATCATCCCACGGGGAACACCGCGATGATCATGCAGTCGGTGCGCCGTCTGGCGGCATTGCCGGGTGATTACCGCGTATTCCCGGGACACGGCCCCGAGACCACGCTGGAGCGTGAGCGCCGTTTTAATCCCTATCTGCAATGAACAGCTGACGGTAAACCAGACGCCGCTGCCAACGCAAGGGGCAAGGCAAAGGAAAAAGCTGGGTTCCGGACACGAATCGCGGTGAGACTCTCCAGTATGGGGAAGCGCATTGGCATCGGCCGGGGCAGCAGCGGAAACCCAGGCCCAGCCTGGAGAAAGGCGGAGTATTTTGAAGCTGTTCCTGTATGGTCATTCGTTTCATTATGAGATGGAAAACCTCTGCCGTCTGTTTTTTCACCGGCAGAAAATAGAAGTCTTTGAAGACTGCCGGGAATTCGACGGCCCGGACGCCGCGCTGACGCTTGTGGAGCGGAAGGGGGAGACTTTGTGCCTGCTTGTGAAAACGGCGGTCGGGACCTACCGCGGGGAGGGGCGGGACACGGTTTCCGCCGAAGCGCCCCCGCAGGAAGCCGAACGCCGTCTGGCGGTGCTGCTTTTCCGGCAGCTCACGGAGGCTTGCGGGATTCGTCCGCGCTGGGGGATTCTCACAGGCGTGCGCCCCGTCAAGTTCTTCCGGTCCCTCGTGGAAAAACACGGTGAGGAGGAAGCTGCCCGCATCTTTCGGGAGGACTATCTGGTCACGGAGGAAAAGCTGGAGCTCAGCCGTGTGACCATGCGCAACGAGGGCGCGCTGCTGGCCCGTTCGCGGCCTGATTCGTGCAGTCTCTACGTTTCCATCCCCTTCTGCCCGACGCGCTGCGCCTACTGCTCGTTCGTCTCCTCCACGGTGGAAAAGACCGTCAAGCTGATCCCGGATTATGTGGAGCTGCTTTGCCGTGAGCTGGAAAAAACAGCGGAGGTGGTGCGTGACTGCGGCCTGCGCGTGGAATCCGTCTATTTCGGGGGTGGTACCCCCACCGCAATCTCCGCGGAGCAGCTTGCTTTGCTGCTGGACACGGTCAACCGTCATTTTGATCTGTCGCACAGCCGGGAGTTTACCGTGGAGGCCGGACGGCCCGACACCGTGACGCGCGAGAAGCTGGAAGCGCTGAAAAACAGCGGTGTGACGCGAATCAGCATCAACCCGCAGACGCTTTCCGACCAGGTGCTCCGGCGTATCGGCCGCCGCCATACGACGCAGCAGACGCTCGATGCGTTTCATCTGGCCCGTGCGTGCGGGATGGATAATATCAACATGGATTTGATCGCGGGCCTTCCGGGGGATACGGTGGAAGGCTTCCGTGCGACGCTTGACGGCGTGCTCGCGCTTTCGCCGGAGAGCGTTACGGTGCATACGCTCTCCCTCAAACGCTCGGCCCAGCTGTTCCAGGACGGCGCGGGGGAGCCGGAGGGAGAGACGGCGGCGCAGATGCTCGATTATGCCCAGAGCCGCCTGACCGGGCAAGGCTATCTGCCTTATTACCTTTACCGGCAAAGCCGCATGGTGGGGAATCTCGAAAACATCGGATGGTGTCTCCCCGGCTGCGAAAGCCCCTATAACGTGTACATCATGGACGAAACGCATACCATTCTGGCCTGCGGTGCGGGTGCGGCCACCAAGGTGAAGCGCCCGGGAGTGGATGAATTGGAACGCATTTTCAACTTCAAATTCCCATATGAATATATCAACCGCTTCCAGGAGGTGCTGGAGAGAAAGAACAGGGTGAAGCAGTGCTATGAGCAATTCCAAGGAACAGTATGTCCATTACCATAATTCTCTGACGGAGATCAACCGGTGTGCCAGAGAGGAGCCGCAATCATTTGCACAGGCTTCGGAGCAGGCGTACCAGGCGGAGCTGCGGCGCATCGCGGAGCAGGCGGCCAGGGAAACCGGAGACTGCCGCATCGTGCTTTTGGCCGGCCCTTCCGCCAGCGGGAAAACCACCACGGCTTCGCTGCTTTCCGCTTGCTTGGAGCAGGCGGGCGTTTCCTCGTTTGTCTTTTCCCTGGATAATTTTTATCTGCCCGAGGAGCAGTCGCCCCGGCATCCGGACGGCGTGCCGGATTTTGAGTCCGTTCATGCGCTCGATATCGAGCAGATCCGGTCGTGCCTGCTTTCCCTGATCCGGACGCGCTCCTGCCGCATGCCGGTCTTTGACTTTGAAACGCACCGTCCTCTGCCCGAAAAGCAGGCGGTGGAGCTGCCCGCTCATTCGCTGGTGATCATGGAGGGATTGCACGCGCTCAATCCGCTTTTGTCCGAAGGTCTCCCGAAGGAATATCTTCTGCATGCGTATCTGAGCGTCAAGCAGGGAATAGAGCAGGGAGGGGAGATCCTGCTGTCTCCAAACGATATGCGTCTGGTGCGCCGCTTGGTGCGGGACGCGCGGTTCCGTGCCTGTTCGGCGGAGCGCACGCTCGGCATGTGGCCTTCCGTGATGCAGGGAGAATACCGTTACATCAAGCCCTTCCGGGAGGAAGCGGACATCACGATCAATACCTTTTTGGGCTATGAAATCTGTGTCCTGCGCGACGAAGCGAGGAAGCTTCTGGAAAGCGTTCGTCCCGGCAGTCCGTATTTTGCGGAAGCGTCCCGCGTGGCCGCCGCTCTGGAGCGTGTGACCCCTCTGCCGCATGCGCTTGTTCCGCCGGATTCCATTCTCCATGAGTTTTTGGGATAATTCGGCAAAAACAAGAGTTTACAAATCGTTTCTTGTATTTTCTTCCGGTAGATGCTATAATTGAGAAAATCCGATAAGGAGTTGAGAGAAATGGGCCTGTTAGAGGATGTTGTGGTGAATGCCAAATCGGCCGTAAACGTAGTGGGAAAGACGGCTGGAAAGATTGTAGATATTTCCAAGCTGCGCATCAGCGCGGGGGAATTGAACAGTGAAATTTCCAAGCGGTACGAGTCCCTTGGCCGCATGGTGTATGACGCCCAGAAGACGGATAACGACGCTACGGATCTGATCAAGGAGTGCGTCTCCGCGATCGACGATCTGTATGAGCAGCTTGACGCGGTCAACGAGCAGATCTCCGCTATGCGCAACCGTACCATCTGCAAGGGATGCGGCGCGGAAAATCCGCAAAGCGCCAATTATTGCAGCAAGTGCGGCAAAAAGCTGGAAGAGCCTGCCCCCGAGGAGCCGGAGGTCTACGACGCGGTGCCCGTGCAGGATCAGCAGCCGGAGCAGGAGACAGAGCCGGAGGCGGAGGAGCCGAAGAACGAATAATCTTCCTCCCTTTCATGAGAAAAAGAGAGCCGGGATTCCATGTGGAATCCCGGCTTTTCTTTATGAGATGAGTTTTGCAATTACATGCCGTAGATTTCTTCCGCGTTGAGAAGGCTGATTCCGCTTGCCTTCAGGCATTCCACAGCCTTATCGCTTTCGAGAACGCGGAGGATGACGTAGGCCTTGCCCTTGTCGCGGCTGATAAAGGCGTACATGTATTCCACGCCGATCTCACCGTCCGCCAGAACGCGCATTGCCTTGGCGAATTCGCCGGGCTTGTCGTCGATGCCCACCGCGATCACGCTGGTGAGCGAAACCGTCAGATTGGCGGCGCGCAGAGCCTCGACAGCCTCCTTCGGCTTGTCGACAATCAGGCGGAGAATACCGAAATCACTGGTGTCCGCGACGGAGATGGCGCGGATGTCCACCCCGGCCTGTCCCAGGATCTCCGTGATCTCCGCAAGGCGGCCGGATTTGTTTTCCACAAAAATGGAAAGCTGCTGAATCTGCATAATGGTTCCCCTTTCATTGAATGGTGTCAGAATGGATTTCGGAAACCGAAACGCGCTTTGAAGCGGCAAAGCGCAGTCTGTTTATACCTTGCGTTTGTCAATCACACGCTTGGCCTTACCCTCGGAGCGCGGAATCGACTTGGGTTCAAGCAGGCGGATCTTGGCCACAATATTCAGGGTGGATTGCAGCGCGTTTGCAATCCGGTGCTCAATGCTTTCCAGATTGCGGACGGTGTCGCTGAACATGCCTTCCGTCATTTCGACCTGCACCTCGAGCGTGTCGAGGTTGTTTACCCGATCGACAACCAGCTGGTAGTTCGGATCCATGCCCAGTTCCAGCAGGACGCTCTCAATCTGAGACGGGAACACGTTGATGCCGCGAATGATCAGCATGTCGTCCGTGCGTCCGCGCGGCTTGCTCATGCGCACCAGCGTGCGGCCGCATTCGCAGGGCGTGTGGTCCAGGGAGCAGATGTCACGCGTGCGGTAACGCATCAGCGGGAGAGCTTCCTTGCCGATGCAGGTAAAGACCAGCTCGCCGTAAACGCCGTCGGGCAGCGTTTCGCCCGTGTCGGGATCAATGATTTCGGGATAGAACATGTCCTCGTTGATGTGCAGGCCGTTTTGCAGCTGGCACTCGCAGGCAACACCGGGGCCTGCAATTTCCGAAAGGCCGTAGATATCAAAGGCGCGGATGGCGAGCAAGCGCTCGATCTCCTTGCGCATCTGCTCCGTCCAGGGCTCCGCGCCGAAAATACCGGCGCGTACGGGAAGCGTTGTGGGATCGATGCCCATATCGCGCACCGTCTCGCCGATATACATCGCATACGACGGCGTGCAGCACAGAATGTCGGAGCCGTAGTCCTGCAAAATCTGTACCTGACGCTTGGTGTTGCCGGAGGAGACGGGGATCGCTGTCGCTCCCAGCTTTTCCGCGCCGTAGTGCAGGCCAAGGCCGCCGGTAAACAGGCCGTAGCCGTAGGAGACGTGCACAAAATCCTCCTTTGTGCCGCCCACCATCATAATGCTGCGGGCCGCGCCGGTCGCCCAGGCGTCAATATCCGCCTTGGTGTAGCCGACGACCGTCTGCTTGCCGGTGGTGCCGGACGAAGCGTGAATGCGGGCCAGCTGTGCCTTCGGAACCGCGAACAGTCCAAAGGGATAGTTGTCGCGCAAATCTGTTTTTGTGGTGAAGGGAAGCTTCCGGACGTCCTCAATCTCCTTGATATCGCCCGGAAGAACCCCCATTTCATCCATGCGCTTTCTGTAAACCGGGACATTCTGATAACAGCGTTCCACCAGTCTGCGCAGGCGCTTGGACTGGATATAGTGCATCACTTCCCGGGAAGCGCATTCAATTTCCGGTTGAAAATAGTTCCCTTGCATGGCAATCCTCTCCGATCCTCTGTTTTTCGCTTATTTTCCCGCCTCGTAACCCAGCGTAAAGGCTTTCTTGTTCATCTCCACAAATTTGGGCGGGACGGTTTTTTCGATGGTTTTCAGCCAGATCTCCTTTTCCGTGCCGAGCGACTTGGCCATCGCGCCGATCAGCACGACGTTCACGGCCTTGACGGAACCGGCCTGTTCCGCGAGGGAGAGCGCGTCGAGAGCCAGCAGGCGCGCGCCCTGCCCTTCGATCGCTTCCAGCAGTCCCTGCGGATACTGCGCCGCGCCGGTGACAACGGGCATGGGGTCGATCTTCTGTGTGTTGGTCACCACAACGCCGCCCTTTTTCAGGAAGGGCAGGAAGCGGGCAGCCTCCAGCTGTTCAAAGGCGAGTACGATATCGGCCTCGCCCGGATCAATGACGGGGGAGTATACCTTTTCGCCGTAGCGCACATAGGTCTCCACAGAGCCGCCGCGCTGGCTCATGCCGTGCACCTCGGAAACCTTGACGTCATAGCCGAGATCCATCATGGCGCTTCCCAAAAGGCGGCTGGCCAGCAGGGTGCCCTGCCCGCCGACGCCTACAATCAATACGCTTTTTACACTGTTCATTGAGCCGCCTCCTGTGCTGTAATGGCATGCTTGGGGCACAGCCCCTCGCAGACGCCGCATCCGACGCACTGCGTGTAGTCGATTACGGCTTTTTTGTCATGAATGCTGATGGCCGGGCAGCCGATGGCAAGACAGCCCTTGCATCCGATGCAGCGATCCGTCTCCACATGCAGCGGCGCGCTGTGCTTGACGTATTTCAGCAGCGCGCACGGACGGCGGCAGATCACCACAGAGGGCTCCTCCGCCGCAAGCTCCTCGCGGATCGCGGCTTCTGTTTCTTTGAGATTGTAGGGATCGCAGACACGCACACGGTTGATGCCGACGGAGCGGCACAGCGCTTCCAGATTAACCGCCGACGTGGGATCGCCTTTGATCGTGTAGCCCGTGGTGGGGTTCTGCTGGTGGCCGGTCATGCCGGTAATGGAGTTGTCAAGCACAATCACAACGGAATTGCTCTTGTTGTACGCAATATCGATCAGACCGGTGATGCCGGAATGGATAAAGGTGGAGTCTCCGATCACGGCGACAGCCTTCTTTTCCGCGTCCGCGCCGATGGCTTTGTTGTAACCGTGCAGGGCGGAGACGGACGCGCCCATGCAGACGCAGGTGTCCATGGCGCTGAGCGGGGCGGTCGCGCCCAGGGTGTAGCAGCCGATGTCGCCGCTGACGTACACGCCCAGCTTTTTGAGCGTGTAGAAAACGCCGCGGTGCGGGCATCCGCAGCACATGACGGGCGGACGGGCGGGAATGGGAGCGTCAACCTTCATCACGTCGGGCTCCGTGCCGAGGACGCATTTGCGCACCACGCTCTGCGAGTATTCGCCGCAGCGCGGGAAAACGTCCTTGCCGATCACTTCCACACCGATTTTCCGGCAGAAGTTCTCGATGATCGGATCCAGCTCCTCAATCACATAAAGCTTCTTGACCTTGGCGGCAAAGGAGCGGATCAGCTTCTCCGGCAGGGGATTGACCATGCCGAGCTTTAAGTAAGAGACGGTGTCGCCCAGCGCCTCGCGGGCATATTGATAGACGGAGCCGGCGGCAATCACGCCAACCTCGCTGCCGTTGTCCTCGCTGCGGTTGATGGGGCTGGTTTCCGCCCATGCGGTGAGCGCATCGGTGCGCTCCTCCACCGCCACATGCTTTTTCGTGGCGAATACGGGGAGCATGACGTTTTTCGCGGGATTCTTTTCATAGGGCTTGAGCGGAAGATTTTCACGCTCCTTCAACTCCACGATGCTGCGGGAATGGGAAATGCGCGTGCTCAGACGCAGAAGCACCGGGGTGTCGAACTGCTCGGACAGCTCATAGGCCAGCTTGGTGAAATCGCGGCATTCCGCGGAATCCGCCGGTTCGACCATCGGCAGTTTCGCGGCGATCGCGTAATTGCGGGAGTCCTGCTCATTCTGCGAGGAGTGCATGCCCGGATCGTCCGCCACGCCGAGGACCATACCGCCGTTCACGCCGATATAGCTCATCGTAAAGAGCGGGTCGGCGGCCACGTTCAGGCCGACGTGCTTCATGCCGCAGAAGGAACGCGCGCCGCCAAAGGACGCGCCCGCGGCCACCTCCGCCGCGACCTTCTCGTTCGGGGTCCATTCACAGTAAATTTCATCGTAGGCGGCGGCCGCCTCGGTGATCTCGGTGCTCGGCGTGCCCGGATAGCTCGAAACCACCCGCACGCCCGCCTCGTACAGGCCGCGTGCAACCGCTTCGTTGCCCAATAATAATTCTTTCATCTCTGCCTCCCAAAATATGGATTTGAATTGCTCGCTTATTTTGTCTCGCTGCTCTCGTTGCGCAGATCCAGGATCCGCTTGGCTTTTCCCTGGAAGCGTTCGAGCGATTTCGGCTCGACCAGCGTTACCTTGGTTTCCAGGCCAAGCACGCTTTTGAGTCTGTCGTGCAGACCGCGCTGGAGGGCTTTCAGTTCTCCATAGCTTTCAAGCAGCTCCGTGCTGACAAGCTCCACCTTCACTTCGAGGTTATCCATGAAGTTCTGGCGGCGGACTACCAGCTGGTAATGCGGTCCGATTCCCTTTGTGCTGACCAGCACGCTCTCAATCTGAGAGGGGAACACGTTCACGCCCTTGATGATCATCATGTCGTCGGTGCGTCCCGTTACCTTGTCCATGCGCACATGGGTGCGTCCGCAGCGGCACGGCTCGTAGTTCAGGCGGGTGATATCCTTGGTGCGGTAGCGCAGCACCGGCATGCCCTCGCGCAGCAGCGTGGTCACAACGAGCTCTCCCGATTCACCCGGAGCCTTGCGCTCCCCGGTGGCGGTGTCAATGATCTCCGGCAGGAAAGCGTCCTCCGCAAAGTGCAGGCCGCAGCGGTATTCGCATTCGCCGGAAACGCCGGGGCCGGTCAGCTCCGTCATACCGTAGTTGTCGGTGACGAAAATACCGAGATTCTTTTCAATCTGTTCCCGCATTTCCTCTGTGCAGCCCTCGGAACCCAGAAGGCCGAGACGAAGCTTGTAGTCCTCCCTCGGATAACCGGATTCCCGCACCATTTCGCTCAGGTAGAGCGCGTAGGAGGGGGTGGCGACCAGGCCGGTCACGCCGAAATCCCGGAACATCATCAGCTGCTTGGCTGTGTTGCCGGAGGAGGCGGGGATCACCGTCGCGCCGATTTTTTCCAGGCCGTAATGCAGGCCCAGCGCGCCGGTAAACAGGCCGTAGCCGAAGGAAATCTGGAAAATATCGTCCTCTGTCGCTCCCGCGGCGACCGCGACGCGCGCCACCTGGTCCGACCAGTTGTCGAGATCCTGCTTGGTGTATGCGCCCACCGTCGGCTTTCCCGTTGTGCCGGAAGAAGCGTGGATGCGCACGATCTTCTTCATCGGCTGAGCCAGCATGCGGAAGGGATAATTGTCCCGGATATCATCCTTGGTGGTAAACGGGATGTACTGGATATCGGAAAGCGTCTTGATCTTATCTCCGGTTACGCCGGCCTTTTCCAGTCTGTCATGATAGAAGGGGATATTCTCATAGCAGTAATCCACCATCCGCTTGAGGCGTTCCAGCTGGAGCGCTTCCATTTCAGGGCGGCTCATGGTTTCAATTTCTTTTTGGAAAAACATTCCAACACCTCCGTGCGGCTCCCCATGCCGCAATGATTTTTGCTTTTGCGTGATAGCTTGCTAAATCACTGGTGTTTTAAATTCAGAAAACACTATTGTATATCATACCGCAAATTCTGCCGGAATGCAATCCCGGTTTTCGGTAATTCTGCATTGCTTTTGGCGCAAAGGGAAGGAAAAGGAGATTTTTCGTCGGATAAAACAAAAAGTACAGGGCAGCTTTGACAGATCGGCGTAAATACGGCTTTCTCCGGCGGCAATGGCTTGATATTCTTTCCAATATCACATATAATAGAAAAGAAATTTGGTCAGGGCGGGCTTTGGCCCGCCCTGCTTGCGCGGCGGAGCGTTCTCCGCCGGGGAAGGCGGGGACAGCAATGAAGCAATATGCGAATGAAAAGGCGGAGAACTTCTATCGCTCCCTGAAAGGGAAGCAGGTAGCGTTCTGCGGCATCGGAGGAAGCAATCTTCCGTTGATCCGCAGCTTTCCGGAGAAGGGAGCGATTGTGACGGCGCGCGACAAGCGTACGCGGGAACAGCTCGGTTCTCTGGCCGGTGAGCTGGAGGCGCTCGGGGTTCGTCTGGTGCTGGGAGAAGGCTATCTGGAAAATCTGACGGAGGATATTGTGTTCCGCACACCCGGAATGCGCTTTACGCAGCCGGAGCTGGCCGCAGCCCGTGCACGCGGCAGCGCCGTCACCAGCGAGATGGAGGTTTTCTTTGATCTCTGCCCCTGTCCCATCTGGGCTATCACGGGGAGCGACGGCAAGACAACGACGACCACCATTGTCTCCGAGCTCTTGAAGGCGGCGGGAAAGCGTGTGCATCTCGGCGGAAACATCGGACGCCCGCTGCTGCCGGAGATCGACGCGATTTCCCCGGACGACGCGGCGGTGGTGGAGCTTTCCAGCTTCCAGCTGATTTCCATGCGCCGCAGCCCGGAGGTGGCCGTGGTGACGAACCTGTCGCCCAACCATCTTGATATCCATAAGGATATGAGGGAGTATATCGACGCGAAGAAAAATATATTCCTGCATCAGAACGCGTTCGGGCGCGCCGTGTTGAACGCGGACAATGAGATTACCGCTTCTTTTGTCCCGGAAGCGCGTGGGGACGTGCTTCTGTTCAGCCGTACAAAGCCGTGTGAACGCGGTGTATGGGTGTCGCAGGAAGGGTGGATTACGGTTTCCGAGAATGGGAAAAGCACCCCGATTCTGCGGACGGACGAAATCCGCATTCCCGGTCTGCATAATGTGGAAAATTATCTGGCGGCCATTGCGGCGGTCTGGGGAACCGTGGACGCGGAAAAGATCCGGCAGGTGGCCCGTACCTTTGCGGGCGTGGCCCACCGCAACGAGCTGGTCCGGGAGCGGCACGGTGTGCGCTGGTACAACGATTCCATCGGCACCAGCCCGACGCGGACGATGCGCGGCGCGCTCTCGCTCTACTCGGATAAAATCATTCTGATTGCGGGCGGCTATGACAAGCACCTGTCCTATGAGGAGCTGGGCGCGCGCGTCCCGGAGACGGTGAAGAGCCTTGTCCTCATGGGGGCGACAGCCGATAAAATCGAAGCCGCCGTGCGGGCCGCCGCTTCCTATCGCGAGGGAAAGCCCGCGATTTATCGCGTCGGTTCCATGGAGGAAGCGGTTTCCCTTTGCGACAGGCTCGCGAAGGAAGGGGATATCGTCACGCTGTCCCCGGCCTCGGCCAGCTTTGATTTGTACCGCAATTTTGAGGAGCGCGGGGACCATTTCAAGCGTCTGGTGCAGGAGCTTCCTGAATAAACAAGGTGCCCGGCGGGGCGGAAAGGAATCCGGATGGAAAAACTCAGGGAATTGGTGTTTCGTCTTTGCGGCGAACCGGGACTGCCCGGTGAGGAAAAAAGCGCCGCCGCGCTGCTGGCGCGTGAGATCGCGCCGTTTGCGGATCGCGTGGAGACGGATGCGAACGGCAACGTTTTCGCGTGGCTTGGACAACAGGGGGCGAAGGAACGTGTGCTGCTGGACGCGCATATGGATCAGGTCGGCCTGATTGTCACAAGACTGGAAAAGGACGGCAGGATCGCCGTGGATCGCTGCGGCGGCGTGGATCGGCGTGTGCTGCCGGGCGCGCCGGTGCTGGTGCATGGAGCGCAGAAGCTTGCCGGCGTCATTGCTGCGGCGGAACACCCGGAGAAGGAGAAGTCCGATCGTCTGTGGGTGGATTGCGGACGGAGCGGGGAAGAATTGGGGCAGCTGGTTTCCCCCGGTGACCGTGTGACGCTCTGGCAGCGCCCAGTTTCCCTTTTGGGGGATCGGATCAGCTGCGCGGCGCTGGATGATCGCTGCGGCTGTGCCGTTCTAATCCGCTGTGCCGAGCTGCTGAAAGAGGAACCGCTGTCCTGCGAGGTGGTGGTCCAGTTCAGCACTTTGGAGGAAATCGGATGCCAGGGCGCGGGAGTGGGCGCTTACCGCATACAGCCGACGCGCGCTGTGGCGGTCGACGTCAGCTTTGCTTCCCAGCCCGGTGTGCCGCCTGAAAAATGCGGCACGCTTGGCGGCGGTCCGATGATCGGCATTTCTCCTGTTCTGGACGGGAATATGAGCCGCCGGATGGTATCGCTGGCCCGGCGCGACGGGATTCCGTATTCCTGCGAGGTAATGGGCGGGGAAACGTCCACCAACGGGGATCGCATCGCCGTTTCCCGTTCCGGCGTGCCGACGGCGCTGCTGTCGGTCCCGCTGCGGAATATGCACACAGCGGCAGAAGTGATTGATTTGCGCGATGTGGAGCGCACCGCGCAGCTGCTGGCATCCTATCTCAAGGAGGTGCGGGAATGATCAACTGGGATTTTTTGCAGGAGCTCTGTTCCATTCCCGGCGTCTCAGGGGAAGAAAAGGGCGTGCGCGAGCGGATTCTCCGTGAATTGGAGCCGCTTGGGAATGTCTCCCTTCACACAACCCCGCTTGGCTGTTTGACCGTGAAAAAGCAGGGAAGAAAGAAAGCTTCCGTTTCCGTGCTGATCTGTGCTCCGATGGATGAACCGGGATTTTTGGTATCGCGGATCTGTGACGATGGAACAGTGAAGCTGACGCCGGTGGGAGACATATCCGGACAGGCTCTGTGCGGACGGCCCGTGACGGTCTGCACCGCAAAAGGGGAACTGCCCGGCGTGCTGGGAGCCAAGCCGGTTCATCTGCTGACGGCGGAGGAACGGGGAAAACCGGTTTCTGCCGGGGAACTGTATCTGGATATCGGCGCGCTCAGCAAAGAAGAAGCGGGCGAGGCGGTGTATCCCGGCGACCGGGTAGTGTTTGCCTCCCCCTGGAGTCAGTCCGGAAATATGGTGTTTGGCCGCTCGCTGACTAGCCGCGCCGCCTGTGCGGTACTGGTTTCCCTGCTGCACCGGGATTTGGAATGTGATCTGACGGCTGCTTTCACAACACAGGGAGAAACAGGGGCGGGCGGTCTGATGACAGTGGTGCACGACGTTCAGCCGGATGTGGTGCTCTGCATCGAAGGAGCGCAGGCGTCTTCGCCGGATGAGGAGGACGGGGGCTGCGCGCTGGGAAAAGGACCTTCCGTCAGCTTCATGGATACCCGTATGGTATACGATTCCCGTCTGTTCCGGAGCGTGATAGAGATGGCCTGCCGCCTGCACATCCCCTGTCAGGAGCGCACGGCGGTGGACGGAGACGGTTCCGCGGGACGTGCAGCGTCGCAGACAGGAGCGCGCACCCTGATGGTGCGGATCCCGGTTCGCTATCCGGGAGTTCCGGTTTCCATGACGGCAAAGGAAGATCTGGAGAGCATCGTACGGCTTTTGGAGGCCGTTTGTCCGGAGATTGCCGGCGGAAGCTTTTGACATTGCTATATGACAGCGCAATGCTGTTTATTTGAGTAAGGGTAAGGACAAAAACATGATAAGAAGAATTCAGGATGAAAGCAGGCTTCTGCCCTGGGCAGAGGATCCGATCGGGCTGCGCGCCTGCGCTGCCGCCGCTGCTTACGGCTTGGACGGGCATATCTGTCAGTTCTGGCTGCAAAATGAAGATACGCTCCTCTGCCGTATGGACGATACAATGATGCTCTGTGCGGGGGCGCATGTGGATTGGGAGGAAATCAAGGGCTTTCTTCCTTTGACAGGTGCGCGCGTGCTGCTGTGCCGGGAGGAGGAGGCAGAGCATTTGCAGCTTCCCGTCTTGGTCTCGGGCTGGGTGATGCTTCGTGAAAATGAGAAAAGCGATCCGCCCCCCTTCTGTCAGGCAGAGGAAAACCCAAGTCTGCGTGAGCTTCATGCGCTTCTGACGCAGTGCGAAACGGAATCGTTCCATGCACCGGAATTTGAACCGTTCTATCTGGATCTTTCGCATCGCACTCGCCACGGCGAAGCGGTGAGCATTGGACTTCGGCGCGGAGGACGGCTGATAGCAGCGGCATTTTGTACAGCCAAAACGGAAATGATGGCCATCCTTTCGGGTGTGGCAGTGCTGCCGGAGCTGCGGGGGAATGGGTTTGGCTCCGCTGTCGTCAGGGCTTTGCAGGAAAAGCTGTGCCAGCCGAAACAGTGTGTGTACCGTGCGCAGAGTGAGAACCAGGCGTTTTATGAAGCGCTTGGCTTTCAGAATGCGTTTGCCTTCCGGGAGCTCAGTCTGGAATAAATCAGGAAAGTACATAGGACTGCCCGAGCGTTTCGGTTCAGTCATGGAACAGGAGAGACTATTTCAATGATTATCTACCCTTCTTTTGCGATCGATCCCTCGATTCAGAAAGCCGGAGAACGCGCCATGGAGCGCATTGCACCGGTGCTGGCGGGAATTGATGAGACGGCGGATTACAATCAGCAGAAAATGATGGCGGCTTTTTCCGCCGCGCATGTCAGCGAAAGCCATTTTGCAGCTTCCACGGGCTACGGCTACGGAGACCGGGGACGGGAAGCGCTGGATCAGGTGTATGCGTATGCTCTCGGCGCGGAGGATGCGTTGGTGCGGCATAATTTTGTCTGCGGGACGCATGCCCTGACGGTAGCGCTTTTTGGCGTGCTGCGTCCGGGGGATACCATGCTGAGCGTGACGGGGGTGCCCTACGATACCTTGCAGGGCGTGATCGGCTTAACCGGAGACGGAAACGGTTCCCTGCGTGAGTTTGGCATCCATTATGAGCAGGTGGATCTCAAGCCCGATGGAACTCCCGATTATGAGGAGATCGCCCGCCGTGTGAAGCCGGGGCTGAAAATGGCATATCTTCAGCGTTCGCGCGGATACAGCCTGCGTCCGTCTCTGTTTGTGGAGGAGATTGGGAAGATTGCAAAGTTGGTCAAGGAAAAAGCGCCGGATTGTATTGTGATGGTGGACAACTGCTACGGGGAGTTTGTCCAGCGGGAAGAGCCTCTGGCCTACGGAGCGGATCTGATGGCCGGATCCCTCATTAAAAATCCGGGCGGTGGTGTGGCCCCCACAGGAGGATATATCGCGGGGCGGCGCGATCTGGTGGAAAGCTGCGCATACCGTCTGACCACGCCCGGCACAGGGCGTGAGGTGGGTGCAACACTGGGGACGAACCGTGAACTGTTTATGGGAGCTTTCCATGCTCCGCATGTGACCGGCGAGGCTCTTAAGACGGCTGCCTTCACAGCTGCTTTGTTCAGTGAATTTGGCTATGACGTGACCCCCCGTCCCGATGAGCCGCGCGCCGATATTATCCAGACCGTGATGCTGCGGCGTGAGGAAGCGCTGGTGGCTTTCTGCCGTGGAGTACAGAAAGGTGCTCCGGTGGATTCCTTCGTCACACCAGAGCCCTGGGACATGCCCGGCTATGATTCCCAGGTGATTATGGCGGCCGGAGCCTTTACGCTTGGGGCTTCCATCGAGCTTTCCGCCGACGCTCCTCTGCGTGAGCCGTATGCGGCGTGGATGCAGGGCGGTCTGAATTTCCACAGCGGCAGGCTGGGCGCGATGCTGGCTGCGCAGTCTATGCTGGATGAAGGGCTTTTGGGAAAATAACCGTTGCTTTTTGTTTGATCTTTCACTATAATATTTTTTATCCCTATCATATATTTTTGGGGGGCTTTTGCCCCCATTATGCGGGTATGGCGGAATTGGCAGACGCGCTGGATTTAGGTGCTGTCACCTCAGTGAAGTATTCCCCACCAATCAGGTAAAAGCAGGCCATGGCCTGTTTTTATAGATGCGGGTCAAGCGCAACGCTCCGCCTCGGGTATTCTTTCCCCGAGTAAAAAACAGAGGAAAACAAAATAGCGACAGGAAAAACTCCTGTCGCTCATATAAGCGGGTATGGCGGAATTGGCAGACGTGCTGGATTTAGGTGCTGTCACCTCAGTGAAGAAAGTGCAGGTGTGATATGGAACGTCAAATGACAAAAGGGCATTGCTATCTCTGTGGCGCAATCGTTGCAAAATCGGGTTTTTTGAAGCATTTTTCCTCCAGACATTCTGGCGGGGAGGAGGCGGAGAACCAGAAATGTGTGCTCCTCAAGGTGGAGGACGCCGAGGATAAGGTGTATTGGCTGTACCTCGATATGCCGTTGACTTCCACGCTCAAAACGCTGGATACTTTTTTGCGAGAGATCTGGCTTGAGTGCTGTGGGCATATGAGCGCATTTTATCAACGCGGCGGGGTGGAGATAGGGAAGAGTACAAAGCTCGAGAGCATTCCGACCGGTTCCGTTCTCTTCTACGAGTATGATTTCGGCAGTACGACAGAGCTTCGGATTACGTTTCTGCATCCTGTGTCCCGTCCCAAACAGCGCAAGGCTGTCCGTTTGCTGGCTCGGAATCTGCCTTTGCCTTTCGAGTGCGGACAGTGCGGCGAGGCGGCGGATTACATCTGCTGTGAATGTGACGCGATGGAGGAGTACCCATTTTTCTGCGAGAAATGTTTGGCATCCCACGAGCACGAAGGATGCGCCCTGCCCGTGGTCAATTCCCCAAGAATGGGCGTATGCGCGTACTGCGGGGAATACGATGGATACGAGTATTCGGACAGTGCCGAAAAAGAAGGGTGACAGAGCAGTGCAAGCAGGATGTGCTGTCTGCATCTATCCTTCTCCAGCAAAGACGAGACATCAAAGGCGGCAGGCCCCTCCTGCCGCCCCAATACGCGGGTATGGCGGAATTGGCAGACAGATAATCGGAGAAAGGCTCATGCAGGATCGGTATGCTGGAGATATTGGAGACTTTGGAAAGTTTGCCTTGCTGAAGGCGCTTTCTGCCGCTGGTTTCAAGGTTGGTGTGAACTGGTTTTTAACCTGCCCGCAGAGTTTTGAAAAGCAGGATGATGGAAAATATCATATCCCTCATAAATATTTTGCCTGTGATCGGCCATTGGCGGAAGAACTGACCGCGATCTCTCATCTACCCATAACCGAACGAACAGTCCGTAAACTGCAGGATGCCGGCCTGGTGGATGCCGTTTGGTTTTCCGACAAGGTTCCTTCCAAGGAGGAACGCCCTGCATGGCACTGCCGTGCGGTTTCAGTGCTGTCAGCTTGCGACATTGTCTTTCTCGATCCTGACAACGGCCTTTTGGTAAAAAGTGTTGGAAAAGGCTCTGCCAGAAGTGTAAAATATGTTTTCCCCGAAGAGATTGCGGATTATATTGCACAGGGAATCAGTGTTGTGTTCTACAACCATCGCCAAAGAAAAGCGGAAGATGTGTATTTCAGGGGGATTAGAGAAAGGCTGGACACGCAAAACGAGCTGCGGTACTGCGCTTTTTCCAAAATCACATTCCCAAAATGTTCCGTGAGGGATTATATTCTGCTTGCCGCGCAGTCAGGCCACCAACAGAGGATCGTTACAGCGTTGAGCAGCCTGTTGTCCGGCCCTTTTGGCTGTCGGGGACTATGCAGAAAAAACAGTCGGCCGCCTGTTTTGATAAACACGGATCAAGCAGATGCTCCGCCTCGGGTATTCTTTCCCCGAGTAAAGAACAGAGGAAAACAAAATAGCGATAGGAAAAACTCCTGTCGCTCATATAAGCGGGTATGGCGGAATTGGCAGACGCGCTGGATTTAGGTTCCAGTGGGCAACCGTGTGGGTTCGAGTCCCACTACCCGTACC
>DVGZ01000069.1 GCA_018712435.1 Candidatus Caccousia avicola
GCGATTTCGCACAGATAGGACAAGCCGGAGTAGACGCTGGCGGAATACGGCACCATAAAGATAAAAATCAAAAGAGCGGCAAAGGTTTTCATGCGCGGGGACTGGTAGCGCTTTTCAAACATCTGCGGCATCGTCTTGATTTTCAGACGGCGCGTCACGTCGCGTGTTTTCGGCGCAAGCAGCTTCCAGGCCAGCAGCGCTCCGATCAGAGCGTTGGACAAACCCACCAGCACGGCCCACAGGCCGAACCGAAAACCGCTGCTGCCCGCATAGCCAATAAACAGCACGGCGGAAAAATAGGTGGTCCCATACGCGAAAGCCGAAACCCACGGTCCGGCACGGCGTCCTCCCACCACAAAATCCGTGAGCGTCCTCGTCTTGCGCGCCCCCTGCACGCCTACCCACACCATCGCCGCAATATACAGGGCAATGATCATCCAGATGGCTGCTTCCTTTGGCAACTCCCTCACCTCGTATTTTAGCAATTTAAAGCTTTCATCTGATAAAGCAAGGCTATTATACCGAATACAGTGCCGGATGTCAAGACATAAGACAAAAAATCCGCACAGCGATGCCGCCGCACGGATTTTTTCTAAGACTTGTATATTTGAGCGCGTCCGCGCCATACTAGAAAGCGGAAGTCCCAAGCGAACCTGCGTTTGCCGCTTCGGACTGCCTCCCGCTCTGGCTATTGGCCCGGGCGGGTTCTTTTTTGCCCTTACAGCGTCATCTGCTCGCCTTCTGTTTCCTCCGGCAGAGGCAGAGCGCCGGTTGCCGGGATATTTTTGCGGTAGCGGTCGGGCTTTTTCAGCATGTCCTCCTGATACAGAACGGCAGACAGGACACGCGCGCCCTTTTTCAGCGTCATCACCTGCACGCCCTGCGTGTTGCGCGTCGCCTTGGAGGCCACGGCTCCCGTATGGAACAGAAGCAGCCGTCCCTGCGAGCTGGTGACAAGGAACTCTCCGTCCTCGGAAAGCTGCTGCGCGCAGGCAAGCGGGGATTTGTCGCTGTACGCTCCCAGCAGCTTTTTCCGGTTGGTCTTGGTCTCGTAGGCGGACAGCTCCACCTTGGCCACCTTGCCGTTTTCAAAGAAGAAGAGCATCCAGCCGGTGTAATCCTTGGTCACCGCCATAAACACCGCGTTCTCTCCCTCGTCCATACCGAGACGGGCCGGGATAAACTCGCCCAGCACGCTGGCCTTGGTGTCGGAAAAATCGCTGGCCCGCGTCTTGTACACCTGGCAGCGATCCGTGAAGAAGAGCAGATCGCAGGCATTTGTCGCTTCGAGCGTCTGAACGATCTCATCCCCTTCCTTCAGCTTCTGTTCGCCGCTCATGCGCAGAGACAGCGGGGTGATCTTCTTGAAATAGCCCTCGCGGGTGAAGAAAAGGTTCACCGGATAATCCGGGATTTCCTCCTCCTCGACGGCTTCCTCCAGCTCATTGGCGTACAGCAGCATGGAGCGCCGGGGCTGTCCGTAATCGGCGGCAACCCGTTTCAGCTCGGAGATGATGATGGACTTGACCTTCGACTTGTTGTCCATAATCTCCTGGAGATCCGCGATATCCTTCTCCAGCTGGCTGATCTCCTCCGTGCGCTTCAAAATATATTCCCGGTTCAGATGGCGCAGCTTGATCTCCGCCACATATTCCGCCTGCGTCTCGTCGATACCGAAGCCGATCATGAGGTTCGGCACCACCTCGGATTCCTCCTCGGTTTCGCGGACAATCCGAACCGCTTTGTCAATGTCGAGCAGGATGGATTGCAGGCCGCGCAGCAGGTGCAGCTTTTCGCGCTTTCGGGAAAGGTCGTAATAGGTACGGCGGCGCACGCACTCCACGCGGAACGCCGTCCATTCCCCGAGCAGCTCCCGCACGCCCATGACGCGCGGAATTCCGCCGACAAGGACGTTGAAGTTGCAGGAGAAGCTGTCCTCCAGCGCCGTCATCCGGAACAGCTTCTGCATCAGCTTGTCGGGATCCACGCCGCGTTTGAGATCGATCGTGATTTTCAGACCGTTCAAACCGGTTTCGTCGCGAATATCGGCAATCTCTTTGAGCTTGCCCTGCTTGATCAGATCGATCACCTTTTCGACGATCACCTCCACCGTCGTGGTGGGCGGAATCTGTGTGACATCCACACAATTGGCGGACTTGTCATAGGTGTAGCGGGAACGCACGCGGAAGCTGCCGCGTCCCGTGGCGTAAATCTCCTCCATCTGCTTCCGATCGTAGACAATCAGACCGCCGCCTGGAAAATCCGGGGCTTGCAGCGTGGAGAGTATATCAAAATCCGGATCACGGATGAGGCCGATCGCCGTTTGGCAGACCTCCGCGAGGTTGAAGGGACAAATCGAGCTTGCCATACCGACCGCGATACCGGTATTGGCGTTCACCAGCACCGACGGGAAGGTAGCGGGAAGGAGCGTCGGCTCCTTGAGCGTGTTGTCGTAGTTGTCGACAAAGTCAACCGTATCCTTATCGATATCGCGGAACAGCTCCTGGCAGATGTTGTCCAGGCGCGCTTCCGTATAACGGGAGGCCGCCCAGGCCATATCGCGCGAATAGAATTTACCGAAGTTGCCCTTGGAGTCGACAAACGGGTGCAGCAGCGCCTCATAGCCGCGACTCAGACGCACCATGGTATCATAGATCGCGGCGTCGCCGTGCGGGTTCAGCTTCATCGTCTGGCCGACGATGTTGGCGCTCTTGGTACGGGCGGAGCCGAGCAGCCCCATTTTGTACATGGTAAAGAGCAGCTTCCGGTGAGACGGCTTGAAGCCGTCAATCTCCGGGATGGCGCGCGACAAAATAACGCTCATGGCGTAGGGCATATAGTTCTTTTCCAGCGTATCGGTGATCCGCTGCTCCATCACCTCTCCGGCGTGCTCGATCACACCGTGCACCGCGCCGGAAGGACGGGCAGCCCCGCTGTCATTTCTTTTTCTGGCCATTCTCGTCCCTCCTCTCAGCTCACGTCTACTTCATCCAGATACAGATGGCCGAACTCCGCAATGTAATCCTTTCGCCCGCTCAGATTATCTCCCAGCAGCAGGTCAAACATCTGGGCGGTCTGCTCCGCGTCGGTGGGCATTACCTTAATCAGGCGGCGGGTTTTCGGATTCATGGTGGTCAGGTTCATCATATCCGGTTCGTTCTCACCCAGTCCCTTGCTGCGCTGGAGCGTAAACTTTTTCCCTTCCAGCTTTTTGAGAATCTCCGCCTTTTCCTGCTCTGTGTAGGCAAAATACGTCTCGTTTTTCGTGTTGATCTCAAACAGCGGCGATTCCGCGATAAATACCTTGCCCGCGTCGATCAGGTCAGGGGTCAGGCGGTAGAGCATCGTCAGAAGCAGCGTGCGGATCTGGAAACCGTCAAAATCGGCATCGGTACAGAGAATGACCTTGTTCCAGCGCAGCAGGTTCATGTCAAAGGAGGACAGATCGCGGTTCGCCTTCGATTTCACCTGCACGCCGCAGCCGAGCACCTTGATCAGATCGGTGATGATCTCGCTTTTGAAAATCTTGTCGTAATCCGCTTTGAGGCAGTTGAGGATTTTTCCGCGGATCGGCATGATGGCCTGAAAATCGGGATCGCGCGCCTGCTTACAGGCTCCCAACGCGGAGTCGCCCTCCACGATGAAGATTTCCCGCTCGTTCACGTCACGGCTGCGGCAGTCGACAAACTTCGCCACACGGCTTGTGACGTCCATGTTGCTGGTGAGCTTCTTTTTGATGTTCAGGCGCGTTTTCTCCGCGTCCTCACGGCTGCGCTTGTTGACCAGCACCTGTGCGCCGACGCGCTCAGCCTCCACCGGGTTTTCGATGAAATAGATTTCCAGCTGATGGCGAAGCATTTCCGTCATCGCTTCCTGGATACCCTTGTTTGTGATAGCCTTCTTCGTCTGGTTCTCGTAGGAGGTCTGGTTGGAGAAAGAGGAAATCACAAGCAGAAGGCAGTCCTCCACGTCGGCAAAGGTGATCTTGCTCTCGTTCTTGTTATACTTTCCCGTCTGTTTGAGATAAGCATCAATCTGGCTGACAAACGCGCTGCGCACCGCCTTATCCGGCGCGCCGCCGTGCTCCAGCCAGCTGGAATTGTGGTAGTATTCGATCTGGTGGTTCCGGTTTGAGAACGCAAGAGCCACATTGATCTTCGTCTTATACTCCGGCTTGTCGTCGCGGTCGCGGACATTGCGCTCCGCCTGCCAGAACTGCACGGAAGTCATCGCGTCCTCCCCCGCCAGCTCCCGGACGTGGTCCACGATTCCCTGCTGATACAGAAATTCCGTCGTCTCAAACTTACCGCCTGTCTGATTGCGCAGCACAAAGCGGATCCCCTCGTTGACGATGGCCTGACGCTTGATGATATCGAGGTAATATTCCAGCGGGATATTGATATCCGTAAAGACCGAGAGATCGGGCTTCCAGCGGATTTTGGTGCCGGATTTTCCCTTGTACGGCTCCTGATGCAGCCCGCCGACATTCTCTCCCTTCTCAAAGTGGAGCGTGTAACGGGTGTCGCCGGTGCGCACATCCACATCCATATATTCGGACGCGTACTGGGTTGCGCACAGGCCAAGGCCGTTCAGGCCGAGCGAATATTCATAGCTGCCGTTGGAAGCGTTGTTATACTTGCCGCCCGCATACATTTCGCAGAACACCAGTTCCCAGTTATACCGCTGTTCGCGGTTATTGAAATCCACCGGGATACCGCGCCCGTGGTCCTCCACCTCCACGGAAAGATCCTCATACCGCGTGACGGTAATCTCCTTGCCGTAGCCCTCGCGCGCTTCGTCGATGGAGTTTGACAAAATTTCAAAAACAGAATGCTCACAGCCCTCGATGCCGTCGGAGCCAAAAATGACGGCGGGACGCAGGCGAACACGGTCCGCCCCTTTGAGCATGGAAATACTTTCATTATTGTATACCGGTTTTTTCACCGCCATAGCTGTTTCGTCTTCTCCTTACCAATAAAATTCAACCTTCCTCCGCCCTCGTTCCGCGGGTTGTTTTCGCTTCTCCCGCACTTTTCCGGAAACGGACAGGAAAAAAGGGAAATGAAACTCATTTCCCTCTCCCGCATTATTCTTCTGAGGGGCTCTGCACCGGCTGCTCCGGTGAATTTGCCTGCTCCTCCGGGGCAGACTGTGCGGCCTCTGCCAGCTTTTCCGGATTTTTGTCCCCGAGAGCTTCCAGATTGCCTTCCATGACGGCGCGGAATTCCTCTCCGCTCATCTTTTCGTTGTGATACAGGAACTGTGCCACCTGCTGAAGCTTATCCATATGCTCTTTCAGGATATTTTCCGTGCGCTCATAAGCCGTGTTGACAATATGCTTGATTTCCGCGTCAATTGCGGAAGCTGTCGCTTCGGAATAATCGCGGATGTGGCCCATATCACGGCCAAGGAAAGGTTCGCTGTCGTCGCGGCCATAGGCAATGGAGCCCAGCTTGTCGCTCATGCCGTACTTCGTCACCATCGCGCGGGCCGTCTTGGTTGCGCGCTCGATATCGTTGGAGGCGCCGGTGGAGATATCATCCAGCGTGAGCGATTCCGCCACACGGCCGCCGAGCAGAACAATCAGGGATTCCTGCATTTCCGTGCGGGTGCGGTAGGAGCGATCCTCCGCGGGGAGCTGCATTGTATAGCCGCCCGCCATGCCGCGCGGGATGATCGAAATCTGGTGAACCGGATCCTGCGTTTTGCAGAAATACGTCACCACGGCGTGACCGCCCTCGTGATAAGCCGTCAGCTTTCTCTCGCGCTCGGTCATCACATGGCTCTTCTTTTCCGTGCCGACCACGACCTTGATCGTCGCTTCCTCAATCTCCGTCATGGTGATGGCTTTGAGGTTGCGGCGCGCGGCCAGGAGAGCCGCTTCGTTGAGCAGGTTTTCCAGATCCGCGCCGGTAAAGCCGGCGGACGATTTCGCAATGGTACGCAGATCCACGTCCGGCGCAATCGGCTTACCGCGCGCGTGAACTTTAAGAATTTCCTCACGGCCCTTCACATCCGGATAGCCAACCGTCACCTGACGGTCGAAACGGCCGGGACGCATGAGAGCGGGGTCAAGGATATCCGGGCGGTTGGTCGCCGCAATCATGATGACGCCCTCGTTCGCGCCGAAGCCATCCATCTCAACAAGCAGCTGGTTGAGCGTCTGCTCACGTTCGTCATGACCGCCGCCCAGACCGGCGCCGCGCTGACGGCCCACTGCGTCAATCTCATCAATGAAGATAATACAAGGGGAATTCTTCTTCGCCTGCTCGAACAGATCGCGCACACGCGAAGCGCCGACGCCGACGAACATTTCCACAAAGTCCGAACCGGAAATCGAGAAGAACGGTACGCCCGCTTCTCCCGCAACCGCGCGGGCAAGCAGCGTTTTACCGGTACCTGGAGGGCCCACCAAAAGCACGCCCTTCGGAATCCGCGCGCCGAGCTCGTTATACTTCTTCGGGTTTTTGAGGAACTCCACGATCTCGCGCAGCTCCTCCTTCTCCTCATCGGCTCCCGCAACGTCCGCAAAGGTGGTCTTGCGCTTTTCGTCCGCCATCTGCTTGACCTTCGCCTTGCCGAAGTTCATCTGCTTGCCGGAATCGCCCATCACGGAGTTCATGCGTTTCATCATGAACCACCACAGCAGAACGCCCAGCAGAAGCACCACGATCATCGGCAGCAGCGTCGCGATCCAGGAATTCGCCTCGGACGGACGGATCCAGTCGCGCACCATCTTGGCGTCGGGATGCGCCTCGTTGTACTCCTGCACATAGGGAGCCGTCTCATTGACGAACATCTCAATGTTGGGAACGTCGTAGATCACCACGGCGCCCGCCGGATCGTTGAGCGTCATCTGAAGGCGGCCGGAACCGAAGTCCAGCGAATACCCCGTTACCTGCTGATCCTCAAAATATTGGATGACCTCCGAATATGCGATACCGGAACGCGAATTTCCGCCCAGCAGAGAAAAAATCAGGAACAGAAACACCAGCGCTACGGCTACCGGCAAAAGCAGGGTTTTCCATCTGTATTTATTATCCAAACAGGTTCACTCTCCTTTCGGGAATCGCAGAATTATTTTTCATAAACCTCCGGCTTCAAGATTCCCACATAGGGGAGGTTCCTGTATTTCTCATCGTAATCCAGACCATAGCCCACAATAAACGCATCCGGCACCACCGCTCCGAAATAATCGGCGGCAATGTCGACCGTGCGGCGCTCCGGCTTATCAAACAGTGTGCAGAGCCGGATGCTTCTGGGGTTTCTCTGGTTCAGCATGTCGCGTATGTAGTGAAGCGTCATGCCGCTGTCGAGAATGTCCTCCACCAGAAGGAGATCCTTCCCTTCCAGATTGATATCCAAATCCTTGATGATTTTGACCACGCCGCTCGTTTTTACCCCTGAGCCGTAGCTGCTCACAGACATAAAATCGATGTTGCACGGAATGGTGATCGCGCGCATGAGATCGGCCATAAAGACAACGCTGCCTTTGAGCACGCTGACCATCAGGAGGTTTTTCCCTTTGTAATCCTCGCTGATCCTGCGTCCCAGCTCCTTCACGACCCCAGCCAGATATTCTTGACTGTACAGAACTTCCTGAATGTCCTGATCCATTGACGTTAACTCCTTACTTCATTTCTCTATTTCCACGAGGAACACCCCGGCGGTACAGCCGCGCGCGTCCCACGCTTCACACGGTCCCAGCCCCTCTGCCCAGCGGATCTCTCCTCCGCTTTCCGCCAAAAGAATCCGGTGGTCCCGGGCGGCAGGCGGTACGCCATCCTCGGCCAGCAGGCGGCGCAGAGGTTTTGTCACCCCGCGGCCCGCCGGACGGAAGCGATCGCCCGGCAAACGGGTCCTCACGACCATATCATTCTGTATTGTATCATAGTTGCCGGGATTATGAAACAGAAATTTATAAAATTTCTGTTGATTTTCTGCTTCCCTTCCGTAAAATATACGGATCCGAAGCGTTCTGCCATCCGGCAAAACCGTTCCTTCCGGTCGGAGAGGCACGCTCCACCCGCTCTGACACGGGGATGGAGACTGCGCAAAAAGAGTATTGCCCTTTGCAAGGATTTGTATTCCTCCCGCCACCGTCGCCGCGCCGCCATTTTGCACAGCGCGTTCCATATCCTCCACCTGTTCATGCGTCAGACGGCCCGCACCTGCTTCCTTCGCCATCAAAATCAGCGCGCGGGAAAGAATGGGTCGCGGCAGCGCGCGCAAAGAGGAAAGCTTCCAGCCGCCGCCGTGCCGCGACTGCTCCATCGCGTTCCGCGCCAGATCGCACAGCAACGCGTCATCCTCGCGCAAAAGCTCCGCCGCCCGCAGCATACTGTTTTCCAAAGAAGGATTGAGCGTTCGGAGCACCGGAATCACCCTGCGCCTCACCCGATTGCGCGCGTAGATCTCCTCAAAGTTGGATTCGTCCTGTACATAAGGAAGGTCATACCACGCGCAATACCGCTCCACTTCCTCCCGCGTCAGCGCGATCAGAGGGCGGATCACCGATCCGTTCACCGGGGGAATCCCACTCAGACCCCTTGCCCCCGCCCCACGGGTCAGATTCATCACCATGGTTTCCGCATGGTCGGAAGCCGTGTGCGCCGTGGCAATGCGGACGTTCGTATCGTCCCCGGCCAATTCCCGGAAAAAGGCATACCGGAGCCTGCGCCCGCAGTCCTCCACGCAAAGACCTTGTTCGCGGGCCAAAGCGCCTACGTCCGCGCGACGAGAGAAAAAGGGGATCCCTCTTTCCTCGCAGAAAATACGGGCCGCTTCCTCGTCCCTCCCCGCCGTTTCCCGCAGGCCATGGTTCAGATGGGCAGCCTTCAGCGAAATGCCGTATTCTTCCCGGTGCACAGAAAGGAAATGGGTAAGCGCCGCGGAATCCGCTCCACCGGAAAAGCCGACGATGACGGCGGCTCCGGCGGGAAGCATCGAATACCGGGCGATTACCCCTCTGATTTTTTCTTCAATTGCTGCAATAATGGACGCGTCCCGCGCCTCATGGGGCATGGTGCACAACCTCCTGCGCCGTAAAGCGCATAAATTCGCCCTGCCAGTGCAGCGGCACGGTCTTGGCCTCGCCGTGACGGTTTTTCGCCACGATACATTCGCCGCTGTTGCGATCCGTCTCCTGCCCCGGCTCATTTTCCGCGGAATAGTAATCCTCACGGTACAGGAACAGCACAATGTCGGCATCCTGCTCGATAGAACCGGAATCACGCAGATCGGAGAGAACCGGGCGGTGATTCGTACGTTTTTCACTGTCACGGGCCAGCTGCGAGAGCGTCAGAACCGGAATGTTCAGCTCCTTGGCCATAATCTTCAGGCTTCGCGTGATCTCGGAGATCTCCTGCACGCGGTTGCCGTCTCCCCGGCGGCTGGCGCTTGTCATCAGCTGCAAATAGTCGATAATCACCAAATCCACCGTCCGCAGGCGGCGCAGCTTCGCCTTCATCTCCGGTACAGTGATTGACGGCGTATCATCCAGATAAATGTTGGCATGGGAAAGGATATCCCCTGCCTCCACCAGACGCACCCATTCATCGTTCTCCAGCTTGCCGGTACGCAGCTTGGTGCCGCTCACCAAAGCTTCCGTGGAAAGCAGACGGGAGCAAAGCTGCTCCTTGCCCATTTCCAGCGAGAAGAACGCCACGGTTTTTCCTGCCTTGACGGCGGCATGGCGCGCAATGTTCAGCGCAAAGCTGGTTTTTCCCATACCGGGGCGCGCGCCCAGCAGGATAAAATCCGTCCGGTTCAGGCCCGTGATGGTATCGTCCAGCTCCTTGATTCCCGTGGGAACGCCCCGATAATTTTCGCTGTCCGGCGAATTGAGGAGGTCCAGGCGGTCAAAGGTCTGGACAATCACCTCGTTGAGCTTTTGCAGCCCCTGCATATTCTTGCCGCGCCGGATATCAAAAATGCGCTGCTCCGCGGAATCCAGAAGCGTGGAAGCGTCGGCTCCTCCCGCCGAGGCCTCCTCTACAATGTCACGCGCCGTCAGAATCAGCGTGCGCACATCGTACTTATCCCGCACAATGCGGGCATAGGTCTCCACATTGGTGATGGAGGGAACCAGCTGGGCCAGCTGCAAAAGATACGTCTTTGCGCCGGACTGCTCAAAGCCGTCCTGCTCCTTGAGCTTTTCCAGCACCGTGACAAAGTCCACGGGCTGGCCAAGGGTGAACATATCGAGCATGGCAGCATAAATCATGCTGTTGTTCGACTGATAAAAATACTCCGGCCGGGGCAGAAGCTCCGCCACAGTATCCAGACAGGAGGAATCCAGCAGCACAGCGCCGAGAACCGACTGTTCCGCTTCCGGAGAAAAGGGCAGATTCAGCGCCCCATATGCGTCCGCAGTAAAATCCGCCATGAGTCGCGCTCCTTTTTATTCCTCGCCCACAACGACAAAAATCTTGGCGCTGATTCCGGTATACAGCTTAATTTCACAAGTGAACGTACCGAACGCCTTGATATCGGCGGACTCAATCCGGCGCTTGTCGATGGTCACCTGGTACTGAGCGCGGATCGCCTCCGCGATCTCCTTGGAGGTCACGGAACCGAACAGTTTTCCGCCCTGTCCGGCTTTCGCGATAATTTTCACGCTTTTGCCGTCCAGCTTGGCCTTGGCTTCGTTCGCGTTGTCCTTCTCCACCTGTACGCGGTGCTCGGCGGCGGCCTGCGCGTTTTTGAGCTCGTTCATCGCCTGCGCGTTGGCCTCCTTGGCCAGCTTACGCGGGAAAAGAAAATTGCGGGCATAGCCGTCGGAAACATTGACCAGCTCGCCCTTTTTCCCGCTTCCCTTTACATCTTCCAGCAATACAACCTTCATGGAAAATCCCTCCTGTTACATCATTCATACATGGAGAGCCGCCCGCTCAGGAATCCTTCGCGGGAAGCGCGCGCTCCATCACATTGCGGATTGCGCCCTTCAAAATCCTGCGGCCCTCTTCAATTCCCACGCCGGTCAGCTGCGTTGCCGCCATCGTCAGATGGCCGCCGCCGCCGAGCGCCTCCATGATCAACTGGACGTTGACCTCACCCAGACTGCGGGCGGAAATATTGACCTGCCCGCCGCTTGGGAAAATGACAAAGGACGCTTTCACGCCCTGGATGGACAAAAGCTCGTCCGCCGCCTGCGCCGAAATCACGCGGATGTCGGAAAATTCCTCGCGCGCGGAGGCAATGGCACAGCTATCGGAAATCTCCGCGTTCGAGACAATTTCATATTTTTTCTTATAAGCTTCGATCGAGTCGGAGAACATCCGCTTGACCTCCACCGTATCCGCCCCACGGCGGCGCAGGTATGCCGCAGCCTCAAAGGTGCGCACACCCGTTTTCAGCACAAAGTTCTTGGTATCCAGCGTGATACCGGAAAGCAGCGCCCCCGCTTCCCGACGGTTCAGGCAGTTTTCGCCGAGATACTGCACCAACTCCGCCACCATCTCACTCGCAGAACTGGCATACGGCTCATGGTAAAAGACGAGAGCGTTTTCGATATGGCGCACCATCATGCGGTGATGGTCAATCACCACCACACGCTGGCAGGCGTCGAGCAGCTCCGGGCTTTCGACAAAATCCTGCGAATGAGTATCCACCACAATCAAAAGGCTTTTGGGCGTTACCATGGCGACGGCTTCCGCCGGAGAGATGAACACATGGGGCGAATCCGGCCCCTGGCTTTCAATGCTCTCCACCACCGGCCCCGCCAACGTCTGCCCACGGTTGATCACCACATAGGCAGGCATACCGACCGCCTTGGTCATCGCACTCCATAGGCCGACAGCCGCGCCCACCGCGTCGAGATCGGAAAATTTATGCCCCATCAGGAAAATGCAGTCGCTGGCGCGCGCATGGTCGGCCAGCGTCGCGGCAATGACGCGCGTGCGCACCTTATCACGCTTCTCCACGCCCTTGGAAAGGCCGCCGAAGAAGGAGTAGGCTCCGCCCTTCTGTTTGACGGCCACCTGATCGCCGCCGCGGCCCAGCGCCATATCCAGCGCCGCTCTTGACCAGCGCTCGGCTTCCTGCAAGCTTGCCGCTCCGCGCGCCACACCCATGGAAATCGTCGCGCTGCGGTTTTCCCCGCCTTTGACGCGGCGCACAGCGTCAAGCACCTCAAAACGGTTCTCCATCGCGGTGCGCAGATGCCCCTCGTCCGTCAGAATCAGATACCGGCCGCCGGAAAGACGCTTACAGAAGCCGCCCATGGAGACAGCCCATTCGTTGACACACGACTCCACCTCGGATGCAATACGCGCGTCCTCCATCCCGCTGGAATCGCGGGCCAGCTCCTCCCGGTTGTCAAAATAAGCCAGAGCGACAACGGGACGCGTCTCCTCAAATTCGCGGTTAATCTCCTTATAATATGTATCGTCGACAAAATACAGAATCGCGCCGCTCTCCGTCCGGCTGGCAAAAACGGTAAACTGACGGTCTTCGAGCGCAATATCCGTGCCGCCGGCTTCCAGAAGCTGCTGGAGCGTCTTGGGGTAAATCAGCTTGAGCACACTCTCCCCGCGAAGCTCACGACCCGGGCTGACGGTGGCCAGAAACGCATCGTTGACCCATACAATATCATCCGCTTCGCCAATCACGGCCACGGGCATCGTAAAATCGCGCAGATTGCCATATTCCTCCGCACCCAGAACGGATTTTGCACTTTTGAGAGCCGCTGCGACATATGCCTTGAAGTGTTCCGTGGAGAGGATCACCGCCGCGACGGCGAGCGCCGCCGCGACAAGCTCCACGGCAAACAGCGCGGTATTCCCCTGAAACCAGCTGATTCCCGCCATCACAAACAGCAGGACAGACAGGATGTAGAATACCGGGGAAGCAGCCCATACCCTTTTTTTCTTCAAGCAGCCCACTCCTTCACAAATCCGCGTGCACGGCGCGCTCCTCACAATTTTGCCTGAATCAGACCTCCATGATGATGGGGAGAATCATCGGACTGCGGCGCGTTCTGTCATAAAGCAAACGCGACAGCGCATCCTTTGCCTTCGTTTTGAGCGTTCCCCATTCGCGCACACCGTTGTCGGCACACTCATTCAGAATGCGGTTCACAAGCGCGCGTGCGTCATCCAGCAGCGGCTCGGATTCCCGAACGTACACAAACCCACGGGAAACAACGTCCGGCCCCGCCACGACATGGCCGGTTTCTCTCGAAATCGTGCAGACCACCACGATCAGGCCGTCCTCGCCGAGATGCTTGCGGTCGCGCAGCACCACGCTGCCCACATCTCCCACACCGAGACCGTCCACCAGAACGCGCCCGGCCGGAACCGTGCCGACCTGCTTCATGCCGCTCTCGCTCAACTCCAGCACATCGCCGATATCGCCGATGTAGATGCGCGAGTCCGGAATTCCCATACTGCGGGCCAAAGCGGCATGCTTTTGCAGCATCTTTTGCTCGCCGTGTATCGGAATGAAATATTTCGGACGCACAATCCCCTGCATGATTTTCAGCTCATCCTGGCGGGCATGGCCGGAAACGTGAACTTCATACATGGATTCGTACACCACCTGGCAGCCGCGCTTCATCAGCTCGTCAACCACATTGCCCACCGTCTTTTCGTTGCCGGGGATGGGATTGGCGGAAATGATGATAAAGTCGCCGGGGCCCACCTCCACCTTGCGATGGTCCGCAAAGGCCATACGGGCCAGTGCGCTCATCGGTTCGCCCTGGCTGCCTGTCGTCACCAGCACAATCTGCTCCTTCGGATACCGGCTGATCATGTCAATATCGATCAGCACGCCGTCCGGGACCTCCAAGTATCCCAGTTCCATCGCGATGCCCATCACATTGAGCATCGAACGGCCTGAAAGAGCCACCTTCCGGCCATACCGCACGGCGCAGTTGATGATCTGCTGCACGCGGCCGATGTTGGACGCGAAGGTTGCGATGATCAGACGGCTGTTTTCCGCGCGGCGGAACAGGTTTTCAAAGGAATTGTCCACCTTCTGCTCCGTGGGCGTAAAGCCGGGACGCTCCGCGTTCGTGGAGTCAGGCAGAAGCGCCAGAACACCCTCCTTACCCAGCTGCGCGAGACGGCCCAGATCGATCATCTCTCCCTGCGCGGGCGTGCAGTCGATCTTGAAGTCTCCCGTGTGGATCAGAACGCCCGCGGGACAATGCAGAGCGAACGCCACCGCGTCCGGGATCGAATGGTTCACATGGATAAATTCCACATCAAAGCAGCCCAAGCGAACGGTGTCGCCGGGCTTCGCCACATTGAGACGGGCCTTTCCGAGCAGGCCGTGCTCGCGCAGCTTGCCCTCGATCAGGCCAATCGTAAGGCGCGTGGAATACACGGGCAGGTTTACACGTTTAAGCAGATACGGCAGCGCGCCGATGTGGTCCTCGTGCCCGTGGGTGATCACGATTCCGCGGATGCGATCCGCGTTGCGCTCCACAAAGGTGAAGTCGGGCAAGACGAGATCCACGCCGAGCATATCGCCGTCCGGGAAGGCCATGCCGCAATCCACGATAATCATATCCTCGCCGCATTCATACAGCGTAAAGTTCTTTCCGATCTCATTCAGGCCGCCCAGGAAATACACCCGCACGGGCGGTTTTGCGGGAGCCGCCTTTCCCCTTCTGCCGTTCTGCTGGCGCGGCTGCTTTGTTCCCGCCGTCCGGGCCGGTTTCTGTGTGTTCTTCGGCGCCGCGTTCTGCGCGGATTCCCTTCTTCCCCGGGCAGGCGCTTTTTTCTCCTCCGAAGCGGCGGCGCGTCCGGCTCTTGCCTTCTCCTGCGCGCCCGCCTTCTCTTCCGTTTTCTGCGGCGCGCGGCGGCGCGGCTTGCGCTGGCGCGGCTCCTTCTGCGTCTCCTGCCGGTTTTCCCCGGAAACGCCCTGCGCTTCCGTCAGAGAGACGGCGTTCCCGCCGATCTCCTGATCCGCCGGTTTTCTGATTGGCTCAATTTTCCCATACAATCCGATTGCATTTTCATCTGACAAATTACATAACCCCCAACTCCGCGGAACGCCGGGCATAAGGAAAAAGAGTCCGGCCGCATCTCATGCGCCAGACATAACGCCCCCACCGCCCTCGCGGCAAATTTTTTATGTTTTTCTGTCTCACAAACACCAAAGAGCCTGGCTCGCTGGTCTTCCCCGCCCCTTTTGCTCACACGCCTCGGCAGGAGCAGACACGGGGGAAAAGATTCCGGACACAAACATTACATTTATAATACATGCATTCCGAAGTGCTGTCAAGACGGATCGATGCCCTTGCCGCCGCGCCGCGCCGCAAGATTGTGAATTTCGCTCACCCGCGCCCGCGTTTTCTTTCGCATTTTATGAAAATTCTATTTCTTCTGCACAGACCGGCAACTCTAGTATGGCCCGTTCTCCGAAAGATAAACAGAAAGGAGACGCCGCGGCGTCTCCTTTTTTCCTTTTTCTTTCTTTTGCTTACTCGTCGCCGTAGTTTCCCAGCGTGCCGAGACTCTGCGCCTTCAGATACGCATTGATGAAGCCATCGATATCGCCGTCCATCACCGCGTTGATGTTGCCGTTTTCAAAGCCGGTACGGTGGTCCTTGGCCAGCGTGTAAGGCATGAACACATAGGAGCGGATCTGGCTGCCCCAGGCAATCTCCTTCTGATCGCCCTTGATATCCTCGATTTTCTCCAGATGCTCGCGCTCTTTGATTTCGAGAAGCTTTGATTTGAGCATGCGCATGGCCACGTCGCGGTTCTGATACTGGCTGCGCTCCACCTGGCAGGAAACCACGATCCCGGTGGGAATATGGATCAGACGGACAGCGGAGGAGGTCTTGTTAACCTTCTGTCCGCCCGCGCCGCTGGCACGGTAAACCTCCATCTTGATATCGTCGGGGTTGATCTCCACCTCTACGGTGTCGTCGATTTCCGGCATCACTTCAAGCGAAGCAAAGGAGGTATGGCGGCGGCCGGAAGCGTCAAACGGAGAAACGCGCACCAGACGGTGAACGCCATTTTCGCTTTTGAGGAAACCGTAGGCGTTCTCCCCTTCGATCAGAATGCTGGCGCTTTTCAGGCCCGCTTCTTCGCCGTCGAGATAATCCAGCGTCGTCACCTTATAACCGTGACGCTCCGCCCAGCGGTTATACATACGGAACAGCATCTCGGCCCAGTCCTGCGCCTCCGTGCCGCCTGCGCCCGCATGGAAGGTGAGAATCGCGTTCTTGGAGTCGTACTCCCCCGTCAGGAGCGTGGACAGGCGCTGCTCCTCCAGCGAGGAGCGAATCTTTTCCAGCTCCTCCTGCGCTTCGGGAAGAAGCGTGAGGTCGCCTTCCTCATTGGCCAGCTCCACAAGCGCAAGCGCATCCTCATAGGAGGATTGCAGCTTTTCATAGGCAGCGATTTTATTTTTCAGATAGCTGGAACGCTGTAGAATCTTCTGGGAGCGCTGCGTATCATCCCAAAAGCCGGGCTCGGAAGCCTTCATATCCAGCTCCGCCGCCTCATTCGCCATCGCCTTGAGCCCCAGCGCCTCGGCAAGATCCTTGATCTCCGGTTCAAGCCCCTCCAGTTCCAGTCGCACTTCATCAAATTGCAGCATATCCGGTCACACAAGCCTTTCCACATCCCATTCGTCATGGGATGATTAAAATTGATACAAGCAAACTCTTTTTTATTATACGGGATTTTCCGAAAAATGTAAAGACAGGCCGTCTTTTTTCATGGCCATGCTGTAAAAATTGTGAATACCGTGAAAACTTCCTGATTTTCAAGTTGCAGTTTTTCAAAAAAAAATATACAATAGATGCAGTTACCCGGATTCCCTGGACGGCGAGGCCGCCCTTTTTAGGAGGATACTGCTTATGATCGACTACACCGGCATTCAATGCCCCGTGTGCGGGAAGCCTTTCAGCGCCGAGGACGATATCGTCGTCTGTCCGGAATGCGGAGCTCCTTACCACAGGCACTGCTATCAGCAGGAAGGGCACTGTATTTTCAGCGACAAGCACGGAACCGGTCAGGCCTGGAAAAATCCCCGCACTTCCAGCGGCTCAGCGGAGGAAAAGCGCTGCCCCCGCTGCGGAAAGCCAAACGCTCCCGGCGCGCTTTTCTGCGACCATTGCGGCATGTCTCTGACGGAGGAACCTCCGATCGGACCGCAAAACAACTACGGACAGTTCAACAGCCGCTACGGCGCCACCCCTTCCCCCACCGATTTCCCGCAGGGACAGCAGCAGCCCCAGAATCCATGGGGACAGCCTTACGGCCAGACGCCCCCATACGGTCAATCCTCTCCATACGGCGGAAGCGGGCAGGACGGACAGAATCCCAACCAGCCCTTCCCCGGAGGCCCCGCCGCCTTTTTCTTTGACCCGCTCGGCGGCGTCAAGCCCGACGAGGATTTGGACGGTGTTTCCGCCTCGGACATGGCTAAATTCGTGCAGGCCAACACACAATATTATCTGCCCGTCTTTACCAATCAGAAGAAATTCCGCCGCAACCGGTTCAATTTCTGCGCGTTTCTCTGCACCGGCGGCTGGATGCTCTACCGCAAGCAGTACAAGCTCGGCGCGCTCCTCACCGCAGTGATGGCGGGAATTTATTTTCTCTCGCTTTACTGCTCCTACGCGTCCGAGGATATCCTTCTCCGGCTGATGAGTCAGGTCGGCATTGATCTGGACACGATGATGCCCTCCTCCGCGCAGCTGATGCAGCTCGGTTCCCTTCTGGCCCAGCAGCCCGCATGGGAGCTGATTCTGATCTTTCTGCCCCGCGTGCTGAATGTAGTGCAGCTTGTCATTATGATCGTCACCGGCATCAAGGCCAACAAGACTTACCGGAAATTCTGCACGCGGAAAATTCAAACGATTGACGCCAACTTCCCGGAGCCTGCCGATCGGGAAATGCAGCTGCGGACTCAGGGCGGCGTCAATACGCCGCTTGCCGTTGGTCTGATGATTGCGTACATGCTGGCGGTCTATCTGCCCCGCCTCTGGCTTTTGATTTGAGTCTCTCCCCGAAAAACGCCGGCAGCTGTCCGGCGATCCATCAGGAAGGAGTTTTGTGAAAATGAAAATTACCAAAGCTGTGATCCCCGCGGCCGGACTGGGAACGCGTGTGCTTCCGGCTACCAAATCCATGCCCAAGGAAATGCTGCCGATTGTGGACAAGCCCGCTATCCAATATATTGTGGAGGAGGCTGTCCGCTCCGGCATCACCGATATTCTGATCATCACAAACCGCGGCAAAGGCCTGATTGAGGACCATTTTGACCGTGTGCCGGAGCTCGAAGCAAAGCTGACCAGCGGCGGCGCGCAAAAGGCCGATATTCTGCGCGAGGTGGTGGACATTTCGCATCTTGCCAACTTCTATTTCGTCCGTCAGAAGGAAACGCGCGGGCTGGGACACGCGGTCAGCCGCGCCCGTTCCTTTGTCGGAAACGAGCCCTTTGCCGTCCTCTACGGCGACGATGTGATCATCGGCGAGGATCCGGCCTGCGGTCAGCTGATCCGCGCCTATGAGGAATTCGGCACCGGCGTGCTCGGCGTCAAGCAGGTATCCGCCGAGGCTATCACCAAATACAGCTCCCTGAAAGTGGAGCCGATTCGCGACAACTATTTTAAATGCACCGATATGATCGAGAAACCCACCCCGGACAAGATCATGTCCCTCTATTCCATTCTGGGGCGCTGCGTGCTTACGCCGGACATTTTCGATATTCTGGACCACACGGAGCCGGGCGCGGGCGGCGAAATTCAGCTGACCGACGCCATGTGCACCATGGCGCGGCGCAGCGGAATGGTCGCCGTCGATTTCACCGGAACGCGCTACGATATGGGCAACAAGCTTGGCATCATGCAGGCTTCCTGCGAGGTGGCTCTCAACCATCCGGAGATCGGCGCGGACTTCCGCAAGTATATCAAGGAATTGGCGAAAACGCTGTGATTTCCTCGTTTTCCACCCCGCATTTTCGTTCTTGACTTTCCCGTCAGGGGCTGATATAATTGTTCTGTTCATCGCGCAAATGCGATGCGATATCCTTGCTCCGGACAAGGATCCGGGGCCAAAAGTCCAAAAGGAGGTGCAAACAATGCCTGATGTGAAACATTCCTATGAAACTGTGTTCATCCTTTCCACAAAGCTGGGTGACGACGGCATTGCCGCTCTCGTTGAGAAGTTCAAGAACCTCATCGCGGCAAACGGTACGGTCGACAGCGTTGACGAGTGGGGCAAGCGCCGTCTTGCTTACGAGATCAACAAGGAGACCGAGGGCTATTACGCTCTGATCAACTTCACCAGCGCGGCTTCTTTCACGGCTGAGCTGGACAGAATTTACAAGATCACCGACGGTGTCCTTCGTTCCCTCATTGTGAAGAAAGACGCGTAAGGACGGAAAGAGAGTGGTTTGAATGCTCAACGTTGCAGTTATTATGGGCCGTCTGGTGGCCGATCCCGAGCTTCGGCACACCTCCGGTGATATTGCCGTCACCAGCTTTACCGTCGCGGTGGATCGGTCTTATGTCAAGGCCGGCACCGATCGGCAGGCTGATTTTATTGACGTGGTCGCGTGGCGCAGTACCGCGGAATTTGTCTGCAAGTACTTCCACAAGGGCCAGCAAATCGCCGTACAGGGTTCCATTCAGACCCGCTCCTATACCGACAAGGACGGCAACAAGCGCAAGGCTGTCGAGATCGTCGCGGATAACGTTCACTTTGCGGAACCGAAGCGCGACAGCTACGGCGGCGGCGCCAGCTACGGTACTCCTCCCCCGGCTGCACCGGGCGGCTACCAGCAGCGTCCGGCTTCCGCAATGGAGCAGGCCGCTCCCGCTTATGTAAGCGGCGATACCGGTGACTTCGAGGAGGTCCCCACGGACGACGATCTGCCGTTCTGATCCGCGTCTCCCCTATTATTGTGAAAAGGAGGCTTTTGTCATGGCTGAGAGAAATGACAGACCCGAGCGCCGCTCCGGCGGACGTAAAGGCCGCAAAAAGGTTTGCAGTTTCTGCGTTGATAAGATCGAGACGATCGATTACAAGGACGTTGCGAAGCTTCGCCGCTTCATTTCCGAGCG
>DVGZ01000070.1 GCA_018712435.1 Candidatus Caccousia avicola
GGAAAGAACCGCGAGGGGCCTTGCCCCTTCGAACCCCGCGCTTTGTTTTCTACGTTGGTTTGCCGCCCCCTTTCCCCCGTCACGGCCGGCCAAATTTGCGCTGACGCGCAAGACTGGCCGGCTGGTGGGGGGAAACATTTGAAATTAGCGTGGGGAATAATTTCGAATGTTTCCGTGGGTTGGGGTACGGTTCTATGCAGGCTTGCGGATAACGCCCAGCTGCTGAAGCGTAATTTTCCGGGCGAAGCCTGCAAAATTATGCTTCAGACCGCGAACTGGCGTTAGCCAGGGCGCGAGGTTTTCCGTGCGTTGGAGGTACGGTCCTACGGAAGAAATCAGGGAATACGCAGGCGAAGCGCAAAAAATCACACCCCAGCTGAAAATTGCAGCCAACCTGCTGGTTCTCTCCGTGAAACCAACGCGGGCCACAGGACAAGACCCCCTTGCGACGAAAGATCGCAAGGGGGTCGATGTATTTTGCCGTGGTTCGCCGCGGGACGCGGCGTGCGCGAAGTGCGTCCAGGCTCAGCCTGGGCGGATGGCTTCGAGGGCGGGGATTTTGACGGCTTTGTTGGCGGGATAGTAGCCGGAGCCGACGCCGATGAGGATGGAAAAGAGGATGGCGAAGGCGTAGAGCCAGAGAGGAATGACCGAAATGCGGTTCACGCCTTCCCCGCCGACGATGGCCGGAAGCAGGTTCTCCATGGCGGGCGGGCCGAGGGAGAAAAAGTTGATGGCGGTTGAGGCAAGGAAGCTGATCAGGCACCCGATCAGCCCGCCAATCAGCCCGATCGCCCCGGCTTCGAGCAGAAACAGCGTGCGCACGTCCGAGATATAGCAGCCGAGCGACTTCATGATTCCGATCTCGCGGGTGCGCTCGGAAATGGACATCATCATCGTGTTCGCGATGCCGAGCGCCGCGACAAAGAGCGAAATCGCGCCGAGCCCGCCGAGCATCATCTGCTTCTGACGCGCTTCCTCCTCCATCGGCTTTCGGATGCTCTCCATGGATTCCGTGGGGTATCCGAGCGTTTTGATGGTGTTTTCCACCGGCGCGACGGCGGCGAGGCCGGCTGTTTTCACCAGCACCGAGCCGTATTCCGGTTTTTTCGCGCTGCCGCCCTTTTGCACCTTGGCTGTGATGGCCTGAAGGTCGGACAGGCTCATGATAACGCCCTCGGACGTTTCGTAGCCCTTGGAGTTGTCCTCCTTGAGAACGCCCACGATTTTGTAGGAAAAGGGATAGGATGCCGTGTCCGTCTCGGCGGAAATGGTCAGATTTTGCGTGAGGGGCTGGAAATACGGGTCGGGCGGCGGCGGGTAATTCCCGTTTTCGTCCGGCTCGCCGCTGTAGCGGTCAATGGTGTTGAAGCCGTCCGGGCGGAGCGTGTCCTTGAAGTTATAGGCGAAATACTGGCCCACAAGGATTTCCCCGCTTTTCTGCGGCAGACGGCCTTCCAGAATCTGATAGCCCATGGATTCGAGCTGTGCGAGATCGTAGGCGCAGATGGTTGACCAGTCGGCTTGGAAACGGTTGTTTACACCGGTGGACAGGGTGGTGGAAACGCCGTCAAGCGTCAGCATTGGAGTGACGGCGCGCACGCCGTCGAGCCTGCGCGCCTGTGTGAGAAACGAGTCGTCGAGCTTTTGTTTGCCGCGTCCGCCCTGCGGCGGCGTGACCGTGATGATCGTGAGATCCCCGAGCTGGGACAGGAGACGCTCCTGCGCCTCCTTCATCCCGATGCCGATGGACGCCATCACCACGATGGAACAGCACCCAATAATCACCCCGAGCACCGTCAGGAACGTCCGCGATTTGCGCCGCAGAAGATTCTGCCTGCACATGCGGAACAGGTCGTTTCGATTCACGCGTCACCACTCCCTTTCCGTGTCCTCCTCCGGCTCTCCCCATTCGTCGGGATCGGAGCCTGCGCGGAAGGGGTCAGAGCTTTCCGGCTCTTCCGAAAATTCCGGTTCTTCCGCTGCTTCGTTCCAGTTTGCCAGCGCTTCCTCGTCGTTGGGATCGTCCCAGCCGCTCCACGACGCGGCGGACTGCTGTTTCTTCTTTCTGCCGCGCAGGGCGAAGATCACCCCGCCGCCTGCAAAGAGCGCGGCCGCGCCCGTCCCGCCGAGCACGGGAGCCCACGGGAAGGAATTCCCCTCCCCGTCTTCCGGCGGAAGATCGCCGTCCGGCAGCGGATCCATGGGCAGCTCCTCCGCGAAGATTTCCACGGAAATTTCTTTTTCCTGTACCTTTTCGTTGGAATCCTCATAGGTGATTTTCAGCACAAGCGGGATCGGCCCTGATTCCTCCGGCGTGAGCACAAAGCCGATGTTTCCGCCCGCGCCCGCCGCAATATTGCCGATGTACTGCGATTTTGTGGGCGTGTCGATGTTCTCCGCCGTGACGGAAGCTTCCACGTTCGCGATCTCGCTCTTGCCCTTGTTCACATAGGGAATGGTGAGAACGGTTTCCTCCCCGACGTTGATGGATTCCGGGATCTGCGGGGAGCTGATCTCGAAGCGGTCCGGCTGCACGACGGGCATGGAAAGCTTGATGTCCTCGCTGCCCGCGCCGCGCTTTGTGCCGTCCACATACTCATATTTGAACGAGAGCGCCACGCTCTGCGCCCCGCTTTTCGCGGCGGGCAGGGCTTGCAGCGGCAGGGTCTGATCCTGCCCGGCTCCCGGCGCGAGGGAAGCAAAGAAAAAGCTGCTGGAACCGCCGGACAACGTGAAGTTTTCGCCGCCGTCCACCATCAGAAGGATGTTTTCGATCGGCAGGCTTCCCTTATTCTCAAAATGCAGCTTGAGATCAAAATTACTGCCCGCGTCGACGCTCTCTCCACCATAGGAGAAATCGCTCACCACGATGTGCGGCACGGAAGCTTCCGCGCCCTCCCCGGAGGAGGAACCGGTCGGGTTCGCGGGGACGCTGAGCCGGTCGGAGGACGAGCCCTGCGTCATGGTTCCGCCCGCGCTGTAGGTGAATTTCAGATCCGCCTGAATGGATTGATTCGCGGAGGAGATCTCCGGCAGCGCGCGGAGCGTCAGAGAGACGGAAGCCGTCTGGCCCGGATCGAGATCCGGCAGGAGCACGCTTCCCGCGTCGCTCTCAATGAGCAGCGCGTCCGATGGCGTAAACGATGCCACGGGAGACAGAAGCTTTACGTCGCCTTTGTTGGAGAAGGTGACGGTCAGGGAAGCCGTTTCCCCGGCGGCAATCGGCTTTTTCAGCGTGGAGCGGGAGGCCAGCACCACGGGCGGGGCTTCCCCGCCGCGCGCAATGGTCAGAATGGGAAGCTTGTCGGACGCGGTCGCCTGCGCTTCGGAGACATTGTTGAAATAGGTGAATTTCAGGTCGGCCTGGAGCGACTGGGCGGGCGAGGAGATGGAGTCCGAGGCTTTCAGCTTTACCTTGACGCTTCCGGTCTGCTTGGCCTTGATGGGGTCGAGCAGGAAGGAGTAGGAGCCGCCGGAGATCGTCAGGGATTCCGAGGGCGTGAAGGATGCGACGGGGGATTTGAGTTCGAGGTCGCTGAGGTTACGGAAGGATACGGTGAATTCCGCTTCCTGTCCCGCTTCCAGCGGCGTCTGCGGCCCGCTGCACGAGACGAGCACCTGCGGCTCCGGCGCGGGCTGGGAAGCGCCCTCGTCCGTGCCGCGCGCTTCCGCGATGGTCAGCTCGATCAGCTGGGACGCGCCGGTGTCCTTGCGGGTGATCTGAAACCGCAGGCTCTGCCCGGAGCCGGAATATTTCATGCGGGAAAAACGCACCTTGATCACCAGCGGGTCGGAGCCCTTGGATTCGGTGGTGACCTTGGCCGTCCCCTCGGAGAAGCTGTCGATCAGCTTGCTGAAATCGTACTGGTCGGCGGAAAACGTGTTTGCCGAGAGGGAAACGTTCTTCACCGTGACGGTGATATCCGCCGTGGAGCCGCGTCCCAGCCGTCCGGGCGTGGAGGAGCCGACGGACAGGCGGTAGCCCACGGCAAAGAACGTGCCGTCCTCGGGCAGATCGCCCTCGGCAAAGGCGGGGACCGCGAGGGTGAACAGAAGCAGAACGGCGCACAGAAGCGCCGCGGAGCGTTTGAAGAAAGCGGAACGCATCATGATTTCCTCCTTGTCGTTTCGTCGCTGACAATCTCGCCGTCAATGAGCCGCACAATGCGATCGGCATAAGCCGCCATTTCCGGGTCATGGGTGACGAGAAGAATGGTCTGATGGAATTTCCGGGAGAAGGAACAGATCATGTCCATGATCTCCACGGTGGTTTTCGAGTCGAGATTTCCGGTCGGCTCGTCGGCAAACACCACGTCGGGCCGGGCAATGAAGGCGCGGGCGATTCCCGCGCGCTGCTGCTGGCCGCCCGACATCTGGCTGGGGAAATGATCCAGACGGTGGGACAGCCCCACGCGGCACAAAAGCTCGCGCGCCGCCTTTTCCCGCTGTACGCGCGGAACGCCCCGGAACATCAGCGGCATCGCCACGTTTTCCGTGGCCGTCAGGTTCGGCAGAAGGTTATAGGACTGAAACACAAAGCCGAGGTGGCGCTGCCGGAACGCGGCCAGCTCGTTTTCGCTCATCCGCGAAATGCACGCGCCCCCGATTTTCACCTCGCCGCGCGTCGGCTTTTCCATGCCCGCGAGCTGGTTGAGCAGCGTGCTTTTTCCCGATCCGGACGTTCCGAAGATACAGCAGATCTCCCCGCGCCGGATCCGCAGGTTGATTCGTTTGAGCGCCACCACCGTTTCGCCGTCGAGCGGGTATTCCTTGCGCACGTCCCGCACCTCGATGATCGGCCTGTCGCGCAGGCACGTTTCTTCCATGCCGATCCCTCCTGTTCCCGGGGAACTTCCCCTTTGTGTTGGGTTCATTCTACCTTCCTCCTCTTTTCTCAGCCTTTACGAAACATTAAGGATTGTTAAGAAAAGGAAAATGCCGGGCTGCCAAAGGGCAAAACAGGAAAGTTTCGCCCGCCTTTTCAAAGGCGGCGGGGTTTGGGGCAGAGCCCCATAAAATCCCATGCGAAGCCCGAGAAAGCCAGGAAAAACAGCGAAGCGATTTTTTCCGGACGGTTAGCACCGGTGTTACCAAACTCCGCCGTCCAGATTCAATCTGGATCTTAAAGAGGAATTGTTGTATAATAGGGGGCAAACCGGAAAAGAGGCCGGGAAACCACCCCGTAGACGGAGGAACTGACATGAGCAAACGAATTCTATCCCTGTTGTGCGCTGTGATGCTGGTGATCGGCTGTGCGGCGCCATCCTTTGCCGCAGGCACAACGTACACCATCGACGAGATGAATTTGACGGTGGAGCTGCCGGACGATCTGTATGTGTTCGAGCAGTCCGATTTCAACGTGCTGAGCCCGCATCCGGATCTGGAAAAGGCAGGATTCACGGACGCGCAGGAGCAGCTCAAGCTGATGCAGGATTACAACATCTATCTGACTGCCGTTTCGCAGGATCAGCAGCTGCAAATCAACCTGGCGAAAAAGGAATCCTCCACAACGCAGTCGGTCTTTGACCTCTCCACACTCACGGACGAGGAGTTCGAGGAATTCCTTGACACGATGCGCCAGGAGGACGGGCAGCAGGACGAGACGCTCAAAGAATACGTCGTCGAGCGGTATGACGATCAGCCGGAGCGCCCCTTCTTCAAGATTCGCCTGAAGGTCGACAGCGAGGAGACGGGCGAGATGGAGGAGCTGTGCTATGTCACCGTCGTGAACGGCTTTTCCGTCACGGTGGACAGCGTGGCAAAGGGCTCGATGACGCAGGAGCAGGCCGATCTGATCCAGACGATCGCGGACAGCGTGCACATCACCGAGGTGCAGAAGAAGCCGGAGGTTGAGCTGGATGGGGAAGCGATTGTCTCGCTCCTGTTCCCCCTTCTGCTGATTATCGTGCTGATTGCGGCGGGCATTGTGCTGCGCGTTCGCCGCGGACACGCCATGAAGGAGCGCCGCCGTCTGGCGGATATGCTTTCCGACTACCGCCGCGCCCAGAAAAAGCTGGAAGAGGAAGCCGCTGCCGCCGGTACGCCGCTCGAGGAGCCGAAAGCCCTTTTGCGCAATACCACGGCCTATAATGAGGAAGTCGCACACGCCTTTGTGCGGTTCCATTTCTCCCGCCGCCGTCTCGGTCTGATGATCGGCTACGGCGTGTTTGCCCTGCTGATTCTGGCCGCTGTGTTCCTGGTGGACGCGGAGTGGTACATGAAGCTGATCTTCTTTGCCGCCGCCGTGTTCCTGGTGGTCTGGATGTGCCTGATGCCCGGCAAGCTGTTCAACAACGTCATGGCGACGTTCAAGAAATCGCGTGTGAAGGAAAATGAGTACACCTTCCGCGAGGACGATTTCCGCATTGCCGGAATCCAGTCCGCGTCGGTGTATCCGTATTTCCAGATTACGCGCGCCTATGAGACAAAGAACTATTTCTACCTGTACTTCGGAGAGGAACAGGCGTATTACATCGCGAAGGACGGCTTCACCGTGGGAGACGCGGACGGCCTGCGCGAGCTTCTCAAGCGCAAGCTGGGAAAGAATTTTAAATAAGACGGCCTGCGAGGGGATCGCCTGGGTGCGCGCGGCATTCCGGCGATCCCTTTTTTGTTTTGGAAAGGCCAAGGATCCGAAAGGGGAATGCCGGACATGGAACAAAAGAAAAACAGCCTGGCGCAGAAAGCCGCCGAGGAGATCTTGTCCCTCATCACGATTGAGAAGGAGTTTGCCCCCGGCGACCGCCTGCCGGGAGAAATTGAGCTGGCAGCGCGGCTCGGCGTGAGCCGCACCACGCTGCGCGAGGGGATCCGCCTGCTCTCGTCGCGCCATGTGCTGGAGGTGCGGCGCGGGCTGGGCACGTTTGTGGTACAGCGCGGCGAGCACGAACGGCCGCTCGATCGCGGCGAGCTTCTGCGCGATCCCGTCGACCTGCGCTCCGTGTATGAGCTGCGCCTGATGGTCGAGCCGCAGACGGCGTACTATGCCGCCCAGCGCGCCACGGACAGCGAGCTGTCCCGGATCCTTTTTTACGGCGAACGCGAGGAGGATGAAATCGAGCGCGGCGCGGACCGCACGGAATCGGAGCGAGCGTTTCACAAGGCGATTGCCATGGCCGCGCACAACGAGTTTGTGGAACGGCTGCTGCCCGTCATCTATGAGGCGATTGACTCCGGCGTGCGCCTTTCCGGGGAATACGAGGGCGTGGTGCGCGATACCCGCGCGGATCACCGGATGCTCATGAACGCGCTGGCCGCCCGGGACGCGCTGGCCGCCCGCGCCGCGATGGAGCTTCACATCCTGCACGCCATGCGCGGATTCGGCTTGAAATCATGAAAACAGAACAAAAAGTTCATGAATATTTCTTCCTTTTTTATGCGGTGGAAGTATAATAAACATAGTATGGGAACAGAGTGGAAACGAGAGGAAAGGGAGCGGACGGGATGGCCCAAAGGGGAGGAAAGCCCCGCAGCATGGAGGTGGATATCCACGGCATGTCGCAGGAGCAGGCAAAGAAACGGCTGGAGCAGCTTCTGACGCGGGCCGATCCCTCTCTGGAGGAGCTTGTGGTGATTCATGGGCACAACGGCGGCCACGCCCTGCGCGACATGGTGCGCCTGCGGCTGCGCCACCGCCGGATCGCCTCGAAGCTGCTGTCCCTCAATCCCGGCGTGACGCGGATTATTCTGAAAAAGTGAGGCGAGGGCCGTGTCGTTTGTCGAATTTCGCAATGTCACAAAATTTTATCAGATGGGCGAGCAGAAGATCGCGGCGGCGGACGGCGTGGACTTCGTGATCGAAAAAGGCGAGTTTACCGTCATCGTGGGGCCGAGCGGCGCGGGCAAAACCACCGTGCTCAACATGCTCGGCGGCATGGACTCGTGCTCCGGGGGCGAAATCCGGCTCGACGGAAACCTTGTCAGCTCCTACACCCGCAAGCAGCTCACGGAATACCGGCGGTACGACGTGGGGTTTGTGTTCCAGTTTTACAATCTGGTGCAGAATCTCACGGCGCTTGAAAATGTGGAGCTGGCTTCCGAGATCTGCCGCGACCCGCTCGACGCGATGGAGGTCCTGCGGGAGGTGGGGCTGGAACACCGCGTTTCCAATTTCCCCGCTCAGCTTTCCGGCGGCGAGCAGCAGCGTGTGGCGATTGCCCGCGCGCTTGCCAAAAACCCCAAGCTGCTTTTGTGCGACGAGCCCACGGGCGCGCTCGACTATAAGACGGGCAAGGCGATTCTCTGCCTTTTGCAGGACACCTGCCGCAGCACGGGCCGCACTGTCGTCGTCATCACGCACAATCTTGCGTTTACCGCTATCGCCGATCGCGTCATCCATATCCGCAACGGGAAGGTCGTGAAGATGGAAACGAACGATTCCCCCGTTTCGGCGGAAACGATTGAGTGGTAGCGGCTTTTTCTCAGGAGGGATCTCCATGCGCGTCAAGTCGTTTCACAAGGATATTTTGCGTGCTGTGACGCATTCGTGGAGCCGGTTCCTTGCGCTTCTCGTTATTGTGGCGTTGGGGGCGGGCTTCTACAGCGGTCTGCGCACCACCGCGCCGAATATGCGGGCCACAGCGGATGCCTACTTTGACGGCACCCGCTTTATGGACGTGCGCCTTGTGGGTACCTTCGGCCTGACGGAGGACGACGTGGCGGCCATCCGGAACACGGAGGGCGTGGAAAGCGTCATGGCGGGCTACAGCACCGATCAGATTGTGCGCATGGGCGAAAAGGACGTGGTGACGCGATTGCACGCCCTCCCCTCTGATTTCGCGGAAAACGGAGACGATTATCTCAATCGTCCCACGCTCACCGAGGGCCGTATGCCGGAGAAGTCCGGCGAATGCGTGGTGAGCGCGCCCCCGGTGGGCGATACGACCGGCCTTGCAATCGGGGACACCATCACGGTGGAGGACACGGACGGCACGCTCAGCGACACGCTGGCCCGCGATACGTTTACGGTGGTGGGCTTTGTGCAGTCCTCGTCGTACCTCTCCATCTCGCTGGGAACCAGCACCGTGGGAAGCGGTACGCTGGAACGCTTTGTGTATCTTTTGGAGGAGGATTTTTCGCAGGAATACTATACCGACCTGTACCTGACCGTGGAGGGAGCCGCCGATCTCAATACCTTCGACGAGTCGTATGAAGAATGGGTGCAGCCGGTGCTCGACACGCTCGAAGAACTGGGAAAAACGCGATCCGAGATCCGCTATGAGGAGATCCGCGCCGACGCCGAGGAAGCGCTCGACGACGCGCAGGCCACCTACGACGAGGAGAAGGCCAGGGCGGAGCAGGAGCTGGCCGATGCGTATCAGGAATTGCTCGACGGCGAACAGGAGCTGCTCGACGCGGAGCAGGAGCTGAAAGACGGCGAACAGGAGATCGCCGACGCAAAGCAGGAGGTCGCCGACGGCTGGGCACAGCTCGAGGACGCCAAACAAGAGCTGGAGGATGCACGGAAAACGCTTGACGACGCATATCAGGAGCTGGTTGACGGACAGGCCGAGTATGACGACGGCGCGCGCCAGCTGGAGGAAGGCAAACAGGAGTACGAGGACGGCGTAGCGTCTTTGGAGGAAGCGAAGCAGAAGTGGACGGACGGCTGGTCCGATTATCTCCTTGGCAAAAACCAGTATGACCACGGCGTTTCCGTGCTCGAAAGCGAGAAGGAGGAGGCCTACGCGCAGCTGGCCGACGCCAGACAGCAGATTCTCGACGCGCAGAAGCAGATTGAGGACGCGAAAAAGCAGCTTGCCGAGCAGCGGGAATCGTATGATATGGCCGTGGGCGCGCTGGATGGCATCGAACAGATTATCGCGGTGAAGGAGAGCATGGGAAGCGGCGAAGGCGCGCAGTCCGGAAGCGAGGATGCGCAGTCTGAGGACGAACCGGCACAGGCGGCGCTTTCCGGCGGCGCGGAAATTGCCGCGCTGTCCATCACAAGCGAAGCCGAAGCCGCCGCTTTCCTGGCAAGCCTGCAAACGATGAGCCAGCAGGAGCAGCTGGCGGCGATCATGGCGCTGTCCGGCGAGGAAAAGGCCGTGCTCGGCGCGTATATCAACGCGCTGTTGGAAAACCCTGCTCTGCCGGAGGATCAGCGCGCCACGCTGGAAATGCTGGCGGGTCTGCTCGGGGGCGGGTCGCCGGATCCCGGCGAGGATCCCGACGAGGGATCGAGCCTGACGCAGGACGAGATTCCGGCTTTTCTGGCCAAGCTTCAGAATATGAGTGAGAGCGAAGCCGCCGCCGCGCTGATGGCGCTCGATTTGGAGAGCCTTTATCTGCTGCGGGACTATGTGGAAAGCGCCATCGGACAGTATCAGGACGCACGGATGCAGATCGGCGAGGCCGAATGGCAGCTGAGCCAGGGCAGAGCCGAATACAACGAGAAGAAGAAAGAGGCGGATGAAGCGTTTGCGGAAGCCGAGGCCGAGCTGGAGGACGCGAAAGCCCAGCTGGACGACGCGAAAGCCGAGCTGGACGAGGGGCAAAAGGAGATCGAGGACGGCGAGCAGGAGCTGATCGACGCCAAACGCGAGATCGAGGAAAACGAACAGAAGCTGCTCGACGCACAGCAGGAGCTGGCGGACGGCTGGAAGGAATACGAGGACGGCAAGCAGGAGTTTCTGGACGGTGAGCGCGAGATTCAGGAGAACGAACAGAAGCTGCTCGACGCGGAGCGTGAGATCGAGGAAAACGAGCAGAAGCTGACGGACGGGCGCGCCGATCTGGAGGAAGGCCGCCGGGAGCTGGCGGACGGCTGGGCGGAATATGAGGACGGCAAGCAGGAAGCCGAGGAAAAGCTGGCCGACGCCGCGCAGGAGATTGCGGACGGGCGCGAGGAGCTGGAAACGCTGGAACTGCCCGAATGGTATGTGCTCGATCGCGGGATGAACATGGGATATGCCAGCTTTGACGGAGACTGCGGCCGGATGGACTCCCTTTCCACCGTGTTCCCGTCGATGTTCTTCCTGGTGGCGGCTCTCGTCGCCCTCACAACCATGACGCGCATGGTGGACGAGGAGCGCGGCGTGATCGGCACCTACAAGGCGCTGGGCTATGGGCGGCTGCGGATCGCTTCCAAGTATCTGATTTACGCGGCGGTGCCGAGCATCCTCGGCAGCATGGGCGGCACCTTCATCGGAAACCAGACGCTCCCGCGCATCTGTTGGAGCGCGTATCTGATGATGTATAACGGGCCGGATATGCTGGTGGTATACCAGCCGCTCTATGATCTGATCGGCTGCGCGGCCTCCGCGCTGTGCACGCTCGGTTCCACGGCGATCGCCTGCCGCTCCGAGCTGAAGGAAACGCCTGCCGCGCTGCTGCTTCCGAAGTCGCCCAAGGCGGGCAAGCGCATTTTGCTGGAACATATCGGCTTTGTGTGGAAGCGGCTCAAATTCACCCAGAAGGTGACATGCCGCAACATTTTCCTGTACAAGCGCCGCCTGTTCATGACGATCGTGGGCATTGCGGGCGCAACGGCCCTGCTGCTCACGGGCTACGGAATCAAGGACTCCGTCTCCGGCATCATCGGGAAGCAGTACGGGGAGATCTACCGGTACGATACCATCATCAGTCTCAAAGAGAATACCGTGAGCGACGGCACGCGGGCGCTGCTGGACAGCGACTCCTTCGACGGCTGGATGAGCGTGATGAAAAAATCCGTCAGCGTTGTGGCGGAGGACGAGAACTATTCCGGGTATGTGCTGGTACCGGAAAACGTGGAGGATCTGCCGCGCTACATCAATCTGCGCGACCGCCGCACCGGGCAGAGCGTCGCGTTTGAGGAGGGCTCCGTGCTTGTCACCGAGAAGCTGGCGGATCTGCTGGGCCTTTCCTCCGGCAGCGCCATCACGATCGAAAATGAGGACGGCGAGCGGGTGGAGTTCACCGTCACGGGCGTGGTGGAAAACTATGTGCAGCACTATGTGTATATTTCCCCGGAGCTGTACGAGACGGTGACGGGCGAAGCGGTGGAGCCGACGGAGGTGAACGCCGTCTGTGCAAAGACGGACGAGGAGCAGCGGGACGCGATCGCCCTGGAGCTTCAGGAGCAGGAGGGCGTTTCGACGGCCGGATTCACCGAGGACACGCGCAAATCCTTCGACGATCTGATTGAAAGCCTGAATTCCATCATCGTTGTGCTGATTTTATGTGCCGGAGCGCTCGCTTTTGTGGTATTATATAATCTGACAAACATCAACGTGACGGAACGCCAGCGGGAGCTGGCGACGATCAAGGTGCTCGGCTTCCGCGACGGCGAGGTCGCGGGCTACATTTACCGCGAAACGTCGCTTCTGACGCTCCTGGGCTGCGGAATCGGGCTCTTGTTCGGCATCGTCATGCACTCCTTCGTCATCCAGACGGTGGAGATTGACATGGTGATGTTCGGGCGGACCATCCAGCCGATGAGCTTTGTGTGGAGCGCCCTTCTGACGCTGCTGTTCGCCGTGATTGTCGATCTGGTGATGTACCCGAAGCTGAAAAAGATCGATATGGTGGAAAGCCTGAAATCCGTTGATTGAGAGAAAAACCGGCCCATGCGGGCCGGCCGGGGAGTGCGGAACGCTTGAAAATTGAGGACCTTCGCAATATTTACACCAGCAGCCGTGTCGAGCTGATTGAATTGACCGGCGACGCCCTCTGCTATGCCGAGGAAAAGGAGGAAGAAGGGCATAACAGCCTGTTCCTTCTGGAATACAACCGGAATACGAAGCGCGAGCGGGTGATTACAAACTATATCCTCAACGATCCCGCGTTCCGCCGTCATTATTTCCCTTTTGCGGCGGATCTTCTCATGGTGCTCGAGGACGGCGGCAGCGAGGTGTGGCTGCTTGTGCTGGACCGGGCCAGCGGCCGCGAACGCCGCATGGTGCGGCTGGATCTGCTGGGCGGCTTCACCGGCTGCACGGCGCTGGACAGCGCCCATCTGCTGTTCTGGACACAGGAGGATGAAAAAACCGCCGGTCTGTTTGAGGATTACCGCAAGCTGACGGGGTTTGACCGCGTGTGCTGCCTGTATGATCTGGAGGAGGAACGCTGCTGGTATGTGCGCGATCCGCGCCTGATCCAAGCGGGGCCGGAGCAGCTGGTGCCCTGCCGGGTGACGGGGTGCGATCGGCTTCTGATTCTGGAGCCGCACGGCGACGAGGCGGAAAAGGAAAAATGCTTCCGCAACCTGCGCTGGCTGGGCGACGATGTGAATGATAACGTGTGGCTGTGCCCGCTGCTTGACGCGATTGTGTCCATCAAGGCGGGCGACCCGAAGTTGCCGATGGAGCTTGTGCTGAGCGTGGGAACGCGCGGCCTGCTTCGCTATGCCGGGGCCGACGCGCAGGGGCTGTATTTCCGCGCGAAGTATTTCCCGGACAACGATGAACGGTTGGTGGTGCTGCACCGGGAGACGGGCGCGAAGGAAGCGCTTTGCTCTCTCTCCCACGGAGAGAACACGCGGCTGCTGTTCCTCTCCGGCGGCAGCGGCCCGTTCCGTGCTTACGCGGTGGAGGACAAGGGCGAGGAATTCGCGTGCGACGGCCTGTTCCACGCTTCCCTGCACACCGTTTTTTCCCGCGAGCTGGGGGATCTCATCGCGGTGGTGGAGGATCGCTATCTGGTCGCGCGGTATCTTCTGGCGGATGAAACGGATTCCTTTGAGTTCCACACCGTGCTGGACGCGAAAACGGGAAGCCAGCAGAGCTATGAGTGCCGCTGCACCGTGCAGGGGCGCACGGTTGTGCTGTATTGAAGCTGCGTCTTCACGCGGTGCGGTTGAGCTTCAGGAAGGTGATGGTGACTTCTCCGTCGCGGGCGGTGGTTGAACCGCTATACGTCAGGGAAAAGGACGTGGCGGAGGGCACGAAAACGATGAAGGTGGTGGAGCCGCAGGCGCTGGATCCGTTTGCGCTTGTGGCGAAGTAGACTCCAAATTCCAGGTGTGAGGTGCCATTGTAGAATGGCGTCATTTGCAGATAGCTGGGAGAGGTAAAGATACACGAGACGCTGTAAGTAATGAGATAATACCCCGGTTCCAGCAGAATCTGCTGGAGGTTGTCGGATGGTTTGATATTGCCGGTGGGATCCGTGATATCCGGAAACAGAATCACCTGTGTGCCCTGTGTAAACGGCGTCTGATACACCGCGAACGAGGCAAAGACATCGTCGGGAGCCGCTCCGGTGGCTCCCGTTGCTCCGCGTGCACCCGGCAGTCCCGGCACTCCCTGCGGGCCGGTTGCCCCGGTGGGGCCGGAAGCCCCTGTGGCTCCGGTTGGCCCGGTGGCTCCCGTTGCGCCCCGCGCGCCGGGAAGCCCGGCAACGCCCTGCGGCCCGGTCGGGCCGGTCGCGCCCCGTGCGCCGGGGAGTCCGGCGGCTCCCTGTGGGCCAGTGGGGCCGGTCGCGCCCTGTGCGCCGGGAAGCCCGGCAACACCCTGCGGCCCGGTCGGGCCGGTTGTGCCCCGTGCGCCGGGAAGTCCGGCGACGCCCTGTGAGCCGGTCGGGCCGGTCGCGCCCTGTACGCCGGGCAGTCCCGCCGCCCCCTGCGGTCCGGTGGGGCCTGCCGGGCCAGTGGCCCCTGTCGCGCCCGTCGGGCCTGTCGGGCCGGTTGCGCCCCGTGCGCCGGGCAGTCCCGGCGCTCCCTGCGGCCCCGTGGGGCCGGTTGCCCCCGTCACACTGCCGGGAGCGCCGGTGGGGCCTGTGGGACCCGTTGGCCCGGGTGCGCCCGTCGGCCCCGCCGCTCCGGTTGGGCCGGTCGCCCCGGTGGCCCCTGTCGCGCCCGTTATGCCGGTGACGCCCGTCACCCCGCCCGCCGGGCCGGTTGCCCCGGTGGCTCCCGTTGCTCCGGTTGGCCCGGTGGGGCCGGTCGGTCCCACTGTGGGCCAGGGGGGCGGGCACGGCCCGTGGGAAAACGGAGGAAAGCAGCGGGGATCACACGTCATAGGGGGTCTCTCCTTTCCGGCAGATAAAGATATTCCATCCTATTCGTCTGCCGTCCGGTTTGTGACGTATGCCGGACAGGCGTAAAAAAGCGGAGCGCTGTCCTCTCGTGCAGGAGAAGGGCGGCGCTCCGCGTATTATTTTGGTGCAAAGAAAACCGGCGTTCAGTGGGTGGGCGTCACAGGGGGCCACGGTGTGGGCGGGGCCAGGTTCAGCTCCGCGGGAGTGACGCAGCCGCTTTGCAGGATGTTCTGGCGAAGGCAGACATACAGCTCCGCGCAGGTGGCACGGTAATAGGGGTTGACGAATACTATGCCGATGCCCAGCGCAAGACTGCCCAGCAGATACCAGCCGAGGAAGGACAGCTGCAAAACGAAGATGTTCCATTTCTGCCCGTCGGTCATCATGCGGCTGATCTCGCGGGCGCGCTCGCCGGTCAGGTTCGGATTGTCGGAGAGCAGCCACGGCACCATGAAATACTCGCACTGCTTGACAATGCCGGGGACGACCAGAAGCAGCGTCCACAGGGAGATGAAGAGGTTGGTCACAAACATGGCTCCCATGCTGCGGCTGTAGCTGGCGGTAAAGGCCGTCTTAATCAATCCGAGATCCACATGGCCGAAGCGGTTGTGCACGAAAAAGCGTGCGGCGCTGACGGTCAGCGGCATCACGACAAAGATGGAGAGGATAAAGTAAAAAAACTGAGACGCATTCACGCGTGTGTTCAGATCGTTCATGGTGCGCATCACGCCCCACGCCCATTCCTCCGTCTGCGTGACTTCCGGTTCCTGAAAGATCTGGATGTAAAGAGGAATGATAGTGGCATAGGTGACGATGGTGATCAGGAGGCTGTACAGTATCGGGATGGCGTCGGCAGCCAGCGAGGCGAGCAGACATTTTCCGTAGCGTCCGCGCATGGCGTATTTGGCGTTTGCTTTTAATTGCGCTCTGGTCCACATAGTTGGAACCTCCCTTTTAACCACAAGGTCAGATTGTTCTCCTATTATACAGCAAATGAGGGGAAAAGTCCAGAAAACATCAAACAAACGCGCAGGAATAAATTTTTTTCAAAGTTGAAACAAAATGCCCTTCTTCTCCGTCTATCTAGTATAAACAACAAAAACCCATTTGAGAGGGAGGAATTAAGGCTGAGCCTTGACGCAAATCGCGCACGCCGCGTCCCGCGGCGAACCATGGCAAAAGAAATCGACCCCCTTGCGATCGGACGTCGCAAGGGGGTCTTGCTGTGCAGCCCGCGGCCCGGCCACGGAGCAGCACGGCAGGTTAGCTGTAATTTTCAGCTGGACGAAAATTTCCGCGCACGCCGCGTCTCGCGGCACGGCTCAGTCCTTCAGCTTGGGAAGCGGGATATCGTGTTTGCGGGCGAGGGCGGCGGCGTCCTCAAATTCCATTTTACGGTGCGTCACGCCGAAGCCCTCCGCCGTCTTGATGCGCACCGTTCCCCACGGCGTTTCCGTTTCCTCCTGGCCCGGTTTGAGAAAATACTTGGCGCAGCGGCGCGCGCGCAGGCCGTTGGTGGTGGTGTGGCGCAGAATCAGGCGCGCAAACTCCGCTTCCCGCAGCGGGTCGCAGAGCACGGTGAGCACATGGCCGGGACGGCCCTTCTTCATCGTGCCGGGCGTGAGGTACACGTCGAGCGCGCCCAGCTCCAACAGCCGCGAGGCGGCAAAGGCCAGCTCCTCCGGCGTCATATCGTCCAGATTGCAGACCAGCTCGCAGATCTCCCCGTTCGCTTCGCTGCCGGGAGCCGTTTCCCCGGCGCTCTCCTGCCCAAGGAAGGCGCGCACGCAGTTGGCCTGCTCAAACTGCTTTGTTCCCACGCCGATTCCCACATGTTCCGTCACCATCGCGGGCATGGAGCCGAACGAGGACGCAAACTCGCGCAAAAGCGCCGCGCCCGTCGGCGTGCACAGCTCGCCGCGCACCGCGCCGCCGTAGATCGGCACGCCTTCCAGCAGGTACGACGTGGCCGGGGTCGGAACGGGCATCACGCCGTGCGCGCAGCGTACCGTTCCGCTGCCCACATGCACCGGCGAAGCCACCACGCGCTCCGGAGCCAGCAGCTCCATCGCGTAGCACACGCCCACCACGTCGGCCACCGCGTCAAGCGCGCCCACCTCGTGGAAATGCACGTCGCCCACCGGGCAGCCGTGCGCCCGCGCTTCGGCGGCGGCAATCGCGTCATAGACACTGCGCGCGCGGCGGCGCACCGTCTCCGGCAGCGGCAGCGTGTCGATCAGCGCCGCAATCTCCCCCGGTCCCGCGTGATGGTGGTGCGCATAGCCGTGCTCGTGACTGTGCTCATGGCAATGTCCGTGCTCATGCGGATGCTCATGATCGTGACAGTGTTCGTGCTCGTGGCAATGTCCGTGCTCGTGCGGGTGCTCATGGTCATGGCAGTGTTCGTGGTCATGGCAATGGCCGTGCTCGTGCGGGTGCTCATGGTCGTGACAGTGTTCGTGCTCATGGCAATGGCCATGCTCGTGCGGGTGCTCATGAGCGTGGCAATGCCCGTGCTCGTGCGGGTGCTCATGCTCCAGCTCCTCCTGGCCATGCACCAGCACGCGCATATGTGTTCCGGCGATTCCGGCGGTGACGGCAGGCTCGGCGTGCACCTCCACGCCGGGCAGGCCCAGGCTGTTCATCACGCGGAGAAAATCCTCCTTGTTGTCCAGCAGCTCATACAAGGCGCTCATGAGCATATCGCCCGCCGCGCCCATGGCACATTCAAGATACAGGGTTTTCATGGTGCTCCTCCAATCCTTCCATCTGGTTGATCATGCCGGCGAGGTAGCCCGCGCCGAAGCCGTTGTCAATGTTCACGACGCTGCATCCCGAGGCGCAGGAATTGAGCATGGAGAGCAGCGCGGCAAGACCGCCGAAGCTGGCTCCATAGCCCACGCTGGTCGGCACGGCGATCACCGGGCAGTCCACCAGCCCGCCGATGACGGAGGCCAGCGCCCCCTCCATGCCAGCCACCGCCACGACGCAGCGCGCGCTCATCAGATCGTCCAGATGCGAAAGCAGCCGGTGCAGCCCGGCCACGCCCACATCGTACAGACGCACCACATGGTTTCCGAGCGTTTCCGCCGTCAAAGCGGCTTCCTCCGCGACGGGCAGATCGCTTGTGCCGCCCGTGGCGACCACGATTTTCCCCAGCGACTCCCGTTCTCCCGGGAACGCCACGCCGAACCGCGCTTCCTTATGGTAATCAAGCGGGACGGCGCCGCTCACCTGCCGCGCCGCCTCCTCGCTCATACGGGTGATCAGGATGTTGCGGCAGCCGCGCGCTCCCATGGCGGCGGCGATTCCCGCGATCTGTTCCGGCGTCTTGCTTGCGCCGTAAATCACCTCGGACGCGCCCTGGCGCACGCTCCGGTGAAAATCAACCTTTGCGTAACCGAGATCCTCAAACGGCGACTGTTTGAATTGCAGCAGCGCGTCCTCCGGGGTGACGGAACCGTCCGCCACGCCGCGCAGGAGCGCGAGAATTTCATGCTTGTTGTCCATGGCGTATCCTCCTTACCGCGAGGGCTGGCGCGGTTCCAGATCCAGCAGGACAGCGGGAAACAGAGGGCGCAGAGTTCGGAGGATCTCCTCCCTGTGCTCCCATGCGCGGTTCATCTGTTGTTCGGTAAGCTGAATCCGTGCGGCTCCGCCGAACACGCGCACGCGGAAATCCGAAAAACCGAGCGCCGAGAGCGTGTCCTCCGCCTGTTCCACGGCTTCCAGCGTTTCCCGGGAAATGCGGGTTCCGGTCGGAATGCGCGTGGCCAGGCAGGCGTAGGCGGGTTTGTCCCAGGTGAACAGACCGGCCTCCCGCGAAAGGCGGCGCACCTCCTCTTTCGTCAGGCCGCATTCGCGCAGCGGCGAGCGCACGGAAAGCTCGCGAAGGGCGCGCATCCCGGGGCGGTCGCCCGCGTCGTCGGAGGCGTTCGTGCCGTCGATCAGGAGCGAAAAGCCGTCGGCCCGCGCGGCCTCGGTCAGGCGGGTAAACAGCGCGCGCTTGCAGTGGTAGCAGCGTTCCGGCCCGTTCTCCGCCGCGCCCGGCACAGCGAGAATGTCCGCTTCCACCACCGTCAGCGGCATGGAAAGCTCCCGCGCCAGCCGCTCCGCGTCCCGCAGCTCAAAGGCGGGCTGAAACGATGTTTTCACAAAATAGGCGCGCACCTGCGCCCCATACCGCGCCGCCGCCCACAGCAGAAAAGCGGAGTCTGTTCCGCCGGAAAAGGCCAGAGCGGCGCGGGGATTATCTCTGAAAAATTCTTCCAATGTCATCTTTTTATCCTCCCACCTGCGCGCCTGCGGCGGGCAATTCGCGCAAGACGGCTCCGCCGTCCCGGCTGTGTGTGGTTCGTGTGTTGAGTGTCCCGCGCTGCTGCCGCAGAGTAGCACGGGAGCAAGTTGAGACCGTCCCGCGCCGCCGGGCTGATGTTTTGCGCTATGCCAACGCGCGGGCCGCTGCGTGCAGGCTCAGCCTGCGTCTGCTTTTCATGATACCACGCGCCGTAAGTTTGCGTCAAGATTTCGAAAAAAGGTGCCACCCGTGATGAAAACGGGTGACACCCTTTTTGTCATTTGAGCGGCAGGCTTGCGCGCTCGATGATTTTCAGTTTGAGACGGTTCTGTTCATAGGAAAAGCTGCGGCTTTGCTCGTTGACATAATACAAAAACAGCAGGTGGTTTTCCTGAAAGGCCATGACCGGGTAGCCGTAGTTGCAGTTCGGATTGCACTCGAGATCCCCGAGAAATTCCCATGACGCGGTGTTGTCATGGCTTACAGCGAGGGAAAGCGGGCTGCGCGGGAACTGGTATACGGGCGCCGGGAAGGAATGAATCCACACGGCGTAATAGTCCTGCGTGTACGGATCCTTTGCCACCGTAAAGGGCGAGCAGGGCATCCGCAGAGAGGTGGCGGTCTCCGGCTCCCAGGTAACGCCGCCGTCGCGGGAAAGGGCCTGGCGCATATAGCCGGAGGTACTGCGCATGAAGCATTTCACCTGGCCGCCCGGCAGCTCGACGGCAATGCTTTCCGCGAGATGATCGCCGGGCGTCGAGGCGGCGATCCAGTTGGATTCCTTCCAGGTCGCGCCGTTGTCGTCGCTGTAGAAAGCGCCCGCGAGGTCGGAGGTTTCAATGCCCTTTCCGTATGCCTGCGGCGGTACCCAGTTGGCCGGAATCAGGATGCGCCCCGAGGAGAGCTGCAAGATCCGGCCGTTGTGCACATAGTAGCAGCCGGGATTCGCGCACAGGGCCTGCGGACCCTCCCAGGATTCGCCGCTGTCTTTGGAATACCACAGACTGAACGTGGAGCCGTTCAGCCCGGCCGCTGTGACCTCCGCGGGCTTGGGATCGTCGTAGGAAAGGCCGATCAGCCTGCCGTCCTGAAGGCGGGAAATCGCCATCAGCTCCACAGGCGGGTGAAAGGCGGTGCGCCACAGCTCGCGCGCCCCGTCAAAGCAGGCGCGCGTTTCGCCGCTGAACACCAGAACCGTGCCGTCCTCCTCTTTGACCATCTCTCCGCAGGTGTATCCTCCCGGTGTCATGAACTGTTCCAGCATCTTGACTCTCCTTTCTTTTTGACCGCCTGCCTGTAATCCCATGGGCCGCCTTCCTTGCGCTCTTTGCCGCAGTCTTATTTGACGCGGGCGGTGAAGATTTTGCTTCCGCCGCCCGCCGGGTAAAGGCCCGTTTCCGTGCCGGGCTCGCCGACGGCGGCAATGTGCCAGAAGGTGCTTTCGCCCTCGCGGCGGCAGCGGATCGGCCACACCACGCCCGGCGTGCCGGGAATGACGGCGATATCCCGCCCGGTGATTTTCACCGTGTAGACGGCATAGCGCGCAATCTCCACCGTGGAGGTGGTGTCGCTGACCCAGTCCACAGCGGAGGACAGGCCGTTTTTCCCGGCGGCGCGCAGCAGGGCGGGATAGTCCCGCAGGCCCGTGTTCATGTCCACGTTTCCCGCAATCCCCGAGACCTTTCCGGTGCTCGAGGTCTGCTGCATGCCCGCGCGCGGATCCGTGGTGGGATTGCTGTAATCCGCGATCCAAAGCTCATACCCGGCCAGCTGCGCCATGTTGAGCCGGTTCTGCACATAGTCGCGGTTCGTGTATACGCCGCCGCGCCAGCCGAAGCTTTCCAGCTCGGTGAGAAACGCGGCGATCACGGCGGTGCGCTCCTCGCGGGTGGGATCGCGCCCCGTTTTGGATTTTACATAGCGCTCGGTGTCATATTCGTAATCATAATAGATAGGGTAAGTGAATTTTCCCCAGTACGGCGCGAGAACGTCGCGGCAGATGCGCGCTTCCAGACGGGCCTCGTCCGGCGTGGCGGCATAGCTGAACCAATACGCGCCCACGTTCAGTCCGGCGGCTGTGGCCTTCTTCGCGTTTGTGTCGAATGTGGCGTCCTTCTGTGCCGCGCTGCTGCCGAAGCCCGCGCGCAGGATGGCAAATTCAATCCCGGACTGCCTGACGGCATTCCAGTCGATTTTTCCCTGATAATAGCTGACGTCGATTCCTTTCATCGGGATCACGCCTCCTTCCCTTCCATGAGTATGAAGGGAGGGAGAAAAACGTGACAAGCCCCGAAAATGCTCAGACTTCCCCGGCGCGGATGGCCCGCAGGCGCTTCAACACATCATTTTCACGTCCGAAATAATCGTGCAGTCTGCGGTATTCGGCAAACAGCCGGTCATACACGGCGACATGCTCCGGAATGGGGTTGTAGACGGTGTCCTTCTGCCATCCCAGGGCGCGCACGGCTTCGCCCACGCTGGCAAAGCCGCCGCGCTTCTCCCCTGCCGCCGCTGCCGCGAGGATCGCGGAGCCGAGGGCGGGCCCCTGCGCGGAACCGGCAATGTGCACCGGAATGCCGAGCACGTCGGCGTAGATCTGCATCATGAGAGGATCCTTGAGCGGAATTCCGCCCGCCGCGACAAAGCGATCCACCGGCATCCCGTGCGCGCGGTAGTTCTCCACAATGACGCGCGCGCCGTAGGCCGTGGCTTCCAGAAGCGCGCGGTAAATTTCCTCCGGGCGCGTGCGCAGCGTCAGCCCGACGATGGTTCCCGACAGAGACGCGTCCGTCAGCACGGAGCGGTTCCCGTTCCACCAGTCGAGCGCGAGAAGGCCGCTTTCGCCGGGGCGCAGGCGGGATGCGCGTTCCCGCAGCCAGGCGTGGAGATTTTTGCCCTCCTGACGGGCCTCCTCACGGCAGGAGCCGGGCAGGCAGTTGTCCAGATACCACGCGAAGCCGTCGCCCACACAGCTCTGGCCCGCTTCATAGCCCCACCAGCCCGGCAGGATGCCGTCCTCCACCGCGCCGCAGATTCCCGGCACGGCGATTTGCCGATCCGCCATGAGCATGTGGCACGTCGAGGTGCCGATGATGGCCAGAAGCTGGCCGGGGCCGTCGATCCCGGCGGCGGGCACGCAGGCGTGCGCGTCCACTCCGCCGGCGGCTACCGCCGTGCCGGGAGCCAGCCCGGTGAGAGCGGCTCCATGCTTTGTCACAAACCCGGCCAGCGACCCGGGCGGAAGCGGATCCCCGCCGAGTTTTTCCCGCACCGCGAGCGCCAGGCGCGGGTCAAGGGCTTCCAGGAAATCGAGAGGATAGCCCTCCCCCTTGCGCCAGAAAGCCTTGTAACCCGCCGCGCAGGCGTTCGGCGTCAGCTTGCCGCAGAGCTGCCACACCAGCCAGTCCGCGGCTTCCACCCAGCGATCGGCGGCCCGGCAGACCTCCTCGTCCTCCCGGACGATCTGCCACAGCTTCGGCAGCGACCATTCCGAGGAGACGCGCCCGCCGTAAAAGGGCAGCCAGCTTTCGCCGCGCTCCTGTGCCAGCTCCGTCATCCGGTCCGCCAGCGGCTGGGCGGCATGATGCTTCCACATCTTCATCCACGCGTGCGGATGGGACGCAAATTCCGGCAGAAAGCACAGCGGCTTTCCGTCCGTGCGCACGGGCAGCGCCGTGTTGGCTGTGCAGTCCACGCCCACGGCGATCACGTCCTTGGGGGATACGCCGGATTCCCGCAGCACCTGCGGGATGGTGCGGCGCAGCACCTCCAGATAGTCCTGCGGATCCTGGACGGCCCAGTCGTCGGGCAGCGGCGTGCCGTCGGGAAGCTCCCGCGCCATCACGCCGTGCGGATAAGCAAAGACCGACGCGGCCAGCTCCTTTCCTGTGTCGAGATCGACGAGGACGGCCCGCCCCGAGAGCGATCCGTAGTCCACGCCGACAGCATAACGACCCATATTCAACAACCTCCCTGTTTTTCTTTCATGATAGCGGATTCCCGGCAAAAAAACAAGGCACAACGCCGAAAGCGTTGTGCCGGAAAAAGGGAGCAAAAGGTCAGACAGCGGGCTGGAGAACGCGGGGAAGCGCACGGCGCAGAGCGGCGGCCACCGCGCCCGCCAGAACGGCTTTGAGCGCGTCCCAGAGCACAAAGGGTACGACTGTCGCGAGCAGCGCCTGTCCATACGGCACGCCCGCCGAGATGGCATACCAGACGGAGCCGGGCAGATAGCACACCACCATGCCGATGATCGCGCCCACCGCGTACCGAGGCAGGGAGAAACGCTTCTCCACGGCCCATGCGACCGCCAGGGCCGTGAACGGATAGCCGACCACAAAGCCGCCCGTCGGCCCCGCCAGCACGCCCACGCCGGACGCGAAGCCGCTGAACACCGGCAGGCCGATCAGCCCCAGCAGCACATACAGCACAATCGCCAGAAACGCATGGCGCTTCGGCAGGATCGCTCCCGTGAGAAAAATGGGGATCAGCGAGAGCGAGAAGGGGATCAGCGTAAAGGGCAGCGTGATGGTCATGGGCGCGAGAATCGCCGTTAAGGCACAGCAGAGCGCCGTGATGGTCAGTTCCTTTGTTTTCATGAAAATTTCCTCCGGTATCTTTGAGGCGGAGCCGCGCGGGGTCGCCTGGACTTCCCTTTTATGATACCGGAGGAACGTTCAATTGTCAACCTAAATTTTATTTTTGGTTTACAATTCGCGCCCCACAGACTCCGCGACAGCGCGCACGCGCTTCGTCAGATCGGCGTAGGCGGGGATGGTGAGCTGCTGGGCCGCGTCGCTCATCGCGACCTTCGGCTCGGGGTGCACCTCCACAATCAGGCCGTCCGCGCCGGCCGCCACACCGGCCAGCGCCAGCGGCGCGACATAGGCGGATTTGCCCGCCGCGTGGGAGGGGTCGATGAGGATCGGCAGGCAGCTGCGCTCCCGCACCACGGGAACCGCCGCGATATCGAGCGTGTTGCGGGTGGCCGTCTCAAAGGTGCGGATACCGCGCTCGCACAGCACGACGTTGTAGTTGCCCTCGCTCATGATATACTCCGCCGCGTCAAGCCATTCCTCGATGGTGGAGGCAATGCCGCGTTTGAGCAGGACAGGCTTGCCGGAGCGGCCCACCTCGCGCAGCAGGCGGAAATTCTGCATGTTCCGCGCGCCGATTTGCAGCATGTCGCAGTAGCGGCAGGCAACCTCGATCTCGTCGTGCGAGACGATCTCGCTCACGACCTTCAGTCCTGTTTCGTCGCCCACGCGGCGCAGGATGCGGTAGCCCTCGTTTTCGAGCCCCTGGAACGCATACGGAGAGGTGCGCGGCTTGTACGCGCCGCCCCGGAGGAACTGCGCGCCCGCGGCTTTCACGCCGAGCGCGGCCTGCATGACCTGCTCCTCGCTCTCCACCGCGCATGGCCCCGCCATCATGACAAGCTTTTTCCCGCCGATTACCACGCCGCCCACGTCGACGGTACGGCCCTCGGGCGTCATTTCGCGGCTGGCCAGCTTGTAGGAGTGCATAATCGGCACGCATTTCTCCACGCCGTCCATCAGCTCCAGATTGATCCCGCCGAGCTTTGTCTTGTCGCCCAGCACGCCGATCACGGTGGCCTGCGCACCGGTGGACAGGTTCGCGCCCAGACCGCGCTCCCGGAGCACCGCGACGATCGCGTCGATCTCCTTCTGGCCGCTGCCTTTTTTCATCAGTATAATCATGGGAAATCCCTCGCTTTCGTTACTTTATGCTTTAAAGTGATAAAACTATTATACACACAAGCCCGTCAAAATACAAGAGGGAGCCTGCTGGAAATCCACAGATTTTCAGCAGGCTCCGGCGAAAGATTCCTACAGGCATAAAAAAACAACCACCCTATTGGGTGGCTGCTTTTAAGTGTTGGCGTCTCCCTATTGTTCCAGGCCGCTTCCAGCCAAGTATCGTCGGCACCAGTGAGCT
>DVGZ01000071.1 GCA_018712435.1 Candidatus Caccousia avicola
TCAAACGGAGTGTTCAGATAAATGTCCGCCAGTTTCACCGCCATTTCTTCATCAATTACCCGTCCGCCCAAGCAGAGGATATTGGAATCATTGTGGCGGCGCGTCATCTCTGTGCAGAATTCATTGGTGCAGACCGAAGCACGGATGCCTTTTACTTTATTCGCGGCAATGCTCATACCGATTCCGGTTCCGCAGCACAGGATTCCTCTTTCGCATTCCCCATTCGCTATGCTGTGCGCCACGGCGGCTGCAATAGGACCATAATTGACCGACTCCTCCGTCATACAGCCAAAATCCCGATACGGAATGCTGTGTTCCTCCAAATAGTGTTTGATTGCGTTTTTCAGCGCAAAACCTCCGTGATCGCATCCTAAAGCTATCATTGCATGTCCTTCCTTTCTGTATTGGCAGAGGATTCTTCCTTCTGCAAACGTTTTTTCAGTTCACGTTCTGCCTGCGGCAAACGAAGATATACAGGCGAAAGCTGGTCCGCAGAGACAGCTTCTCCGCGCTGATAAGCGGCCATCGCCGCTTTGGCTGCACCGCATGCCCGCTGAAACCGCAGCGGTTCCGGAAGCAAAACGGGATGCAAACTGCGAAATTCCTCTTTCCCAAAGCAAAGAGCCGCACCATCCCCCACCAGATAAAGGGGCCCTGGATAGGCTTTGCAATTATCTGCCGCTTGCACAGCGGAAACAGCCTGATCCGGTATTAAACGAGTTAAGCGTCCTTTTTCCGCACGAAACAATGCGTGGTAAACCTGTCCGCAGCGTGCATCCATCAACGCACAGATCACGCCGTCAAGAAAGGAGAGATTTTGCGCCATCGCTTCCAGCGTTGACACTCCTACGCATGGCTTTTCCAGCGCCATGGCCATTCCTTTCACGCTTGCAACACCGATCCGGACGCCTGTAAAGGAACCCGGTCCCGCTGTCACCGCGAAAAGATCCACATCCTCCAGAGAGGATTGTGTGCAGGTCAAGAGCTGCTCCACCATCGGCATCAGCGTCTGACTGTGTGTAAGCCTGGTGTTGCAATAAAATTCGCCCAGCACTTTTTCATCATCCAGCAGGGCGGCGGAGCCTGCCACAGCGGTAGACTCCAGGGCCAATATTTTCATAGACAAACCTTCCCATGCCTGTTCCGGCACATTTTTATCAGAGCTTCGCCTTAAAGCGTCAAGCCCTCTATTTCAAAAATACGCTGATCCTCTGTTTCGCCCGGTGAAACAACAATCCTCACGGCGGTTTCCGGCAGAGCCCCCTCTATATTTTCGCTCCACTCGATCACCAGAACGCCATCGGATTCCAGATAATCAAAAAAGCCGGTGGAGTACAGATCATCCCATGAGGTCACACGGTACATATCAAAATGATACAGCGGGATTTTTCCGGCATGCTCATGCACCAGCGCAAAGGTGGGACTTGAAACCTCTCCCCTGACGCCCAGCCCGCGAGCCACACCGCGTGTAAAAGCTGTTTTCCCCATACCCATGGGACCGAATAACGCCAACACCTCCCCGCCCGACAGGCGGGAGGCGATCCGTTCTCCAAGCTGCTCCGTTTCCACGGAGGAATTCGTCACAATCCGCATAATTTTCCTCAAAACAGCCCGGAAATTACACCGCTGCTGTCCACGTCAATCCGCTCCGCCGCAGGCACCTTGGGAAGGCCCGGCATGGTCATGATATCGCCCGCGTAGGCCACGACGAAGCCGGCGCCATTGGAGAGACGCAGATCGCGGATCGTAATGGTAAATCCCGACGGACGGCCCAGCAGCGCGGCGTTGTCGGACAGAGAATACTGGGTCTTGGCAATACAGACAGGAAGTTTGTCGCCGCCCAAAGCACGGATATCAGGCAGAGCCTTTTTCGCGGCGGGGCCAAAGGTGACTCCGTCTGCTCCGTAAATCTCTTTTGCAATAATTTCAATTTTTTCTTCGATCGTCCGATCATCCGCATAGAGAGGTGCAAAATGGCGGCTCTCTTCTGTGCTTTCGATTTCCTTCACAACGGTTCTGGCCAGATCTTCTCCGCCTTCTCCTCCCTTCCCGAACACTTCGGACAGGGCATACGGAACTCCCAGCTCCCTGCAGCAGTCGTCCACCACCTGAAGCTCATCCTTGGTATCCGTATGGAAGCGGTTGATCGCAACCACAACCGGAACGCCAAACTTCCGCATATTCTCCACATGGGCCTTGAGGTTCACAATTCCCTTCTGGAGAGCCGGAACATTTTCCGTGGACAGCTCCGCCTTGGGAACGCCGCCGTTGTATTTCAGCGCGCGCACAGTGGCTACCACCACAATGCAGTCGGGAGACAGTCCTGCCAAGCGGCATTTGATATCCATAAATTTTTCCGCGCCCAGATCGGAGCCGAAGCCAGCTTCCGTCACGCAGTAGTCCGCCAGCTTCAAGGCCAGCTTCGTCGCCCGCACAGAATTGCAGCCGTGCGCAATATTGGCAAACGGGCCGCCATGCATGATGGCCGGCGTATTTTCCAGCGTTTGCACCAGGTTCGGCAGAATGGCTTCTTTCAGCAGAGCCGCCATTGCGCCTTCCGCTTTCAAGTCCCGTGCGTAGATCGGTGTACCGTCATAGGCATACGCTACCAGAATATTTCCCAAACGCTTTTTCAGATCCTCCAGATTCTCCGCCAGACAAAGAATCGCCATGACCTCTGTGGCCACGGTAATGATGAAACCGTCCTCGCGCGGGATCCCGTTGATTTTACCGCCGAGTCCCACCACTACATTGCGCAGCGCTCGGTCATTCATATCCAGGCAGCGTTTGATCAGAATGCGGCGCTGATCGATTTGAAGGGCGTTCCCCTGCTGCATATGATTGTCCAACATCGCACACAGCAGATTATTGGCCGCGGTGATGGCGTGCATATCCCCCGTGAAATGCAGGTTGATATCCTCCATCGGAACCACCTGCGCATAACCTCCGCCAGCCGCGCCGCCCTTGATGCCGAACACAGGGCCAAGGGAAGGTTCCCGCAGCGCAATGATAGCTTTTTTCCCGATTCTCGCCATTGCCTGCCCCAGTCCTGCGGTGGTGGTTGTTTTGCCCTCGCCCGCAGGCGTGGGATTGATCGCGGTAACCAGAATCAGCTTTCCGTCCGGAGCATCCTTTACCCGCTGAAACAAAGCTTCGTTCAGCTTGGCCTTGTAACGGCCATAAGGCTCAAGCTCCTCCTCCCGGACACCAAGAGATTCCGCAATCTCCCGGATCGGTTTGAGCTTTGCCTGCTGGGCAATTTCAATGTCAGTCAACATGCTTCCCATTTCCTCCGTTTCTTTCGATCACCGGTTCCCCCTTTACTTAATCGCACACATTGCGCAGGCAGCCACAAAAATCCGGCCACACACAAAAAGCAGCTGTTATTTTGTGATTTCCGATACAAAAATCAAAAGCCGCTTCAAAAACCGGTTGTGGTTGACAAGGGAGTCATCCTGCCGTGATCTCACTTGGATTTATTATATCACAAATTAAAGTATGAGAGAAGAGGATCCTTACAGTTTCCGACAAAATGCAAACAAGCGCTCGCTGCATATTGCTGCCGGGCGCTTGTTCTGCTTAATCATCCGTTGAAATTTCCTGCGGACCTTCCGTGAGTACGTCCAGCGAATCCGTCTTTTCAGGTGAATCTGCCGGCGTGATTTCGGGTTCCTGTTTTTCACCTTGCGGTGCATGGAAAACGGGAAAAGAAACGATAGCCGTAAACAGATCGCCGTCTGTTTCCACGCGGAAGCTTCCGCCGCAGGCCTCCGTAAAGCTTTTCGCAATGGAAAGACCCAAACCGCTTCCTCCATCCGTTCGGCTGTCGTCTCCTCGCACAAAGCGTTCGGTCAGATCAACGGAATCCAAAAGTTCTTCTTTCGAGACATTTCTTAAAGTAATCTCCGTGTTGTCAAAATCCGTTTCCTGCCGAAGATACACACGCGTTCCCTCCAGGGAGTACCGAAGAATATTTTCCAGAAGATTCTGGAACACACGGTACAGCTTTTGTCCGTCCGCATACACCAAAACCGCTTCTTCGCTGATGGACACCCGGAAAGACAGCGTGGAGCTTTCGATCTGCTCGTTCATATCCGCCATTGTTTGGCGAACCAGCTTGGTCAGATCCAGCGGCTCACTCTGCATAGTCAGATTCCCGGTGGCGGCTTTGCTCACCTCAAACACATCCTGAACCATTGTTTTCAAACGTTCCGCTTTCTTTGCGAGAATCTCAACATACCCTTTTGCGGCATTCGGCAGCTCTTCCTCCTGCAAAAGCTGCACATAGCTGATAATAGACGTCAACGGCGTTTTCAAATCGTGGGATACATTGGAAATCAGTTCGATTTTCATCCGTTCGCTGCTGATCTGCCGTTCCACCGCTTCGCGGATACCTAATTCAATGGAGTTCAGATCGTTCGCTGCCTGTGCAAGATCGGAGTCAAACGTAAGCGTTAATGGGGGCAGACTTTCCCCTCCGCTTACCGCATG
>DVGZ01000072.1 GCA_018712435.1 Candidatus Caccousia avicola
TCCGAGGGGTGTTTTTAAACAGAAGATTGGGAGTGAACGTGATGAATGTCATACCATCGGAGAAAACCTTGTTGCTGTTTTGCAGCAGGAAGGACGAGATGGTGTCGGCAGCGGCATAGTCTCCGCTGTAGGGACCGCTGTCCACATTAAACAGAATTTCATATCCAATAGTAGCGCCGTCGAGGTCCTTGATCGGCTGTCTGACGACAAATTTGCGCATAATTGATTCCTCCTCATTCTTCCCTGTTATTAGGATTATCGAATGGCAGATTTTCTCATATCTGCAAAAATTATACTTTCCCATTTTACAAATTCCCGCTTTTATATATATCGACGAAACTTTAGAAAAATAAAGGGATCAAAAAGACGAAATTGATTTTTTCTTGCATTTATCTGGAAAATGCCTCATACTGTCACCGGAAATGCAGCGCCAGCTCCTTGACGGAGGACTGGAATTCGCGCGGGGACATGCCCGTGCAGCGCTTGAAGCGCAGGGAAAAATACTGGGGAGAAGTAAACGAGAGATGATAGGAAAGCTCCGTGATATTCATCGCGCCGTTTCGGATCAGCTCCTTGGCGCGGTCGATCTTCATCTTGATGAAGTAATCGATCACCCCGCATCCCTTTTCGGCGTGAAAGATCCGTTCCAGACGGGAGCGGGAGATCGAAAAGGCCTCGCAGATTTCGGGGAGGGTCAGCCTGTCGTTGATATGGATTTCCAGATAGGAGAGGACCTGCGCCAAAAGCTCCCGGGGAGGGAGATCGCCGGGTTTTTCTTCCAGCGGCGGCAGCATGTGCGGGCTTTCGCTTGTCTGTGTCCGGGCGCGCCGCACGGTGAGCAGGAACAGCTCCAGATAGAGCAGAATCGCCTGCGCGCAGCCGGCCGGAGCGTCCGGTCGAAGCTCCATCTTTTCCACGGCGGGAACATGGAGCGGGGTGGAGAAGCATTCCACGGCATTGGCCAGAATTTTGGAGATCAGCCCCCGCTCCTCGCCGGACAGCGTCAGCACCGCCCCACGGAAAAATTCCAGATAGGGGGAATCGCACAGGAAGGAAAAAACGGCCAGGTTGGGCGGGCGCTTTCCCACGGAGCGAAAGGCGTGGAATTCCCACGGCTCGTGAAAAATGGCTTGCCCCGCCGTCAGCGTGCGTTCCTGATTGCCTGCCGTCACGCGGATGCTGCCCCGGTCCACATAGAGAAATTCCCAGAAGCCGTGCGCTTCGCCGTGGAATACGAAATTCAGCGGGTATTCAAAGTAATGAATCGTCACCAGCTCGTCAATCTGAAATTCGCGCCGGAGACGCGTGCTTTCATATCCCATGTGCGGCCCTCCCCGAGTAAAATAGCGGAAATACTGTACAATTTCAGGACAATAGTGTAAGCGGAGCAAGAGAAAATGATGTAAGATCATAGTAGCATAAATCCGGAAAACTTACAAAAGATTTCGTCGAAAAAGAGAAAATACCCCGGCTTTTCGAAAGAGAAGGGCCGGAAGGAAAGGAAGAATACCATGGAAGGGAACGGAAAACCCATCCGTATCACCGGAAAGGAAACTGCTGTGAGCCTGGATCCCGTGACGGGGAGAATCCGGGTTTCCCACAAGGACACGGAATGGGCGTGGGCTTCGGACTATGAGCCGGGCTTTTTCACCGCAAAGGGGAACCGTCTGCTTTTTTCCGATGCGCTGGAACAGGAGCATACCCGCCGGGAAACCGGCCTGGGACAGGAGATTGTCAGCCGGTACAGCGGCTTTCCGGGGGAGCGGAAGATCGTCTTTGAGACACGGATCTGGATGGAGGAAGCGTCCGGCGCGCTGCATCTGGAATTCCTTCCGATTGCGGGACAACAACACGTCGCCCGCGTCTGCTGGCCGGGGCCGATGGCGTTTGACGAAGCGAGAGCGGACTGGCAGACGATCCTGCCCCTGCGGCAGGGGCTTCTGATCCCCAACGACTGGCCGTCTCCGCTGAGCCGTCTTCCGTTCGGCGGACGCTTCGGCACAGCGGACGCTTACCTGCCCTGGTTCGGGCAGATCCGGGAGGGGAACGGCTATCTGCTGGTGTGCGATACCCCGGCCAACGCGGGGTATGAGGTGTTCCAGCGGGAGGGCGGGCCCACGCGCGTGGGCGTGTGGCTGGAAAGCAGTCTGGGGGAAATGACGGCGCGGCGGTTCCGCCTGCTCCTTTTCTCCGGCTGCACCTACACGGATCTGTGCAAAGCGTACCGCCGGATGGTCCGCGAGGAGGGACGGCTGGTCACGCTGGAGGAAAAAGCGGTGCGGCTTCCCTCTGTGCGCACGCTGGCCGGATGCTCCTTCCTGCACAAAAGCGTCAAAACGCATGTGGATCGGGAATCGCGGTTTTTTGATCCGGAGAATCCCGGAAAAAACGATCACCTCACTCCCTTCGCGGATCATGCGGCGCATGTCCGCGAGCTGACGCGGGCCGGAGCGGGACCGCTCTATGTGCATGTGGACGGCTGGGCGCAGGCAGGGTATGACAACTGCCACCCGGACGCCTGCTCCGTGTGTGAGGAAGCGGGCGGCCCCGAGGGGCTTGTGGATCTGATGGCGGCGGTGCACGAGGGCGGAGGTCTGCTGGGTCTGCACGACCAGTACCGCGATTTCTACCATCACGCTCCCAGCTACGATCCCGATCTGGCCTGCCAAAATCCGGACGGCTCCCTTCCCGGCCACGCCATGTGGGCGGGCGGGCCGCAGAATTACCTGTGTACGACGCAGGCCGGTTATTTTCTGCGGCGCAACCTCTCGCGCATCGGGGAAGCAGGGATCCATCCGGACTGCTCGTATCTGGATGTGTTCACCTGCAACGAGGGCGACGAGTGCGCCAACCCGCGTCACCGCATGACGCGCGAGGAAAGCTACCGCCTGCGCTGCCGCTGCTTCTCCTATCTGGCTTCGCAGGGGATTCTCTCCAGCTCGGAGGAGGTCAACGACTGGGCGGCGGGCGTGCAGATTTTCTGCCACTACGCGCCGTATGAGTTTATGATGAACCCGCCCGGCGCGCCGCAGCCCGGCCTGCCCGTGCCGCTGTTCAATCTCGTCTATCATGACTGTGTGATTCAGCCGTGGATGATGGAGAAAACGCCGGAGGGTGGGGACTACATGCTGTATGCCCTGCTGAACGCGGGCGCGCCGTATCTGGAGCGCGATCCGGCCTATCCGAATATCGACGGCGCGTTCGGCGGTGGGGAGGAGATGACGCTGGACGAACGGATCCGCCGCTGCCGGACGGTTTCCGCCCTGCAAAGGGAAACGGTGTTCGCGGAGATGCTTCTGCACGAGTTTGTGGACGGCGACCCGCACCGCCAGCGCACGGTTTTCTCCAATGGCTGGGAGGTGCGCGTGAATACCCGGGAGGACACCTGGGAAATTTGGCACGATGGAATTTGTGTGGACAGTTCCGTCTCGGACGGGACAGAAAAAGGAGGAGAATAACATGGACAAGCAGTTGAAGCTGGGCGTGATTGGCCTGGGAAACAGAGGCGTCAGTCTTCTCAAATATTGCTTCCTGCCGCGTGAGGATGTGTGCGTGGCGGCGGTGTGCGATACCTATGAGGACCGCCGCGTGCAGGCGCGGGAGATGGTGGAGCAGGCCGGGTTCCCGTCGCCGGTGTGCACGGGCGATTACCGGGAAATTCTCGCCATGCCGGACATTGACGCCGTTGTGATTATGGCGTCATGGGAATCCCATCTGAATCTGGCCTGTGACGCGATGAGGGCCGGAAAGTACACGGCTGTGGAGGTTGGCGGCGCGTATTCCGTCGACGACTGCTGGCAGCTGGTGCGCACGCACGAGGAGACGGGCGTGCACTGCATGCTGCTGGAAAACTGCTGCTATGGCCGCGATGAGCTGATGGTGCTCAACATGGTGCGCCAAGGAATGCTGGGGGAGATTGTGCATTGCCAGGGCGGCTACCGGCATGATCTGCGCGACGAGGTGTCCTTCGGCCGCGAAAACCGGCATTACCGCTTCTTCAATTACCTCCTGCGCAACGGCGAAAATTATCCCACGCATGAGCTGGGCCCGATCGCCAATGTGCTCGACATCAACCGCGGCAACCGGATGATGACGCTCGTCTCCGTGGCTTCCAAAGCGGCGGGGCTGCACGAGTACCTTCTGCGGGAAAAGGGAGCGGACTATGACGCGTCCTCCATGCCGTTTGCGCAGGGCGACGTGGTGACGACGATCATCAAGTGTGCGAGGGGAGAAACGATCTGCCTGACGCTGGACACCACGCTGCCGCGCTTTTATTCCCGCGGCTTCCATGTGCAGGGAACGAAGGGCATGTACATGGAGGACAACAACAGTGTGTTCCTCGACGGCAAGGACAACGAATTTGATTTCAAGTGGAAGGAAAAATGGAACAACGCGGAGGAATACCGCGAGGCCTGCGATCATCCGGTGTGGAAGCGCTATCTGGAGGAGGGCGTGCGCGGCGGCCACGACGGCATGGACTGGCTGGTGACCGGCGCGTTCCTCGATGCGGTGCGCCGTAATGCTCCCGCGCCGATTGATGTGTACGACGCGGCGGCGTGGATGAGCATTACCTGCCTGAGCGAGCAGAGCGTCGCACTGGGCGGAATGCCTATGCCGATCCCCGATTTTACAAACGGCAAATGGCTCCGCCGCGAGCCGTGGCAGCCGTAACGCGTTCCGGTTGCTTAAAAGAAAAGCGGCCTCCTGTCATTGGCTTGTGATGACAGGAGGCCGCTTTTTGTGTCATTTCTGTTCGAAGTCGCGGTACATCAGGCTGGGTTGGATCCCGGTGTTGTCCTGGTATTTCCCGCTGTGATACGGCTCGTAATCGCCGTGGATATCGTGATAGTAGATTTGGCAGATCTCCACGTTCGGATAGATGATAATGGGCTGGACACAGAAGATTTCCAGTGTCCAGAATCCGGCGAAGCCCACATCCCCGAAGCCCGCCGTCACATGGATGAACAGGCCGAGCCGTCCCGTGGAGGAACGCCCTTCGAGCATGGGGACAAAGCCGTCCGTGCGCGTGTATTCGTTGGTACGGCCCAGGTACAGCCGGTTTGGTTCCAGCCGCAGGCCGTCCTCCGGAATCACCAGACGGCGGCAGGGGTTCGGAACTTTCATATCGAGCACCTGGTTTTCGTAGACCAGCAGCTCCGGCGCCAGCGTCAGGTTGTAGCTGTTGGGATTGAGACGGCGGCGGTCAAAGGGCTCGATCACAATCTTTTCCCCGATGTGCCGCTCGATTTCTTTTCCGGAAAGAATCATGTATGGCCTCCTCAGCCGCGGTTTCCGCTCAGATAGAAAATGGCGATGCCGCCCGGCCCGGTATGCGCGCCCAGAATCGGCCCGAGATCGTTGACGATGATTTTCTTGGGCTTCACACGGCTCTTGGCCTGCTTGTACAGGTATTTGGCGTCGTCGGGGGCGTCGCAGTGGACAATAAAAATGGTTTGCTTTTCCGGCTCCTGGATGGATTTTTCCATCTGGTTCAGGAGAGCGTCAAGCGACTGGCGGCGTCCGCGCACCTTCATGGCGGGGATGAGATGGCCTTCGTCGTCGATGCGCAGAACCGGCTTGATTCCCAGCATGGAGCCGAAGAGGGCGGCAGCCGCGGAAAGACGTCCGCCGCGTTTGAGATGGTTGAGGTCGTCGACGGTGAAATACTGGGACAGGCTGTACCGGTGCACGCTGACCCACTCCGCGGCCTCGTCGATGGAAGCCCCGGCCTGCTGCTTCAAAGCGGCGTAATAGACCAGAAGGCCCTCGCCCATGGAGACGGCGAGCGAGTCGACCGGCACGACGCGCCGCTGCGGATACTTTTTCTTGAGCTGGGCGATCGCTTCAAGCGCCCGGTTATAAGTGCCAGAGAGCGAGGAGGAAAAACCGATGTAGAGAACGTCAAGACCGCGCTGGAGGAAAGGCTCGAAGGTTTCGACAAAGGTGACGGTGTTGATCTGGTTTGTCTTGGACATTTCCCCGGCGCGCAGGCGGGCGTAAAATTCCTTGCTGGACATTTCACGCGCGTCCGGGTAATTGTGATACACCTCGTCCCCCAGAATAAATTCCATGGGGATTACCTCCACCTGAAGCTCCTCCACGAGCTTCGGAGTCAGGTCGCTGGTGGAATCCGTGACAATCTGATAGCTTGCCATAGCAGGCAGTTCTCCTCTCCCGAAATTTGAGTTCAGTCTTTATTGTCCGCCATGAAGAACAGCGCGATGGTTCCCGGGCCGGAGTGCGCGCCGATCACAGGGCCGATCATATTGATGTAAATCTTGGTGCCGGGGAATTTTTTCTGAATCTGCGCCGCGACGTAGCCGGCGTCCTGCTGTGCGTCGCCGTGGCTCAGGAACACGGTTTTCGCGTTTTCGAGCTGGGCCGTTTTGCCCATGTGCTTCACGAGAGCGTCGAGCGACTGGCGGCGCCCGCGCACCTTCTCCACCGGGATCAGGTGGCCTTCGTTGTCAACGTGCAGCACGGGCTTGATGCCGAGCATGGTGCCGAAGAAGGCCGCCGTGCCGCTGACGCGTCCGCCGCGCTTGAGGTGGTTGAGGTCGTCCACGGTGAACCAGTGCGCCAGGTGGTTCCGGTTGTCAATCACCCACTGTTCCAGCTCCTGCATGGACAGTCCGGCGCGCTTCTGCTGCACGGCGTAGTAGACCAGAAGGCCCTCGCCCATGGAAGCGGCCAGCGTGTCGACCACGATCACCGTGCGCTCCGGAAAACGCGAGCGCAGCTCCTCGGCCGCCATGCAGGCGCTGTTGTAGGTGCCGGAGAGACCGGAGGAAAACGCCATATAAAAGATATCGCGGCCGGCGTTGAGCACGGGGGTGAACACGTCGATGAAGGTGGCGGTGTTGATCTGGTTGGTGGTGGAAAGCTCGCCGCTGCGGATGCGGCTGTAAAATTCCTTCGCGCTCATGTCGCGCTCGTCCGGATAGTTGCGGTATACCTTTTCCCCGATGACAAACTCCATGGGGATGACCTGAACGTCAAGCTCGTCGATCAGGGCGGGGGTAAAATCGCAGTTGGAATCCGTGATAATTTTATAGTCCGTCATGAAAAAGCTCCTCTCATTTTGGTGGAGCCCGAAAAGGGCAGGAAAACCGGATACAGCCGGATTGTTTCAGTTTATTATACCCTTTTTTTCGCATGCTGTCCACCGTTTCCGGGGATTGTTTGAAAATACAGGAAATACCGGATGCTTTCCCGAAGCGGGCGGTTTTACGCCTCTGTGTAGACCCCGTATTTTTCCGCCAGGGGAACCAGCTGCCGCAGAATCTCCGGCTTGACGCCGGGGGCCACCGAGCAGGCCGTGCTCAAAATATATCCGCCGCCGGGCATGCCGCAGGCCAGCATATCCCGCACATAGGCTTCCAGGCTCTCCGGCGTGGCGTTCAGCAGGACGTTGACCGAGTCCATATTCCCCTTTAGAAACAGTTTTTTGCCCACGGACCGAAAACGCCCGGCGCTTCCCCTCTGCCACCGCAATCCGGTGCAAAGCCATGGCGGAGGAATAGTCCAGCCGCAGGCAGCGCATCACGCCGTTCTCCCCGTATTCGACCTTTGCTCCGTCGTAGAGTTCCTTCCAGTTGTCCTCAAAGGTCACATTCAGCAGAATGCCGTCGAAGTTCAAATCCTCCCTGGTTTTGAAGAAGGCCCGGGCGGCGCTTTCCGCATGAAAGGCGTGTGTTTCGATGCGAAAGCCGCGCACGGGTGGTGTCATCGCGGCCCCGGGCCGGATGTGGCATACGGGCTGCCGGCGATCCGCTTCTGATAAAGTGAAGGCTCCCCTCCTGAAAAGGAGGGGAGCCTGATTGTTCAAAGAGACCCCGCCTGGCCGTAATGTGTGAGAATAACCTGCCTACGAAGAGCAGGTGGGTGCCCGCCCAACGGTTTCTCGCTCCCTTCTTCCGGCAAAGCCGGGAGGTCTGCAGTCCGCCGCCGGAGCTAAGCTCCCGAATAAAAAGTGTAGGGTTATCATACGCAAGTCCGCGAACCAGGCAGGAAATTCTGCGTTATTCTTCGGAACCCTCTTCCTCGAACATCTCATCGAAATGGGCCTCGAACTCGGCGGCCAGACGATCCAGAAGATCCTCGTCCTCCACCTCGGCAAGCTGCTGCTCGCCGTCTTCCTCAAAGGCCTGGAAGATGTAATACGTTCCTTCGGATTCCACCTGCTCCTGCGGGTCGTCGAAGGTGGGGAGCAGGGCGTAGAAGCAGCCGTCGTCGTTCTCTATGATGTCAAGGATCTCAAACTCATGCTCCTGACCGTCCTCGTCCACGAGCGTGAGCAGATCCGCGCTGAAGTCTTCATTCATAAAAGGCAGCTCCTTTCTAAGAACTCTTTCGTATGTATTGTACATGCGATCGGTCGGGAAGTCAACTGCAAAATCAGAAGAAAGTAAAAATAAACAGTTTTTTTACACATTTCAAAAATTTTTCAGAAAAACCTCTTGACAACGCGCGGGAACTATAGTATAGTATAGTCACAGAAAAGAAAGAGAGACAAGAAGAGACAGACAAAAGCAAGTTCGCCAAGTGAAACAAAGGGGTTTTGCAATAACAAAGTTCTTTTGGGGCGGAGAAGCAAAAGAGGAAGTGTCTGTAATTGTATCACTCGCTTTTGTGTATATGAAAAAGAAAGGGGTGCAGTCCGATGGACAACAATCCGCAGCAGTATCCGGCAGGCGTTGCTTTGACGGGCTGCGTCTGCTG
>DVGZ01000003.1 GCA_018712435.1 Candidatus Caccousia avicola
TATTTTGGTGTCAATCATTTTCGCAGCCTGTATCCTTATTTAGATTTGTGCACAAAAATAGGCAGATATGGAAACAGAAATCCGTTTCTTTCCAAACTTTTTGCAACAAAAAATATTTTTCCTGCAAAAAATGAAAATTAATTCAATTTTTTTCCTTTTAAATATTGATAAATGAATATTTGTGTGATAAACTTGTAACATACTAATTTAAATGGAACGCTGCACACCAGCGCCAGAGTTCTGTACAGGAGGTAAACGACTATGTCCTATGTTAGCGAACAGTTGGAAAAGGTAATTCAGAAAAACCCGGGCGAGCCCGAGTTCCATCAGGCCGTCACAGAGGTTCTCCATTCTCTGGAGGTCGTGATCGAGAAGAATCCGCAGTATCAGAAGGAAGGCCTGCTGGAGCGTCTGCTGGAGCCGGAGCGTCAGATCATGTTCCGTGTTCCGTGGGTGGATGACAACGGCAACGTTCAGGTGAACCGCGGCTTCCGTGTACAGTTCAACTCCGCGATCGGCCCCTACAAGGGCGGTCTGCGCTTCCATCCCTCCGTTAACCTCGGCATCATCAAGTTCCTTGGCTTTGAGCAGATCTTCAAGAACTCCCTGACCGGCCTGCCGATCGGCGGCGGCAAAGGCGGCTCCGACTTCGACCCGAAGGGCAAGTCCGACCGCGAGGTCATGGCCTTCTGCCAGAGCTTCATGACGGAGCTGTACCGTCACATCGGCCCCGACACCGACGTGCCCGCCGGTGATATCGGCGTGGGCGCTCGTGAGATCGGCTATCTGTTCGGCCAGTACAAGCGCATCCGCAACGCCTACGAGGGCGTGCTGACCGGCAAGGGCCTGACCTACGGCGGTTCCCTGGCCCGTAAGGAGGCCACCGGCTATGGTCTGCTTTACTTCACGGAGGCCATGCTGAAGAAGAACGGCCTTGACATGGCCGGCAAAGTGGTTGCCATCTCCGGCGCTGGCAACGTGGCTATTTACGCCTGCGAGAAGGCTCAGCAGCTCGGCGCAAAGGTTGTCACCATGAGCGATTCCACCGGCTGGATTTATGACGCTGAGGGCATCGATCTCAACGCCATCAAGGAGATTAAGGAAGTCAAGAGAGCCCGCCTTACCGAGTACAAGAACTATCGTCCGAACGCTGAATACCACGAGGGCAAGGGCGTGTGGAGCGTCAAGTGCGACATTGCTCTCCCCTGCGCCACGCAGAACGAGCTGCTCATCGACGACGCGAAGGCTCTGGTAGCCAACGGCGTGATCGCCGTCGCGGAGGGCGCCAACATGCCCACCAGCATCGAGGCCACCGAGTACCTGCAGAAGAACAACGTTCTCTTTGCTCCCGGCAAGGCCAGCAACGCCGGCGGCGTCGCCACCTCCGCTCTTGAGATGACCCAGAACAGCATGCGTCTCTCCTGGAGCTTTGAGGAGGTTGATCAGAAGCTGCAGGGCATCATGGTCAACATCTTCAATCAGGCTTCCGACGCTGCCGAGAAGTACGGCTTCCCGAAGAACTATGTGGTCGGCGCAAACATTGCCGGTTTCCTGAAGGTTGCCGATTCCATGATCGCGGAGGGCGCCATCTGATTGCGTTTTCCCCCTCCCCGACAAATAAAACAACAGAAAAAGGCTCCCGGTTATTCGCAAAACCGGGAGCCTTTTTCTGTGTCCGAAGACAGCGCAGACAAGAATGCAGCATTGTGCACTGTATTCTTGTCTGTTATAATAATGGAACAGCAAGCAAAGAAGTGATGTTGCGACTCCAAACACATTCATAAAGAGACTGGTAAAAGCTTTTGCAATAAAAATCGGGAGGAGGCTTTGTGATGACAGATGTGCACATTCATATCGAAAAAGGCCCCTATCCGACACAGGATTTGACTGACACCTATCGTTTATTAGCCGACGAATTAAAGGCGCATGATATGTATGCGGAACAAAGCGGCGGTCTTGCTTTGAATTATGGATTTGAGGAGCTCGGCATGAATCCAACCATGCTGCATATTTTTAAAAGCAAAAATGTTGCGATCCGCTGCGCTTCGGACGCCCACAAACCGGAAGATGTGGGGGCCAATATCGCACAGCTGCACGCTATTTTGCAGGCATAAGAAAGCTATAAAGATAAAACACAACCCGATGAGGACAACGCTTCATCGGGTTGTGTTTTATTTATGATATTTTCCGTTTGTATTGATCTGGAATGCCCGGTATAGCTGTTCGCACAGCATCACCCGCGCCAGCTGATGCGGAAACGTCATCCGCGAAAAAGACAAGCGCATGCGGGCCGCCTGCTTGACCTCCGGGGAAAGCCCGAACGAGCTTCCGATACAAAAGGCAAAGCTGCTGGTTCCCTGAACGGAAAGCGTTTGCAGTGAAGCGGCCAGTTCCTCGGAGGAAAGCTCCTTGCCCTCGATGCACAGCGCGGCCAGATAGGCGTTTCCCGCTGTGTCAAGGATCTTCTTTCCTTCCTCTGCCAGCGCCGACTCAATCTGCGCCGCGGACGGATTATCGGGCAAGCGGCTCTCCGGCAGCTCCACAATCCGGAACCGGCAGAAAGCGGCAAGGCGCTTCTCATATTCCGCACAGGCATCCCGCCAGTATTTTTCCTTCAGCTTCCCGACACAAATCAGGCTGACGGTCATCATCTCAGAAAATCATCACCTTTCCCGCGTCGTTGCTGCGGGGAGCGACGGCAAGCTGATAATCCAGATTTTCTTTCATCCCCGCCATCGTCAGGCTGCACAGCGAGGTCTGATACGCAAGCTCCGGCGTATTGTTTTCCTGGCTCAGATGGGCCAGCCAGAAACGGGTGGTTCCGGTACGCACAAAGCGGCACAGCTCTTCCGCACAGGAAAGATTGCTCAGGTGCCCCATCCCCGAAAGAATCCGCTGCTTGAGCGCGTAGGGATACGGACCGTTGCGCAGCATTCCGATATCGTGATTGGATTCCAGCACGATCAGATCGGAACCGGTCACCGCGTCCCGAACCTCCGCCGTCATATAACCGAGATCCGTGGCGACAGAAACGCCCCGGCCATCCTCCGTCATCAGACGGTAACCATAGCCTTCCGCGCAATCGTGCGGGATATGGAACGGCTTTATGTACATCCCCGCACACTCCATGCCCTCCAGAGAAAGCGCGTTGGCGGGAAACTTTCCGTTCAGAATCCCCATGTCCTGCAAAGCCGCCATCGTACCGTTGGAGGCATAAACAGGGATTTTGTGGCGGGAGGCAAACACCCGCAGACCGCTTACATGGTCACTGTGCTCATGGGTGACAAAGATGCCCTCTATCGCGTGAATCGGAATCTCACAGCGCTGCAAAGCCTCCGTAATCTGCTTTGCATTCTTTCCCGCGTCGATCAGGACGCCGTGTTCAGCGGATCCGATATAATAGCAGTTTCCGCTGCTTCCGCTGAAAAGAGGACAAAATCGCGCCATACCACCGCAGAATCCTTTCCTAAAAAATCATAGAAATCGTGTTATTTCCCGAAAACTTAAATCGCGCAGGGGACCGTGACCTCCGGAACGTGGACACGCTTAATATCCGCGCCGAGGCTGCACAGCTTCTCGACCACGTCCTCATAGCCGCGCTCGATATGCTGAATGTCCTCAATCTGTGTCGTTCCACGCGCCGCCAGAGCCGCAATCAACATGGCCGCGCCCGCGCGGAGATCCGTTGCCTTGACGGGGGCGGCGTTGAGATGATCCACGCCCTCAATCACGGCCAGACGGCCATCCACCGAGATCTGCGCGCCCATGCGCTTGAGCTCCTCCACATAGCGGAACCGGTTATCCCAAACGCTCTCATTGATGATGCTCGTCCCCTTCGCCGTGGACAGCAGGGCCGCGATCTGCGGCTGCATATCCGTCGGGAAGCCGGGGTGCGGCAGCGTCTTGATGTTGCACTTATTCAGGCTTCCGCTGCGCGTCACGCGAACAGCGTCGTCAAACTCCTCTATAGTCACGCCCATCTCCTCCAGCTTGGCGGAAATGGACTCCAAATGCTTCGGAATCACGTTTTTCACAAGAACGTCGCCGCTTGTTGCGGCTGCGGCCACCATATAAGTCCCGGCCTCTATCTGATCGGGAATGATGGAGTACGTCGTCCCACGCAGATAGGAGCAGCCGTAAATTTTGATCACGTCCGTACCGGCTCCCCGGACATCCGCGCCCATGGAATTCAGGAAATTCGCCAGATCGACGATATGCGGCTCCTTGGCCGCGTTTTCAATCACCGTCGTTCCCTTTGCGCGAACGGCAGCCAGCATAATATTCATCGTAGCGCCCACAGAAACCACGTCCAGATACACGCTGTTTCCCGTCAGCTCCTCAGCGCTGACGTCGACCATGCCTCCCTCCAGACTATAGGAGGCCCCCAGTGCGGCAAAGCCTTTGAGATGCTGATCAATCGGCCGCACGCCGAAATTGCAGCCGCCCGGCATTGTCACCACCGCGTGGTGAAAGCGCCCCAACAGCGCGCCGAGCAGATAGTACGACCCGCGGATATGGCGAGCCAGCTCATACGGGGCAACGCAGGTACTCACGGTGGAGGAGTCAATTTCGATGGCCGAACGTCCCACCGTCCGGATCTTGGCTCCCATATCCTGCAAAATGTGAATAATCGAAGAAACATCGGTGATATTCGGAATATTTTCAATACGGCATACGCCGTCGGAAAGAATCGCAGCCGGAATGATCGCGACGGCGGCATTTTTCGCTCCGCTGATCTGAACCTCGCCCGTCAGACGGCGGCCACCGTTAATTACAAATTTATCCAATGCGGCACGCTCCCATCATTTTAATCACAGTTATGATGCGTCCAGAAAGAAAAAATATTTATGTCATTTCTATCAAGAAAAAGAAAGATTCTATATTACAAACGTTTCCCCCGGATCAAAGAGAGTTCAGCCCGCTGGCTTTGCCCGCATCTTGTCCGAACAGGAAAACAAACCGGCAGTCTGCATGGAAACCGCCGGAGCTT
>DVGZ01000073.1 GCA_018712435.1 Candidatus Caccousia avicola
GGTCGTTGGTTCGAGTCCAACTTGGGGAGCCACTGAAATCCGAACGTGTATGCGTTCGGATTTTTTCCTATATCCGGCTTTTCTTATTTCCTCGTGTATCGGTTTGGGATGTTTGTTTTGCGGTGTTTGAAAAAAGAAAAGGAGTTTGTTTTGCAGAAGGCGAAGGAGTGAAAATCATGCGGGAAAAAAAGAAAACCTTTTGTTCGTACAGAAGAAAAAGCCCGGTTGTTCTGGTGTCCATCGCATTGGTTATCACTGTTTTGGCTGGTTTTGTGACTGTTTTCAAGCCTGCGAAAAATCCCTTGTTGGAAACGGTGTACGCAATCAGTACGCCGGAATATCCTACTATGGCACAGAAGCCGCAGGATACAGAGGATTTGGAAGAGTATCAAAAGAATTATGCTTTGTGGAAAGCGGACCGGGAGCTGCAAACGCAGGAATTGGCACACGAGGCGGGGAGTCTCAACAAGCTGATTCCCTTTTTTCAGAAATCCTCTGTGAGCATCCTGACCCAAAATCCGGAGGAAAACTGTGTGTATTCTCCGCTCAGTCTGTACCTTTCTCTTTCGATGTTGGCGGAGGTGACCGGCGGAGAGTCCAGAGAGCAAATCCTCAATTTGCTGGGCAGCAATGACATGGAAGACCTGAGAATACAGGCGGAAGCTGTCTGGAATGCCAACTACTGCGACGACGGCGCAACGAAGCTGCTTTTGGCCAATTCTGTTTGGCTGAATGAGGAATATTCCTTTGTTCCCTCCACGCTTCAAACACTCGCAAAGGCCTATTATGCCTCCTCCTTTCGCGGACAAATGGGATCGGAGGAGTTGGACGCCGCCCTGCGCAGCTGGCTGAACAGCCAAACAGGAAATTTTTTGCAGGAGCAGGCCCAAGATGTTGCCTTGACATCCGATACTGTAGCCGCTTTGGTTTCCACTGTTTTTTATCAGGCGGCGTGGGAGGATGAGTTTTCGAAAGACGCCACGGAACAAGAAGTGTTTCACAGCCCACAGGGAAATTTGCTGTGCGATTTTATGAAGCAGGACAGAAGCCAACTGTATTATCGCGGTGATGGCTTTTCGGCGGTTTCCCTGGAACTGGATGACGGCAACAGCCTCACGTGGCTTTTGCTGCCGGATCAGGAGACTTCTCCGGAAGAACTGATTACCAATGGAAAAGCCTTGTCCTTCCTTTTGTGGGAGGAGGAGCGGAAGCCGCAGAGCGTATTTGTCCATCTTTCCGTCCCGAAATTTGATGTGTCCTGTGAGCTTTCGCTGGAAGAACATTTGCAGAATATGGGAGTGGTCAATCTCTTTTCTCCCGAGCTGTCGAATTTTTCGCCCTTGACCGACCGCAGCGATCTGTATATCAATTCGGTGGAGCAGGCCACCCGTGTGACGGTGGATGAGAAGGGATGCACAGGCGCTTCCTATACGGCCATACAGGTAAGCGAAGGGGCCGACGCCTTTGCGGAAAAGGACGTCACCTTTACTTTGGATCGTCCGTTTCTGTTCGCTGTGACGACATCGGAAAACCTGCCGCTCTTTGTGGGCGTTGTCAATCAACCGGCAGAACAATAAAACGACGCACCCGGATGGAACCATTCATCCGAGTGCGTCGTTTTGTATCTGGAACTTGCTGTGTTCTGTTCAATACAGCTTCTGCATGAAGCTTTCAATGGAATTTTCATCGGTTGCGTCCACGCCGTTTCGCGTGGCAAAGAGGGAAAGGTTATCCACATGGCGAATTCCTTCTCCCGGCTCCACCACATAGATGGGGCTGAAGGAGTCCAGCTCCGCAAAAGCGTCTGTCACGCGCGTGCGGAAGGAACAGTCGTGGTTGGGGTAGAAGGAAGCCTCATCGTGCACATAACGCTTGACCAGCGTGGTATCCGGGAGGACATAGGCGGCCCATCCGGTGACGTTGTTCACGCCAAGCACAAAGTCTTTTTTGCAGGCGGTATCCTGACGGATGGTCAGATAACGCTCTCCGGCATACAGGCGGGGATCGGAAAGCGTGGTGCCGGGCCAGAGCGCCAGGATGCGGTTCGGCTGGAAAATGGAAGGATCCCCGAAGTTTTGAGGGATGATTTCCAGGCCGCCCGCACGCAGGGCGGTGGAGGACCAGACCGCCAGCTTTTTGCGCTCGTGGGAGGTGTTTTTGATGCTGTGGACAATCATGATGTCCGCCGCGCCGTCTCCCATCAAAATTTCTGTGGTCAGCTTGAGACCGTCGCTTTTTTCACGGGGAGAGACGAGAGAAACGCCGTCCGGACGGACTGCGTAGACGACGGAGCTGTTGTCCGGGAAAAAGCTTTCCGGAATGCGGATCGGCGCGACCGAGCCCAGATGACCGCCCCGGCGGTAAAAAACAGCTCCCGTGCCGTAGTGTTCATCCATTTCCGGGCCGGATACGTTGTATGATTGATCCAAATCCTCAAACAGAACGTTTTTACCTTCCATCAGGCGGAAGGATACCACACGGGGACCGTAATCGATCGAAACGATTGTCTCGATAAAGCCGTTGGAAAGGCGGAGACAGTTTCCCCAAGCGTCATAATGGACTTCCTTGATCTCGATGGCCAAACCAAACATCCTCCTGCTCAACGAATAAAGGCAGGGAATCAGGAACGCACACGGACCATACCGTGCGAAAGATTCAGCCCGCAGGGGGCGGGTCTGGGAAGAAATAATGCGTGCAGATCGCTGCCTTTTCCCTCCAATTCAACCATAATCCGCCCCCTTTTGTCAAGATGCAAAAGATCCGAGGAATGGCTTAGAACCGGTATGTTTCCTGTCTCTTTTGCCTGCCGTGGAAAGAGGACGCCGCTGTCCCGCAGACCGAGCAGGCGCAGGTAGGGAGGAAGCCCCTGAGCGTCTCCGGCGGTGAGTCCCAGAAGGGCGGAAAAGAGAATCCGGCGCAGGCGCGCCATGGAGTACCGCTTGGTCTTGACAAGGGAAAACCATTCGTCGAGCGTGCACGCTTTGCGCGAAGCGGCAAAAAGACGGTTTTCCAGTCCTTCGCTGATATCGGGCAGAGATGCAAACTCCGCGAGCGTCATGGAGCGCAGGCGAAACAAAAGAGCGCGCTCCATCCGGGCGGGATCCGTGGGACATGCGCCAAGAGCGATTTCCCGTTTGAGGATTTCCGCGGCCTCCGGCGGCACAAAGGATTCCCATCCTTCGCCCTTTTGGATCCATTCCCGCAGGGCGGTGGCGCTGGCAAAACCGCCGCGGGGGGCGCTGTCGTGATGCTCCGCACCGAAGCGGGTGATGGTAAAAGGTTCCAGCTCCACGCCCAGCAGCTGTGCGGCTTTGAGGTATTCGATACCGAGCGTGTTATTTGGCGTTTGCAGCAGCGCGGCGGCCTGCGGTCCGGCCAGGGCGCGGACCGCAGCTTCCCGGGCCGCGGCGAAGCCTGTCCCCCGGGAAAGCTCCAGTTTGAGCTGTGCGGAAAAAGCAGGGGACAATAGCAGCGCGGCCGTCTCCTGCAAAGCCCGCACATCGCCGCATTCGCTGCCGAAACAGATCCGGCGGCAGCCAAGCTGTGCGAGCAGGAAAACGCCGCCCAGCGCAAAGCGTTCCGCGCCCGCCATCGCCCAGGGAAGGGGAAGTTCAAAGACGGCGTCGGCGCCGCAGCGCAGAGCCATTTCGGCGCGGCTCCATTTGGAGAGCAGAGCGGGAGCGCCGCGCTGGACGAAATCTCCACTCATGACAACGGCGACATGGGTGGCTCCGTTTTCCCGCGCGGCCTGGATCAACGCCGCGTGGCCCCGGTGAAAGGGGTTAAATTCCGCAATGATGCCAACGGGAACAGAAGCAGGCTCCAAAGCCAGCGCCTCCTTTCGGTAAATCTTCTGGAAAGTGCGGCGGAATCTTGAATTTGCTGTCGTTTTGTACTATACTTATTGGGAGACAGTCTCCGCCCGCCGCGTGTGCGGGATGGCTGTCCACATGGATTCCAGTTCATTATAGAGGATCAAGCGCCTGACCGCAAGGCTGTTTCCGTTGGAAGCCGGCGGGATGGAAATTAAATGCAATGCAGGAGGATATCATGAAAGTATTGGTTATCAATGCCGGAAGTTCATCCCTGAAGTATCAGCTGATTGATATGGATACCGAGGAGATGGTCGCAAAGGGAAATTGTGAGCGAATTGGCCAGGAGACCGGTGTGTTCAGCCACAAGACGTCGGATGGCCGTCAGATGAAAAAGCGTGTGACGATGAAGGATCACACCGAGGCGTTCCAGATGGTCACAACCGCTCTGACCGACCCGGAGGCGGGCGTGATCAAGAAGCTGACGGAGGTTTCCGCGATTGGCCACCGTGTGGCGCAGGGCGGCTCCATCTTCCGCAAATCCGTTCTGGTCAACGAGGACGTGCTCAAGGGCATTGAGAGCCTGATTCCGCTGGCTCCTCTGCACAACGGGCCGGAGCTCGACGGTATCCGCGCCTGCCAGCAGGTATTTGGTCAGGATGTTCCGCAGTGTGTTGTGTTTGATACCTCGTTCCATTCCACGATGCCGCCGAAGGCATATATGTATGCGATTCCGTATGAGTATTATACCAAGTACAAGATCCGCCGCTACGGCTTCCATGGCACGTCCCACCGCTATGTCAGCAAGCACTGCGCGCACCTGATGCACCAGCCGCTCGAGGATCTGAACATGATCACCTGCCATATCGGAAACGGCTCCTCCATCGCCGCGATCCGCGACGGCAAGGTCATTGATACGACCATGGGCCTCACGCCTCTGGACGGCTTCATGATGGGGACCAGAAGCGGATCGCTCGATCCCTCCATCGTCACCTTCATCATGGAGCAGGAGGGTCTGACTCCCAGCGAGATGAGCGACGTTCTGAACATGAAATCCGGCATGTACGGCATCTGCGGCTACAGCGATGACCGTGACGTGACGAAGGCGGAGATTGAAGGCGATCCCAAGGCCATTCTCGCCCACGAGATGCTGACCTATCAGATCGCGAAGTACATCGGCGCCTACATCACCGCGATGGGCGGTCTGGACTGCCTGGTATTCACCGCGGGTCTGGGCGAGAACCAGCCGCACCTGCGCTACAGCGTCTGCCGCTATCTGAAGTATATGGGCGTGAAGATTGACGGCGAGCTCAACGACAAGATGACGGCGGGCCGCGAGGGCAAGATTTCCACGCCGGATTCCTCTGTTCCGGTCTGGATCATCAGCACGAACGAAGAACTGATCATCGCGCGCGACACCAAGCAAATTGTGGAAAAGCTCAAATATGCGTCCACAGAGGATAAAACCATCGTCGATCCGGAAGATATCTGAACCAGGGAAAGAGAGAGGGAACGGCCTCTCTGAGCAAAAAGGCACAAGCTCCTTCCTGCCCGTTTGCAGGAAAGTGCCTGTGCCTTTTTTGTGTTCTTTTTTCGTGTCATTCGTGCTCCGGCTGGCGGAACAGATGAAGCAGACGGAGGATCCGCTCACGCAGCTCCGTCTGAGAGGCGGGACAATAGCTGTGAAGCAGGATGGAATTGTTGAACAGATCCGTCAGGGTCGGCTCATATTCCCGCAGAGAGGAGGAGAACAGCGAGATCGCGTTGAGATCGATGAGCAGGCATTCATACCGGCATTGCGCGCCGCTCTGCGGGCTGCCGCCGTGGGTACTGCCTGCCGGTGGAGCGCCAGCTTCCGATCCGCTACGTCGATCCGGAAAAGACCAGCGAGCGCACCTTCATGGAAACCGAACTGTTCACCTATATCGGCAATTTCATCGCGACCAGCGTTCTCAACGGCATTGACGACGCCAGCTGGAATGCCCATCTGGATCAGCTCCAGGCAAACCAGTATGATCAGTGGCTGCAATGGTATCAGGATTTTCTGGATAAGAAGTTCTGATTCAAAAAATTTATGATAAGGCTGAGGCTCCATGTTGACGAAAAAATGTACCGGGTTAAATGGTGAAAACAGGGATTACTATCTGTATCCCGAGGCCATTCCGCCCTATGAAGCATCCGATTATATTCAGGACGTCCTGTTTGACGCTTACCGCTATCACAGCGGGGAAGGGGATATGTGGCCCATCACCTGGGCGCAGGATGACAATCTTTATTGCGGCGCTGGGGATAACAAGGGCTGCCCCATGAATCTCTGGCGGGTAAGCACGCTGCGCTTTGCCCCTTCCGCTCTGACCAATACGGGTCAATGGAGCGTGGATATGATCAATCCCGAGCCGATCCCCCTGTCCAGCCTGGCTGGCAGGGGAGAGATTTCGGGCATCAAGCCGGCCGGTCTTTTGGATATCGGCGGCGTCCTCTACCTCAGTGTGGAGGCGCAGAATTACGGGGACAATCCGTTTTTCGGACGCCAGCATAATCTGTTCGGCTGGATTGTCCGCTCCACGGACGGCGGAAAAACCTTCGATCCCACCGCCACCGCGCAGGATTTCTTCACCGGGCGTCTCGCGTCGTGCCACTTCCTGCAATTCGGGCGCGGCTATTCCGGCGCGCGGGACGGCTACGTTTATGCGTATTTCCCCTGTGATTTGGAGGATGGGCAGAGCTACTGGGAGAACAACGACGCCCTTCTTCTGGGCCGTGTCCCGAAGGAACGGCTTCTGGAACGGGATGCGTGGGAATTCTATGCTTCGGATTCCCCGGACGCTCCGGTCTGGAGCAGCCGGGAGGAGGACGCAAAGCCGGTATTTTTCTACCGGAAGATGACGGGAGCGAATCACGTTGTCTACAATCCCGGAATCGGCCGGTATCTGATGGGCAACTACAGCTTTATCGACAAGGAGCTTCATCCTCGCCCGATTCATCAGATGGGGTATCCGGAATCGAGCATCAGCCAGCTGACCCTCTATGAAGCGCCGGAGCCCTGGGGTCCCTGGAAGCTGTTTTACCGCGACGATGACTGGGGAACCTACGGGGATTATCAGCCGAACTTCCCGACCAAGTGGATCACGGAAAACGGACGGCTGCTGTACATGGTGTCCTCCGGCTCCTGGGACGATTACAATTTTGTGGTACAGAAAGTGGCGCTCCGTCTCAAGGGAGATGCGGATTTCCCGCCGGAGTCCCGCCTGTTCCGGTACCGCCGGGGATAAAAGATTACTGTCATAAGTTTGTTTACAGAATGACCTCATGGCCGGTGCGTCCCGACTCGTAGACCGCGTCCAGAATCCGCATGATCTGTACGCCGTCCTCGGCGGGGGAGCGGCACGGTTCGCCCGTGGAGAAGCAGTGCACAAAGTGATTGATTTCCTCCTGGAATTCCATATCGAAGGATTCCGGCGGACAGACGGGCGTTACGTTTGTCATGACGCCGTTCATCTCGCTGTAAAGCTCCAGCTCCGGAGAGAGACGCGCGCCGCCCTTGGTGCCGAAGAGCTGCACGCTGCCGGTGTCCTCCTTCAGGTTCAGCGAGAAGGAGGCCTCCACCTGGAGCACTGCGCCGTTGTCAAAGCGGATCATTGCGGAGGCGAGGTCCTCCACGTCGCAGATGTCGTTCGGCCCGGCGGAGGTGGAATTGTAGGCCTTCGGCGTGATGATGTTGGGACGGTTGAACAGCTTCTGGAAGGTCGCGCCGTAGACGGAAACCGGGCGCGGGTTGCCCATCAGATAACGGGTGAGATCGATGACATGCACGCCGAGATCGATCAGCGGGCCGCCCGCGGAGCGGGATTTATCCCCGAACCAGCCGCCGGGGTTGCCGTTGCGGCGCAGATAGGTAGCCTTGGCATAGTAAAGCTCGCCGAAGAAATCCTGGCTCACCAGCTGCCGCAGCAGGGTGGAACCGCGCTCATAGCGGCGGACAAAGCCGACCATCAGAAGCTTTCCGGCCTTTTTCGCGGCGTCCAGCATCTCCTGGGCTTCGGCGGCGCAGGTGGCCATCGGTTTTTCGCACAGGACGTGCTTGCCCGCGTTCAGAGCCGCGATGGCGCAGGGAGCGTGCGCGGAGTTCCAGGTGCAGACGCTCACCGCGTCAATCTCCGGCAGGGCGCGCAGCATCTCGTCCTTGTCCGTGTACAGACGAGAAATCCCATATTTTTCGCCCATCTCATGCAGGCGTTTCTCGTTGATGTCGCAGAAGGCGTACAGCTCCACGTCCGGGTTTCGGAGATAGGAAGCAATGTGCATTTCCGAGATGCCGCCCACACCAATGACGGCAATTTTCCACTTTTTCATGATGCAATTCCTCTTTCTTTGTGATAGGATGGAGATATCAAACGAGCTTTTGCAGGAAGGAGACGGCTTTGCTGATATCCGCTTCGGGGTTTTCCCCAACCTCACGCTCGATTGTTAAAAACCCGTGGTAGCCGATGCTTTCCAGCGCGCCGAGATATTCGGGCCAGCGCACGCTGCCCTCTCCCAGCGGCACCTCGCGGAACGCGATCTCGTCGCCGCCGCCGCTGGGGTGTTCTCCGCCGTAGACGAAGGCAGGGCTTCGGTAGTGGAGCATTACGCCGTCCTTGGCGTGCGTGTGCACGATGTACGGGGCGAGCGTGCGCACCGCCGTCACCAGATCCTCGCCCGTCACCATGGCGATGTTGGCCGGGTCAAAGTTGACGGCCACACCGGTCGAGTGCAGGCTGTCGAGGAACTGCCGCAGCGTCAGAGAGATGTCGGGGCCGGTTTCAATCGCGAAATGCGCGTTCATGCTGTCGGCATACCGCGCCAGCTCACCGCAGGCTTCCTGCATGATCCGGTAGCGCTCGCAGGTTTCGTCCAGCGGGATCAGGCCGATATGTGTTGTGACAACATTCGTGCCCAGCTCCTGTGCGAGATCCAGAATCCGTTTGGAGCGTTCGATCAGCTCCGCGTTCTGTTCCCGGCAGCCGAAGTCGCGGCCCAGATCGCCGCACAGCGCGGAGATGGTCAGCCCGCAGTCCTGTGCCAGCGCGCGGAAGTCGCGGCGCTTCTGCGCGTCCATGTTTTCCGGAGCCAGTTCGCCGCGCGTGGCATACACCTGAATGCCCTCCGCGCCCAGTGCGGCGGCCCGGCGCATGGCTTCCGACGGACTGAGACGGAAGGAGTCAAGCAGAACGCCGATGGAGAATCGTTTCATCAAGAGATCATCCTTTCCCCTTGTAGAATTGTTTCGTTTCTTATCTCTATTGTATAATTTTACCCGCAAAGGAAAAGACTTTTTTGCTCTCCCTTGACACAATATTGCTTTGGAGGAAAAACCATGGGAATTGTATTTTATGAAGCGCACCATCATCCCGAACCGGATTTTCCGGTGATATTCCGCTTCGACACGGTGCGGCCGGCCGGAGGGGCTGGAGAGCTGCACTGGCATGAAGCGCTGGAATTCCTTTGGTGCGTGGAAGGGGAAGGTGTGGTGATTTCGGATGAGGAACGCGTGCCGCTTACTCCGGGAGATCTGGTGGTGGTGGACGCGAATCGGATTCATACCGTTTGCACGGATCATGGTCTGTGCCGGTATTACTGTTTGATTCCGTCGGCCAGTCTCTTTGAGCACACGGAGCTTCCCGCCGGGCGGCTGCCCGTGCTGTCCCGTGTGACGGATGCGGATGCGTGCGGCGCCATGCGCCGGATTGTCGGGGAGATGGAGCGGAAGGGGCCGTATTACCGGGAAGCGGTGCGGGCGCTGATTCTGGAGCTGTATGTGGCTCTGTACCGCAGCAATGTGCGCGAGGGAGCGCGCTCTCTGCCCGGAGCGGTTTCCGGGCGTGTGGAGCTGGTGAAGAAGGTAGTCGGCTATGTGTGCGGACACTATACGGAACCGCTTTCCCTGGATCAGCTCTGCCGGGAAACCGGCTTCAGCAAATCCTATGTGTGTCATGTTTTCAAGGAGATGACCGGCCAGACGGTGCTGAATTATGTCAATTTTCTGCGGTGCAATCATGCGCGCAGCCTGCTTGCGTCGGGAAAATACAATGTGGGGGAGAGCGCCATCCAAAGCGGCTTTTCCAACCTGTCCTATTTTTCGCGCACCTACCGCCGTATGATGGGGGAGCTTCCCTCGGTGCAGAGGGAACAGACGCGCGCGGGGGAGTAGAATCCGGGTGAAATTCGTCACATTATCCAAATCTCCTTGACGGAAAAAGCGCGATTCTCTATAATAATGATAGAGAGCACAAAAGGCACAGCGCCGGGGTCGCCCGGCAGGAAGGAGCCGATATGGAACTGAGTTTTTTGGGAGCGGCCCATGAGGTGACGGGAAGCTGTCACTATCTGAAGGCCTGCGGGCTTCATATTCTGGTCGACTGCGGTATGCAGCAGGGGCCGGACGAATACGAAAATCAGGAAATCCCCGTCAATCCGGCGGAGATTGATTATGTTCTGCTCACGCATGCGCACATCGACCATTCCGGACGGCTGCCGCTGCTGTATGCCAAGGGGTTCCGCGGAACGGTGATCGCCACGGAGGCCACTGTGGATCTGTGCGGGATCATGCTTCGTGACAGCGCGCACATTCAGATGTTTGAAGCGGAATGGCGCAACCGCAAAGCCAAACGTTCGGGACATCCGGAGTATATCCCGCTCTATGACATGAACGACGCGGAAGGCGTGCTCAAACGCTTTCGTTCCTGCCAGTATGGGGAGACGATCCGCCTGAGCGCGTCGGTGGAGATCCGCTATGTGGATGTGGGTCATCTGCTCGGCTCCGCCAGCATTGAGGTCTGGGTGGAGGAAAATTCCGAGAAACGGAAGATTGTCTTTTCCGGCGATATCGGCAATATCAACCAGCCCCTTCTGCGGGATCCCCAGAAGATCGAAGAAGCCGATTATGTCGTCATGGAGTGCACCTACGGGGACAGAAGCCACGACGCGCCGCCCGATTACGCGAAGGAGCTGGCGAACGTGATCCAGCGCACCTTTGACCGCGGCGGAAACGTGGTAATTCCGTCCTTTGCCGTCGGGCGCACGCAGGAGCTGCTGTATTTCCTGCGCCGGATCAAGACGGAGGGACTGGTGAAGGATCACGGTGATTTCCCCGTGTATGTGGACAGCCCGATGGCCGTGGAGGCAACCAATATTTTCAAGGAAAATGTGGTGGGCTATTACGATCAGGAGGCGATGGATCTGATCCGCCGGGGAATCAACCCGCTCGGCGTTTCCAATCTCCGTCTGTCCGTGACAAGCGACGATTCCAAAGAGATCAACAACAGCGGAGGCTGCAAGGTCATTCTGTCGGCCAGCGGCATGTGCGAGGCGGGCCGCATCAAGCACCACCTGAAGCATAACCTGTGGCGGCCGGAGTGTACCATTCTGTTTGTCGGCTACCAGGCGGAGGGCACGCTGGGCCGCGCGATTCTGGAGGGCGCGGATTCCGTCAAGCTGTTCGGCGAGGAGATTGAGGTCCGCGCGGAGATCTGCCGTCTGAGCGGAATCAGCGGCCACGCGGACAATAAGGGGCTGCTGCGGTGGGTGCAGAACTTTTCCCCGAAGCCGAAGCGCGTGTTTATCGTCCACGGGGAAAGCAGCGTCTGCGACCTCTTTGCCATGCGCCTGCGGGATGAATTCGGTCTGCGTGCGACGGCGCCTTATCCGGGAGCCCGGTACGATCTGCTCCGCAACACCTGTCTGGAGGAGGGCGTGCAGGAAAAGGTCCGCAAGCCTTCTCCCGCGCGCCGCGCGTCGGCGGTGTTTCAGCGTCTGGTGGACGCCGGAAAGCGGCTGGCGATCGTCATCCGCCACAACGAGGGCGGAGCCAACAAGGATTTGGCAAAGTTTGCCGATCAAATCAACGCCCTGTGCGACAAGTGGGATCGCTGACCGATCGTGGGGGCGCGGAAAAAGTGGTATGGAGCCGCCCGTGCGGGAACCATCCGGCATGGGAAGCGGCCTGACGAGAAAGAAAGGGAGAAAGAATCATGATTTTGAAAAATGGACGGCTGGTCAATGAGGATTTCGATCTGGTGCAGATGGATCTGCGCACGGAAGGCGACCGGATCCGGGAAATCGGCGCAAGTTTGACGGGAGAGGAAACGCTCGACTGCGCCGGATGCATTGTGACGCCGGGCTTTGTGGACGTGCACATTCACGGCTGTGTCGGTGCGGATACCTGTGACGGCGAGGAGGAGTCGATCCGCAAAATGGCGCGTCATCTCGTGACCAAGGGCGTTACCTCCTTCTGTCCCACCACCATGACGGTGTCGACCGAGGAGATCCGCGCCGCTCTGCGCGCCGCGCGCGGCTGCATGGAGCGTCCGCAGGAGGGCGCGCGCGTCCTCGGCGTGAACATGGAAGGGCCGTTCATCTCCGCGAAGAAAAAGGGAGCGCAGAAGGAAGAATACGTCCGCAATCCCGACTGGGAGCTGTTCCGCTCGCTGTATGAGGACTGCGGCGGCATTGTGCGCCTGGTGGATATCGCGCCCGAGTGTGAGGGAGCGCAGACGTTTGTGGAGCGGGCCAAGGAACTCTGCACCGTCTCCATCGCCCATACGGAAGCGGATTTCGAGCAGGCGAAGCAGTCCTTTGCCTGGGGTATTACGCACGCGACCCATTTGTACAACGCCATGAGCGGCCTGACGCACCGCGCGCCCGGCGTGGTTGGGGCTGTGATGGATACGCCGACTGTCCGCGCGGAGCTGATCTGCGACGGTTTCCACATTAACCCCGCCGTCCTGCGGATTACCTTCCGCATCCTGGGCGAGGATCGCACGGTGGTTGTCAGCGACTCGATGCGCGCGGCAGGACAGCCGGACGGCGATTATGATCTTGGCGGGCAGATGGTACAGGTGCGCGGCGGCCATGCCCTTCTCCCGGACGGCACGATCGCCGGTTCCACCACGAACCTGCATGAGGAGCTGAAAAATCTGATCTCCTTCGGCATCCCGTTCCGTCAGGCGGTCAAATCCGTCACCATCAACCCGGCGCGTGAAGCGGGCGCGGCCGACCGCGTCGGCAGTCTGGCTCCCGGCAAGCTGGCGGACGCTGTCGTTCTGGACGCTGCTACCTATGATATCCGTTTTGTTCTGATGAACGGTTCTGTTGTTTATCGGGCGTAACGCTCAAAAAGTGCAAACATGAAGTTTTCGCACAAGCCTTTTTCAAAAGGCTTGTAGGGGTGAAGGGGGCAACGCCCCCTTCGAAAGGTGCGAAGCCACAGAAAAGCCAGAAAAAAGAGCGAAGCGAATTTTTTCGGACCTCTATCACTTTTCTCAAAAGAAATCGGCCCTCCTGCGATTGGACGTCGCAAGGGGGCCGATATTTTTTCTATACTTCCGGTTCCACCGCAGGAAACGGAGTGCGCGGCAGACCTGCCGCAGGCTCGCAAATTTAATTTGCCGCCTTAATCACACGAACGCGAATCACTTCGTCAAGCGCGTCCATGGCCTGCGCCGCGTTGGCGGTGACGTCGCCAGTCACATCCAGAATGGTGTAGGCATATTCCTTGCGGGATTTGCTCGCCATGTTCTCGATGTTCACACCGGCCTGCGCCAGTACGCCGGAGAAGCGGCTGATGGTGTTCGGAATGTTGCGGTGTACAATGCAGATACGGCTTCCCTCGCGCGGCATGGAGACGGCGGGAAGGTTGACGGAATTGCGAATGTTTCCGTTTTCCAGATAATCAATCAGCTCGAGAGCCGCCATACGGGCGCAGTTGTCCTCGCTTTCCGGCGTGGACGCGCCGAGATGCGGCATTGCGATCACGTTTTTCGCTCCGAGAATCGTGTCGTCCGCGAAATCGGTCGCGTAAGCGGCCACCTTGCCGGACTCCAGAGCGGCGGCAACGTCCGCGCTGTTGACGAGATCACCGCGGGCCAGATTGAGCAGGCGCACGCCGTCCTTCATCTTCGCGATGCTGGAAGCGTTGATCATCTCGCGCGTGTCCGGCGTGAGCGGGACATGCAGCGTGATATAGTCGCACTTGGCATAAATTTCATCGAGCGTCTGCGCGTGATGGACAGCGCTCGAAAGGCCCCAGGCCGTCTCCACGGACAGGAACGGATCGTAGCCGTATACCTCCATCCCCAGGCTGACGGCGGCGCTGCTCACCAGCACGCCGATCGCGCCGAGTCCGACCACGCCGAGCGTTTTTCCGCTGATTTCGGGGCCGACGTAAGCGCCCTTGCCCTTTTCCACCAGCTTGGAAATCTCCGCCCCCTGGCCTTTGAGCGTGCGCAGCCACTCGATGCCGTCGACAATGCGGCGGGAGGACAGCAGCAGCGCGGCCAGCACCAGCTCCTTGACCGCGTTGGCGTTTGCGCCGGGGGTGTTGAACACGGCGATTCCCTGTTCGCTGCATTTGTCCAGCGGGATGTTGTTGACGCCCGCGCCCGCACGGGCAATGGCCAGAAGCTCGGGATTGAACTCCATCTCGTGCATCGAAGCGGAGCGAACCAGAATGGCGTCCGGGTTCTGCACGTCAGTACCGCAGACGTAATTGGCGTTGAAGCAGGAGGTTCCCACCTCGGAAATTTTATTCAGGCATTGAATCTGATACATGTGAATCACCCGTTTTCCTTTTCAAAATCAGCCATGAACGCGACGAGCTTTTCCACGCCCTCCACCGGCATGGCGTTGTAGATGGAGGCGCGCATTCCGCCCACGGAGCGGTGTCCTTTGAGGTTGACAAATCCGGCGTCGGACGCGGCCTTCACGAATTTCGCGTCGAGCTCGTCGCTGCCCGTTACAAACGGGATGTTCATCAGCGAGCGGTCCTTCGGCACGACGGTGCCGGAGAACAGCTTGGAATTGTCGAGGAAGGAGTACAGCATGGCGGCTTTCTTCTCGTTGATCTCCTTCATCTTCTCCAGGCCGCCGATTTCGTCGCGGATCCATTCCAGCACAAGGCCGGCCATGTAAATGTTATAGCACGGCGGAGTGTTGTACATAGAGCCGTTGTCCGCATGCGTCTGGTAGTTGAACATGGTGGGCGTGATGTCCATCGCGCGGCCGATCAGATCCTCACGGATGATCACGACCGTCAGACCGGCGGGGGCCATGTTTTTCTGTGCTCCGGCGTAGAGCAGAGCGAAGCGGCTCACGTCGATCGGCTCGCTCAGGATGCAGGAGGAAATGTCCGCCACCAGCGGCACGTCTCCCGTATCCGGCAGCTCGGTAAAGCGGGTGCCGTAGATGGTGTTGTTCAGGCAGATGTGGAAATAGTCCGCGTCCTTTGTGAAGGTAGCGGGATCCAACTCCGGAATATAGGAGAAGGTCTTATCCTTCGAGGAAGCCACCACATGGGCTTCTCCGTAGCGTGCGGCTTCCTGATAGGCTTTGGTGGCCCACTGGCCGGTCAGCACAAAGTCAGCCTTGCCGCTCTTCGTCATCAGATTCATCGGGATCATCGCAAACTGCGAGGAAGCGCCGCCCTGCAGGAACAAAACCTTGTAATTCTGCGGGATTCCCATGACCTCGCGCAGAAGACTTTCCGCGGAATCAATGATGCCCTGATACACCTTGGAACGGTGTGACATCTCCATCACAGATTGGCCGCAGCCGTTGTAATCGAGCATTTCGCCGGCAGCGCGGCGAAGGACGGATTCCGGCAGCATGGAAGGTCCGGCGGAAAAATTGTAAACGCGATTCATTGAGTGCTTACCTCCAATTCAATAACTTCCGATCCCCTTCGGGAAAAGTATATGAAGTATTATAGTGCTTTAACTTACTAAAGTCAAGAAGGATCCGGCCTTTTTCCATAATTTTTGAAAGAAGGACGTCGAGATTATGCATATGCTGTCCGGAGGTGCCGGAAATGGCTTGACAAGCTCCCGAGGGGTGGAGTACAATCGTAAATGCAAATCATTTGCATTTACGACACGGGATTTTCCGAGAAAGGCAGTGAAACTATGAGAATACGGCGCGCCGCCGCTTTCCTGCTGGCGCTTTGCCTGGCGCTTCTTTCCGGGTGCGGCAGGGCGGAAACGCAGGAGGAACCGGCGTTTCGCGTGGTGACGTCCTTCTATCCTATGTATATTATGGCGTTGAACGTGACAGACGGGATTGAGGGCGTTCAGGTGGAAAATATGGCAGGACAGCAAGCAGGCTGTCTGCACGATTACCAGCTTCAGACCAAAGACATGAAAAATTTGGAGCAGGCGGATGTATTCGTCATCAACGGCGCGGGGATGGAAAGCTTTCTGGACAAGGTGACAAGCCAGCTTCCCGGGCTTTCGATTGTGGATACCAGCGAGGGGCTTCCGCTTATCGAGAGCGGCGAGGACGGTTCCCATCTCCATGAGGAGGACGGACACGAGCATACCGAGGACGACGGACATGACCATGGGGACGTGAACCCGCATATCTGGGTCAGCATTTCCGAGTGCATCGGGCAGGTGGAGAATCTCAGCGAGGGCCTGCAAAAAGCGGATCCGGCGCATGCGGAGCAGTACCGCGCCAATACCGAAGCATATGTGGAAAAGCTTTCGGAGCTGCGCGATCGGATGCACGAAGCGATCGATCCGCTGCCCAACCGGAATATCGTGACCTTTCACGAGGCCTTCCCCTATTTCGCGGAGGAGTTTGATCTCAACGTGGTGAAGGTGGTGAACCGGGAACCGGACAGCCAGCCGAGCGCCCGGGAGCTGGCGGAGACGATCCGGCTGGTGGAGGACGCGGGTGTGGCGGCGGTGTTTGCCGAACCGCAGTACCCGGAAAGCGCCGCCGATATTATCGCGTCGGAGAGCGGGATCCGGGTCTGGACGCTGGATCCGGTGACGACCGGCCCGGACGATAAGGACGCATATCTGAACGCGATGGAACAAAATATGGAAACGCTGGTGCAAGCGCTTTCGTGAGGAGGAAACAGCATGACGCAAGAAAAGCCGCATTCCTGCCCGGACTGCTCCAACTGTGCGCAGGCGGGCTGCAACTGTGTGGACTGCCAGTGCAGCGTGCGGATTCGCGGGCTGGGGGTAAAGAAGAAGGACGGCGTGATCCTGCACGACGTCAATTTGAATGTGCGCCACGGGGAAATTATGGCGCTGATTGGGCGCAACGGCGCGGGAAAAACGACGCTGCTCAAAGCGCTTTTGGGACGGATTCCCTATACCGGAGAGATCCAGTTTACAAGCCATAAGGGCGAGCGGGTGGAAAAACCGAAAATCGGCTACGTGCCGCAGAATTTGCTGTTTGATCATTCCTCCCCGATGTCCGTGGGAGACATGCTCTGCGCCAATCTGTCCCGCTTCCCTGTGTGGCTGGGGCAGAAAAAAGCGGCGCGCCGCCGCGCGGCGGAGATGCTGGAACGGGCGGGAGCGGGACCGGAGCTGCTGAACAAAAAGCTCGGCAATCTCTCCGGCGGCGAGCTTCAGCGCGTGCTGCTGGCCTTTGCTCTCGAACCGATGCCGGACCTTCTGCTGCTGGATGAGCCTGTGTCCGCCGTGGACCGCCGGGGCATCGAGGTTTTTTATGAGCTGGTCTGCTCGCTGCGTGTGCGCTACCACATGCCGGTGATTCTGGTATCGCATGATTTGTCCCATGTAAGACAATATGCCACATCCGCGGCGCTGCTGGACCGGACCATCCGCATCAGCGGAGAGGTGGAGCAGGTGATGGCGTCCCGCGAGGTGCGGGAGACGTTCGGCCTGCCCGCGCCGGAAGGGGAGGAACAGTGAGATGGAATTTATTTACCGCGTGATTGACACGCTTCTTCCGTTTGAATGGATGGAATTCAACTTCATGAAAAACGCCTTTGTGGCGGTTCTTCTCATTACGCCGCTGTTTGGCCTGGTGGGGACGATGATCGTCAACAACCGCATGAGCTTCTTTTCGGACGCGCTCGGCCACTCCGCGCTTACGGGCATTGCAATCGGCGTGCTGCTGGGGGTGGACAACTATCTTTTGTCCATGCTTGGCTTCGCGCTGCTGTTCGCGGTGGGCATTTCGGCGGTGATCGGTTCGGGCGTCTCCTCCGCTGATACAATCATCGGCGTGTTTTCCAGCACGGGGCTGGCGCTCGGCGTGGTGCTGCTCTCGGCCAGCGGGGGATTTTCGAAGTATTCCAGCTATCTGATCGGAGATATCCTCACCGTCCAACCGGAGGAGATCGCCCTGCTGGGCTGCGTGCTGATCGTTGTGCTGCTGGTGTGGGGGCTTTTCTTTAACCGTTTCCTGCTCACGAGTATCAACGGGGATCTGGCGGCCAGCAAGAACATCCGCGAGGGCGCGCTGCAAAAGATCTTCGTGATTCTGGTGGCCGTGCTTGTCACCGTGTCGATCAAGTGGGTCGGCGTGCTGATCATCAATTCGCTGCTGGTGCTTCCCGCCGCGTCGGCGCGCAACGTGGCCCGTTCCATGCGCTCCTATCACGCGTGGAGTGTGGGCGTTTCGATGTTCTCCGGCGTCACGGGGCTGATCCTGTCGTACTACCTCGGCACGGCGGCGGGGGGAACGATCGTGCTGGTGGCCGCCGTGGTGTTTGCCGTCACCTTTGCGGTGGGAGCTTTGAGCGGACGGCGGCGGGCGGCGTAGCGGCAAGAACGGCTCAGCCGCATGATCGCACCAGAGCGGAGAACAGCGCCGCCGCGCCCTTGTCTGATGCAAAGCGGAACTCCGGGTGCCACTGTACCCCCAGCAGGAACCGGCTTTCCGGCCGCCAGACAGCTTCGATGATACCGTCGGAGGAACGGGCCGCCGCCCGGAGCGAGGGAGCGCAGTCGCGCACAGCCTGATGGTGAGTGCTGTTGACCGCGTATTCATGCGTTCCAAGCAACGAAAACAGCGGGGACGCTTCTTCGATGCGCACGGTGTGCACCGTCATATCGAACGGCGGCCGCTGGCTGTGGCAGAGCGGGGAGCCGGTCTGCGAGGGCAGATCCTGCCACAGCGTCCCGCCCAGCCCCACGTTGATCAGCTGGATCCCCCGGCAGATTCCAAGTACGGGCAGATCCCGCTCCAAAGCCAGGCGCAGCAGGGAAAGCTCCATCTCATCCCGCTGCGGACACACCTCGCCGCACGCGGCCAGCATTTCCTCGCCGTAGCGCGAGGGGTGCACGTCCACGCCGCCGGTGAACAGCAGGCCGTCGCAGACGAGGGAAGCTTCGCGCACGGTATCGGGGGAGAGCGGCGGCAGAAGCAGGGGAATACCGCCCGCCGCTTCGATGGCCTGCAAATAGTGCAGGCGCGCCTGCATGGTATGGTGGTCGCTGTCGAGGCTGGGAGTCAGGCCGATGACAGGTTTTTTCATGAAATTCCATCTCCTTTTGGGGGCAGGGAAGCTGCCCGGATTCTGCTTTCCATTTTATATGATGGAACGGCAGAAAAATATAAGAAATGCGGGATAATTTCTTCTCTTTTCGTTTACACTATCGGCAGAACACGCAGAGGATGTGACACAATGACAGGAAAGAGAAGGAATCGAATTCGTATGATGACATTTCTTGCGGCGGCGTTTCTCGTTCTGGCAGGCACGACGATCAGCGGGTATGTGGAGGCGGCGCGCCTGCGCCGGGATCTGCAATATACCTACGATCGGGCGCTCGGTGATCTGAACGACTGCGTGGCCTCCATGCAGGTCACGCTGGAAAAGAGCCTGTATGCCAACACGCCCACCCAGCAGAACGGCCTGGCCGCGCGGGTGATGCGCGAGGCCAGCATGGCGAAGGGAGCGCTGGCGGTGCTTCCGGTTTCGGATGGATCGCTTTTTGAGGCGAGCCGCTTTATCACGCAGGCGGGAGACTTTGCCATGAGCCTTTCCGCGCGGATTTCGGCGGGCGGGACGATCACGCAGGAGGAATATGAATCGCTTCGGCAGCTGGGGGAATATGCCTCGCGGCTTCAGGAAAGCCTGCGCACGGCGGATCCCGATTTCAGCAGCGGCAACAGCAATAATTTCAAAGAGACAACCGATCAGTTCACGGATTACCCCACTCTGATCTATGACGGCCCGTTCTCCGATCATATCGCACAGAAGCAGCCGGTTTTCCTTGAGGGCAAGGAGGAGATCCCGCAGGGCAATGCACAGATGAACGCGGCTGATTTTCTCGGGATCGGGCAGGATCAGCTGCGCCACGACGGCGACACGGCGGGAAATCTGGCGACGTATAACTTCTCCGGCGAAACGCAGCGCATCACGGTGTCGCGTCTCGGCGGATACGTCGTTTCGCTGATCGACTCGCGCGAGATCGGGGAAAGCGTTCTGTCGGAGGAGGAGGCCAAGCAGGCCGCCGCCGAATTCCTGGAGAGCCGGGGGATCGAGAATATGCGGGAAAGCTATTACGCGCTCAGCGACGGAGTGTGTACCATCAACTATGCGTATGAGCAGGATGGCGTTCTCTGCTATCCCGACTTGATCAAAGTGTCCGTCGCTCTGGACGACGGTTCGATTGTGGAATATGACGCTTCCGGATTCCTGATGAACCATCAGGACCAGCGGGAGCTGAACGCTCAGAAGCTGACGGCGGATCAGGCGCGGGAGAGCGTCAGCCCCGCCCTGACCCCGGACGAGGGACGCCCGGCCCTCATTCCGACAGCAGGGCTCAACGAGGTGCTGACGTATGAATTTTTATGCGAAGGGGAAAATGGCGAGCAGGTGTTGGTCTATATCAATGCCGACACCGGCTATGAGGAGCAGATCCTGATCCTCCTGCGCACGGACAACGGCATTTTGACACGCTGATAAGCGCCCCGCTTGCCTTTCGGGCGGCGGGGCTTTATCTTTGCGGGGAAAAATTTTTCCGTTTTCCGATTGACCGCGGGGACCGGACTTGCTATGATGAAAAAAGACTCCCGCGTTTTTTGCCTTTCCTGATACAAATTCGGAGCATTCCCGCTGCCGGGGCATAACACGGGCGCCGAATTTTTGCCATGGCAAGGTGGTCTGACTTATGAGTATCATTGTGCAAATCGGTATCTTTTTCCTGATCTGTCTGGCCGGGGAGCTGTTTTCCGCGATGCTTCCCATCCCCATTCCGGGAAGCATCATCGCGATGCTGCTGCTGTTCCTGTGTCTGCTTTTCAAGCTGATCAAGCCGGAGCACATTGAGAAGAAGTCGGATTTTCTGCTGGGAAATATGGCGTTTTTCTTCATCCCGGCGGGTGTGGGAATTTTGGAACAGTTTCCCCTGCTCCTGCAAAATCTGCTGCCGCTCGCGGTGATCTGCGTGGTATCCACGATCCTGACCTTTGGCGCGGCCTCCGGTACGGTGCGGCTGGTGCTGTGGCTCCAGAACAGAAAGGGGGACGAGCATCATGAGTCATGAGCTTCTGATGGAGCTGACCAGCTCCCCCATGTTCGGTGTGGCGCTTTGCATCGTCACCTTCGCGGCAGGCGTTTTTCTCAATAAAAAGCTGCGTTCTCCGATCGTCAATCCGCTTTTGATCGCCATCGGGCTGACGATTGTGGTGCTGGAGGTTTTTGGAATCCCTCTTTCCAATTTTGACGAGGGCGGAGACTTTATCTCCATGTTTCTCGGGCCCGCCACGGCGGCGCTGGCGCTGTCGATCTACCGTCAGCTGGATCTGCTGAAAAAGAACTTTCTTCCGATTTTGCTCGGGTGTCTGGCGGGCTGTGTGACCTCGATGGGCAGCGTTTGGGTGATGTGCCGGCTGTTCGGGCTGGACAAAGCTCTCACGGCCTCCCTTCTGCCGAAGTCCGTGACAACCCCGATTGCCATGGAGATTTCGGAGCAAGCGGGCGGGACTGTTCCCATCACCGTCGCGATGGTGGTGATCACCGGCATTTTGGGAGCGGTGGCCGCGCCGCTGCTTCTGAAGCTTTTCCGGGTGAAAAACCCGATCGCCGCGGGCGTGGGATTGGGAGCCGCGAGCCACGCGGTCGGCACCTCCAAAGCGCTTGAATTGGGCGAGGTGGAAGGCGCGATGAGCGGAATCTCCCTCTCTATTTCCGGTATCCTGACGGTGATCCTCTCGCTGTTTTTGAAGCTTTGAGCGTTACGGCCGCCCGCAATCACGCGGGCGGATTCAAGGCGGCCTTTCCGTCTTTTTCCAGCAAACGGCGGTACAGGCGAGAATTTCGCACGACGCGGGCACAAAGGCCATCAGCACGGCGGGACGGCCCACCCGTTTGAGATCGGAGAGGTCGAGGGAAAGCCCGGCTTTGAGCAGGATGATGATCAGGGCCATCTCGCGCAGATCGGCGGAGATCGAAAGGATCGATGGATCGAGCAGATTGAGCGCGTAAGGGCCGAGCACAATCCCGATCGCCAGCATCCCGAGAATCCGGGGAATGTGCAGGAACTGGCAAAGGGCGGCGGCGGCCAGTCCGGCCAGGAAAACGAACGCGAGCGAGGTGAGCATGGCGGTTCCTCCTTGTTTTGGACAGCAAAAAAGGCTGACAACTTCTGCGGCATAAGCACAGAAGTCATCAGCCTGTTCGGCGGTTCCGGTTTCCCGGGGGAGATCTTCATTCCCCGTTATTCTGCCCTTCATCATAGTCCGTTTTTTCCGCGTTGTCAAGGGGGAAGGTTGCTTTTTGCACCGTTCTCTTTTATAATGGGGACACAGAAAACAGCAGAGGGGGAACGAAGATGAAGCGTAATCTTGACCGGATGATGGATGTCAAAAAGAAGCAGCGGGAGGAGCGAAACCGCCGTCTTCCGCCGGAAAACCCGGATGAAGTGGAAATCCCGATGGAGCTGCCGCTTCATCAGCCGCTCAATACGGCGAAAAGCGTGTTCGACGAGGGACTGGAGCGTCGCTTCGGCGGGATCAATACCGCACCGTCCATCTTTGACAGCACCGCCGTGTTTCACACAAGTAAGAAGCAATAGAAACCAATGGGAGGAATTCCGGTATGGACTTTGAACAGCTTGCCAAAATAGAGAATGAGAGCGAACGTGTCAACCGAACGTACGATATCTTCCACGAGGACAGCAGGCTGAATCATTCCAAAGCCGCGCGGGTTGAATTTCTGACCACCGTTCGCTATATCGAGCGTTACCTGAAAGAGGGCGACAGAATCCTGGATATCGGCGCGGGTGCGGGCGAATACAGCTTTTACTTTGCCCGCAAGGGATATGATGTGTCGGCGCTGGAACTGGCCGACGCCAATATTGCCGCGTTCCGCAAAAAGCTTACGCCCGAAGACAGGATCGACCTTGTGCAGGGCAATGCGCTGGATCTTTCCCGCTATGCGGACAAGTCCTTTGATATCGTCCTTCTGTTTGGTCCGCTGTATCATTTGAAACAGAATTCGGACAAGCAGAGATGCATCCGCGAAGCAAAGCGCGTCTGCAAAGACGGCGGCAAGATCTTCTTTGCTTTTATTGCCAACGACTTTGTTTTTCTCACCGAGCTGCAATACAATGCCCGTTACTTTTCAAACGGCGATTACGATAAGGAAACGTTTAAGCTCAACGATTTTCCGTTTGTATTCCACACGGTGGAGGATGCAAGGAAGCTTCTGGCAGACGGTGGAGTGAACGTGCTTCACGAGATTGCGTCTGACGGGGCGAGCGAGCTCATGGCGGCCAGAATCAACGAAATGAACGACGAGGACTATGCGCAGTATCTCCGGTATCATTTCTATCTCTGCGAAAAACCGGAATTGCTTGGTATGACAAACCATTTACTGTTTGTAGGAGAAAAGAAATGACCAAAATCCAATATGAAAATTTAACCATCCGGCAAGCCGTGCCTGCCGACGCGAAACAGCTTGCCGCCTGGTGGAACGATGGCGCTGTGATGGCGCACGCGGGCTTCCCGAATGGTTTGGGAATCACCGAGGAAGAAGTCGTCCGGGGACTCGGCGGAGGGTCTTTGGTGATCGAGGAAAACGATCGTCTGATAGGGGAATGCAACTATCGCCAGACAGAGGAGGGCGTGGCGGAAATCGGCATCAAGATCTGCGAGACCGATTGCCAGAACCGTGGAGCGGGCCGCAAACTTTTGAGCATGCTGATCGGCTGGCTGTTCCAAAATGGCTATTCCAAAATCATCCTCGATACCAACGTAAAGAATACACGAGCACAGCACGTTTATGAATCCCTTGGGTTCCGCAAGGTGCGGACTAATGTGGACGCCTGGAAGGATCAGCTCGGGCAGCTGCAGTCTTCGATTGATTACGAGTTGACTCCGGCAGACTTTAACAGTTCTCTTTGATTCCTTTGTAAACGGCAAACGGCCCCGCGGACGCCTTTTCGGCAGCCCGCGGGGCCGTTTTTGTCTGTCGGGAGCGGTTACAGGACCTCGTCGGCGTACGGCTCAAAGTCGGAGCGCGTAAACACCTTGCCGGTCTTGACGAATTCGTACCGGATGGCCTGCAAATAGTGGCGCATGTGCACCTGCTTTCCGTCGCCGTCGGAGGCCGCGAGGAAGGCGGCGTTCAGAATGCAGTTTTTGATATTGCCGCCCACGAACTCAAAGCGATCCGCGAGGAAGCGCAGATCCACGTCGTCGGCCAGCGGGGTTCCTTTCGGGATCGTCGTTTTCCAGAGAATGTAGCGCGTTTCCGGATCCGGGAACTGGAACTCGACGATGAATTTCATGCGGCGGAAGAACGCCGGGTCAATGTTGTGCTTGTAGTTGGTGGCCAGCACGGAAACGCCGTCATACGCTTCGACCTCCTGCAAAAGCAGGGCGGTTTTGTTGTTGTTGCTGGCCTGGTTGCTGCCGCCGTCGTCGCTGCGCTTGGCAAAGAGGGTGTCGCATTCGTCGAAGAACAGCACGACGTTGCACTTTTTGGCTTCGCGGAAGATCATCGAGATGCTCTTTTCCGTTTCGCCGACATATTTGTCGATGACCTTCGAGAGGTCGACGCGGTACAGTTCCAGATTCAGAGCGTTGGCAAGCACCTGCGCGCACATGGATTTACCGGTGCCGGGCGCGCCGAACAGCAGGACGGAAAGGCCGCGTCCGTAGGGATATTTGCGGTTGTAATCCCACTGCTCGTACACCTGCTTGCGGTAGCGCATCTGATCGCAGGCGTGTTCCAATGCTTCGCGCTGGTCCTTCGACATGACAATGTCGTCCCAGGTGTAGGTGGCCTTGATCTTCGTGGCTTTTTTCGTCAGCTCGTGGCTCATCTGGTTGTAGCACGCCTGGAACAGGCACGAGCGCACAATGTTGATGTATTTGGCCATCGCGGACAGAGCCTTGGCCTGCCGCAGGGCGTTTTTGATCTTGCCGGGGGTGAAAAGGAATTTCGTGGCCATTTCCTGCAAATCCACATCGTTGCACAGGACGTAATTCTGGGCGTAATGCCGCCACACGTTTTCGCGCTCCTGGTTGCTCGGCGTGGGGATTTCCAGCTGGGTGAATTCGATTTTCGTCATCTCGCGCAGGGGCAGCTTGTCGAAGCTCACCGTGAAGGCGGTGATCCGGTGCTTGCCCAGCTTTTCAAACGCGAGATCCATGTAGCCGAAGAATTTTTCCTTTTCCTCCTCGCGGTATTCAAGGTTGTCCAGACAGCAGCACGCGTCGAGAAGGATACACTCGCGGCACACGCCCCAGAGAGCTTTTTCCACAAAAGAGAAGTCGTAGGCGAACAGCTTGCTGCCGTTGATGGAGACGCAGGAAAGACCGTGATCGGCGCAGAAATGACGGATGGTGAATTTGCGCCCTGCGCCCTCGTCGCCATAGAGGGAGAACAGGCGCGTCCCGTCGTCGTAGGAGATGTTGAGCGCGTCAAGCACCTCGCGGTTGGCGATGAAGGGATCCAGCTCGCTCTGATCCGTGAGCAGGGAGAAGAAGCGGTCGTACGTCTCGTCGATCCGCTCGGGGTGCATGCCGAACAGGAAGTCGATCAGCCGCTTGTCGGGGGAGATCGGCGTGGAAAACGGCATGGCGTTGTCGATGCGGAGATCGATCACCGGGCGCAGCGTTTCAAGCGCCAGCGACATTTCCCCGTAAGCGGACGTCATCGAGAAGGAGGAGCCGAAATACACACGAGCCGCCGATTCCACCGTGGGCGTGGAGGTGGAGCCGTTCTGATTGATAATCTGGAAGATGGTTGCATAGTTTGTCTGTGTGGACGAGAGGATCGCGCAGGCAAAGCAGAAGGTGGTGAATTCGTCCATTTTAAGCTTTTCGCACAGCGCGTGGAGCGGCAGCGGCGTAACAGCCGGATCGGTGTGCGCCGCACGGCTGCGCACATAGGCCAGCATTTCCTGCACATTCGGCTGTTCCTGCGCGGGCTCCTCGTCCGTATCATCCTCCGGATCGGTCTGCGCGAAGCTGGCGAACAGATCCATCAGCTCGCTGTCCGTTTCCGCAAGCTCTCCCAAGCCCTCGTCCTCCTGCGCGGTCTCCTTCTCAACGGGGGTCGTGCGGCTCGCAAAGTCGGAGAGATGCTTTTCGCAGAGACTGTATGCCGTGTCAATGTCGGGATACAGGATGTTGCGGAAGCTTCCGTCCTCCCGGGCGAACAGGCTCATCAGGTTGCGAATGTAGCCGGAAAGCTGCAAATCCACGCAGGAGAACAGGTAGTCGGTGTATTCGCTGTAGCTCTGAAAGGGCAGTTCCTTGGTCTCGGGGGAAAATACGGCGGTCAGGTTCATAGGGATTCTCCTTCCGTGTTCTGCGTGTCGTGAAAGACATAGCCGGCGCCGCGCACGGTGCGGATTACGCCGGTGCGGTCCGCTCCAATCTTTTTCCGCAGGCTCGAAATATGGACCATCACAGTTCGCGTGTCTCCGAAACTGCTCGAATTCCAGACGTTTTCATAGAGCTCGTCGTACAGCAGCAGAGTGTCGGGATGCCGGACCAGATAAAGCAGTAAATCGTATTCAATGTTGGAAAGCGGCACGACAGTTCCGTCCCGGCGCACCTCCCGCAGATCGGTGTCGATCGTGAAGGTGCTGAATTCATACAGATGGGGCTTTTCCTGTTTCTTCCGGTGGGCTTCATACGCTTCGCGCTTGCGCAGGTTTGCCTGGATCCGCGCGAGCAGCTCCACATGCTTGAAAGGCTTCACCATATAATCATCGCCGCCGTGCTCCAGCGCGGAGATGATGCTGCTGCTGTCGTCAAGACAGCTCAGGAAAATGATGGGGCACAAGCCGTCCTTTTCCCGGATCAGCGGACAGAGAGAGTTTCCTTTTCCGTCCGGGAGAAGGGAGTCCAGAAGGACGAGCTGATAGGCCGTCTGGTTCAGCAGCGAGACAGCCTGTGCACAGGTGGAAGCGATGTCCACGGTGTAGCCCGCGTGCGTCAGGAAAATTTCTGTGATGTGAGCCAGATCACAGTCGTCCTCAACGAGTAAGATACGATTCAAAGCCTTCATTTCCTTTCTGTATGCACAAATCGTGCACAGACCGGCGATTGCTTTCCCGGCACGGGCCGGAAGTTTCGCCGGGACGCTATCATGTAAATTGTAGCATGCCGGTATTTTGGTGTCAAACAGACGCGGACCCAAATTCAGGCTGGAGTGACGAAAAACGGGAAAAATGCTTTGCCAAATAAGCGAAGAAACGGTATAATAGTCAGGAAAGAACACGAAAACAGTCGAGCAGGGAGAGTGAGAGGATGAAAAAAAACCGGTTTCCCTTTCTGGAAGCGGCGGCGATCGCGGCGGCTGGGACCGGCGCACTCCTTCCCTCCCTTCCTTATGGCGGCCGCATCGGTCTGGTTCTGCTTGCCGTGCTTCTGGCGGCGGGAGACATCGTGCTGCGCATGCGATTGGAAGCGCAGCAGGAAAACAGGCTGAGCGCGGTGGAGCAGCGTGTGCAGGAAGCGCAGCGCCAGGGGGAAGCGGCCAGCGGGCGCATCCGCGAGGAGGCCGAGGAGTATCAGAAGAAAACAAAGGAAAAGTTGGCGGCTTTTTACAGCAAAGTCTCCCACAGCCTGCGGATTCCGATTTCGGTCATCCAGGGATATGCCGATCTTTTGGAGAGCGGCCTGATTCAGGATGAAAACGTCCGGCATGAGTATCTGAGCAAAATCCGGGAGCGCACGGAGTACATGAACAACGCGCTCGGACAGCTTCTCACTGAGGCCAGACTGCAAGCGGATTTCAGCATCGGATTGTGGGAGCATTTTGATCTCCTGGAGCTTTTGCAGAAGGTGATCTCCGACATGGAGGACGCGGCGCAGAAGCTGGGCATTCGCATCGAGCTGTCTTCCGAATTGCGGAGGCTGCCGTTTGAGGGCGATCGCACGCGTCTGACGCGCTCCTTTTACAATATTTTGGAAAACAGCCTCAAATACATGAATACAGCCGGAAAGATCACCGTGACGGTGTCCGTGGCGGACAACCAGGTGCTGATCGTGTTCAAGGACAGCGGCGCGGGGATGGAGCGCGAGGAGGCGGAGCACATCTTCGAGCTGAATTACCGCGGCTCCAACAGTGTGCAGGGAAACGGGATGGGGCTGTACCTCGTCTACGTCACCGCGATTGCGCACCATGGAAGCGTTACCGCGCGCAGCAGCCCGGGAAACGGTATGACCATCCTGATGCTGCTTCCGATTTCCCAGCAGGAGTTTTCTTCCCCGCCCGCCGGGGACAGTCCGGCGGAATGATATGATAATAGAATAAAGTATAGCACAGCGGGAAGGGGGAGCGGCGGCGCGGAAAAATTCTTTAGAAAAGTTTTAGAAATGCCTCGAAGTCAAGAGAACGGGGCGCATTTTAGAAAATCTTTAGAAAAAAAGAGAGAAATCTGTGATATGATAGACGCAGAACGGAAATCGGTGTGCGAAAATCGCGCGTAAAAATATTTGGTGTGAGGTGTATGGCATGGAAAACCGTCAACTGCTGCCGTTCGAACGAAACCGTTATTATGTCGGCAAGCTCTTGACCTCGGCTGATTTTCAGGCCGAGCAGGCTTATTTTAACAACAAGCGCCGTTTCCTGAACCAGATGATGTTTGGTTCGGGAATTATCTGCGGGCTGAGCGTGTACAGCCTGGACGATCTTTCGGTGATGATTGAGTCCGGCGCGGCCATCGACGGGCTGGGCCGTGAAATTGTCGTGGAGAATTCCGTGGTGCGCAAGCTTTCCGCGATCGAGGGCTTTGAGACGCTCGCCAGCGAGCACGCGGCGCTGTGTCTGCGCTACCACGAGGAAGCGGTGCATCCTGTCTGCACAGTCAACCGCATGGAGCGCGACGAGGAATATGAGCTCAACCGCCTGCGCGAGGGCTGGGAGCTTTTCCTGATGGATGCTCAGGAGCTGGAGCAGCCGGAAGGATTGGAGGAGCAATCGGAATTTCTGCTCCAGTCTCCGCTTTATGAGGACGCGGATTTCTCCGTCACCGTGATGCTGCCCGCCGTCGTGAGCGCGGGCAGCGCGGTGCGTGTGCTGGTGCGGGTCCGCAAGCTTTCGGAGTCGGCGAAAAAGCTGTCGCTTGACTGTGTGCTTCAGGCGCCCGCGTTTCTGGCGGCGGGCGGCGGCCATGAGGCGAGAATCCGCGCCGTCGATCTGGATCTGCAAAAGGACGAGGTGTTTGACTGCCCGTGCTGGCTGACCGCGCAGCAGCCTTCGGCCGAGGCGGTGGTGCTGGCCAAGACCGACGCGGTGCGGATCACCGTCGGCGGGGAGGAAAAGGCGCCGCATGACGCGTTCCTGATCAAGTCGTCCATTTCCTCCGACTCCGTGGAGGAGATCCTGTCCCGTGAGGTGGGACGCGTCAGCCTGGAGAGCAGAAGCTTTTCCGCGCTTCCGGAATACATACGGCTGGCGGATATTACGCTTCAGCTCACGAAAAACGCCTACATCATCGATCATGTGGAAGAGTGCGGCGTGAAGAAATACCTTTACACCACCTCCGGCGAGGAAACGCGCCGTGCCTATGAGGCCTGGTTCGCTCCCTCCGAGAGCAAGGCGGCCCCCGCCCCCGCTTCCCAGAACGGAACCGACGGCGTATCCGCGGGCCTGTCGTACCAGACGCCGCTTTATGCCACCGGCACCTGCGAAATTCCGCTGGGAGACCGGGCGCGGCGCGGCGAGACCTTCTATTCGAGTGAGATCATGCACGGCCTTGGCGCCGGCAATGTGCATGTGGAGGTCGGCTTTGAATATCTGGTGGAGGATTCCCGTCTGTCCACGACGGCGAAAAATACCATCTACGGCGACGCGAGCCTGTTTGATCAGGAAAATCCGCCCGTCCCGCTCGCACAGACGGCGGTGAAGGTGATGAACGATCGCGGTAGCTTCGTGGTGGCGGCGCGTTTGCAGAAGGATACCTCCTATGTGATGCTTCTGGTGCGCTGGGTCGCGGTGAAAATTCCTTCCGAAGATGACCATACGCTTTTGCAGAGGATTTCCGATAAGAGCATCAGCGCGGTGCAGCCCACCGTGCTGCTCGGTACGCGCGAGAGCTGCTATTTCAGCGTCCGCTTCCGCAACATGGAGCCCTGCGGCCTGATCTATGAGCTCACGGATCGGGATTCCGGCGAGATTACGCCGGACGGCGTCTACACCGCTCCCGCCAGGGAGGGCGTGTATGAGATCCGCATCAGCTGCGCCGATGCGCCGCTGATTTGCACCTATGCGTACGCGATTGTCAAGAAAAAGGAGCACAGGGACGGCGATGCCTCCTGAGAGCAGAAAGCCGCGGGGAAGGGGTGAGACGGATTGGTTTACCATGCGGATGACATGATTCTTTCACCGGTGCGGGAGATTCTCAGAGGGCCCGTGAACGACGTTTTGGTCTGTCAGGATCTCCGATCTTCGTCACGCGCCTGCTATCTGCTGCTCGCGGTGCACGACAGGGAGACGGCCAAGCGGCTGCTGATGGTGCTGCAGGATTCCGAGCGCGGCTCCGGGGAGGAAAAGCCCTTCCTGAAAATGTTCACGGAAAACGAGCTGCTCTGCCTGCTGTTTCCATACCGGCCCGACAGGCGGCTGGATCGGTTCGCGCAGGGGCAGCTGGTCACGCCGCAGTCGCGGGAGCGCGTGTGCGTCAATCTGGTGATGGAGTGCCTTTCCGTTCCGCTGCCGTATCCGCTTTTGTATCTGGCGCTGGAAAAGGAAAATGTGCATTTGCTCCAGGATGACGGCGTGTATTTTACCTACAGCTTTGATTTGAGCCGGATGGACGAATCGGTGGGGGAGGGCGACTGTACGGATCGCTGTGTGCAGATTCTGCTGTCGCTGCTGAAAAAGCATTCCCGCCGCCAGCTCAAAAGCTTTGAGCTGCTGCGGAAGAAATCCGAGCGCGGCGCGTATGAGAGTCTGCCGGAGCTGTACCGGGATATCCGCATCAGCGCTCTGCCGGAGCACAAGGAGCCGATGCGGGAACGCTTTCGCGGCTTCTGGCAGCGGAACCGGGATACCTTTTTCCGCGTTCTTCTGCGGATCAGCGTGACGGTGGCCGTTGTGGCCTTGATTATTTTGATTTGCCAGCTGATTTTCGGCAATTTCCCGCTTCTCCGTATTTTCCAGAATACGTTTGAAGTGATCGGGACGGAAAATTTGACTATGAAATGAGAGGGGGAGCCTGCGTGAGAAAGGCTGTTGGAATCCTTGTGGTTCTCGGCATACTGCTGGCCGTGCTTTTGCTTGCGCTTCCGACGGGTTTGCCGGAGCTTTCCAATGCGGAAAAAACATTGGCTGTCACAGAGGATCAGACAGTCTATCTGACAGAGAGCACCAGCGGTTCCTCCTGGCTTTACGGAGTGCGGGATGACGGAAGTGTGGAGAAGGCGTATCCTCAGGATTCGTCGTTTCGGATTACGCTCTTGTCGGCTTATGGAAATGATGTTTATTTTGTACAGACGCCGCAGCTGACTGAGAAAGGCTGGCAGCTTCTGTGTCTGCGCGAGGACGGCACCACAGAGCTTCTGTATGAGGGAACGGGAGATTTTCCCGTTGCTCCCGAAGCGGTCAACGTTTCTCCCAGCGGGATTGACCTTACCTTCCTGACGGATGACAAGATTTCCGTCTATCGCATGGAGCTTTCCGGCGGCGAGCCGGTGCAGCTTCTGGAGACGGAGCTTGCGGAGGGAGAGATCGCGGTCAGCGCGGTGTTTGCGGAGGATAAGCTGTTCTGTCTTCTCTCCGACGGACGGGTGCGCAGCAGCCGGACGGGAGAGCAGAACAGCGAGGCGCTGCAGGAGACGGAGGGCTTCACTCTGCTTTCCGCGTCCCAGGGCAGTGTGTGGGCTTACCGGGAGGAAACCGGGACCGCGTGCTCCGGTTCCATCGCGGTTCAGAACGGCAGCGGCGTTGAGGTGAACGGCCAGGCCGTCCTGTACGGCGGCCGCGGCGGCGCCAAGGGCCAGACGGTGGTGGTTTCCGTGGAAAACGGCAGCACGGTTCTGCTGCGGATCGGAGACGCGGACGTGCGCAGGCAGACGCCCGAGGCGTCGTTCCGCGTGCGGATGCAGTTCAAAGCCCCTGGCTTGATCTTCCTTCTTTTGACCTATGCCGTCTGTGCGGCGTTGATTCTGTTTACGGTGTTCCTGTGCACCCGCATGCACCGCCTGGCGGTGCGGGTGACGGCCTGCTGCATTTGCCTGCTGCTTTTTGCGGCGGGAGTCTCGGGGACCATTTCCTGGGTCGATGCGCAGGGGCAGTCGGGACAGCTGCTGGAAACACAGGCGGCTTCCGCCGGAAAAATCCGGGAGGATATCCTCGAAGAGCTGGATCTGACCTCCATCCTGGCGGGCAATGCCGATCAGGCGGAGCTTCGCCGTCTGATTGCCCCCCTGGACATCGAGACGGAGGAGCAGTCCGTTTCGTTCCGTGCGTCGGTGCTGACGGCGGAAGGCGACACGGTGCAGATCTCCGATCAGGCGGCGGCGGGAAGTCCCGTGGCCTCTGTGTATGGGGAGCAGGTGCGTGCGCTGGCACAGAGCGCCGTGACCCAGGACAAGGCAATGCAGCAGTCGCTGGAATGCGGAGGCAACACCTGCGCGTATGACATCCGGCCGCTTTACCGGTACGGCGAGAAGGTCGGCATGCTGGTTTCGCAGGTCGTGCTTGTCCGGACGGACTACGCTAACATGCTGGGACGCAGCTTCCTGCCGCCGTTTTGGAGCGCGCTTCTCGCGTCCGTGGCGGTCGCGTTCCTGACCTTTACCATGATGCGCCCGCTTCGCTGTCTCATGGAACGGGTGCGCCGGATCTCCGAGGGAGACTTTAACCTCATGCCGCTTCGCACCGCCTCCGACGAGGTGGGGGACATGTGGCAGTCTCTGCGTGAAATGTCGGTGTCGCTGCGGATCAAGGATTATGAGACAAACGCGACGGTTCACTCCTTCTACCGGTTCGTTCCGCGCGGATTGGATCGCCTTCTGAATCGTGCTTCCATCATGGAAACCAGTCTGGGCGATATGGCGAATGTGACGGGAACGGTGGGGATTCTCTCCATCCAGAACCGTGACGAGCTGCGCGCGAGCCTGGACGACAGCGGATTTTTGGGCTTTTTGAGCGACAGCTATTCGGTGATTGATCACCAGATGGAGCGGCATGAGGGGACGCTGCTTTCGAGCGGATTCGATCCCGAAGGCATGGAAATCCTGTTCCAGAAATCTCCGGATCAGGGGGTGTCGTTCAGTCAGGGGCTTTTGGGAGAAAGCAACGGCATGGCCAAAGAGCAGGCCGCGGACTTCTTCCTGCTGCTGCACAGCACGTCGTTCCTGTACGGCCTGGTGGGCACGGAGCAGAGGACGTTTTCGCTTCTGTCTTCCTCCGAGATTGCGTTCCTTCACTCGTTCTCCCGGCATTTCAAGGGGACGGGCGTGCGCGTTGCTGCCACGGAGGCCTGTCTCAAAGCGATGGCGCGGCCCTGTACCTCCCGGTACATCGGCTTTGTATCGTCCGAGGATGGGAAGTACCGCTATAAGCTGCATCAGATTCTGGAAGGATGCTCCGATCTCGAAAAGTCGCTGTATCTCTCCTATGACGAAAAATTCCAGAAGGGCATCAGCCTTTTCTGTCAGAATGATTTTTATCTTGCGCGGAACCTGTTCTCCGCGATTCTCAAACTGAATCCGAACGACGGGATCGCCCGCTGGTATCTGTTTGCCTGCGAGCACTATTTCAACAAGAACGATCCCGGAAGCGAGGGCTATAATCTCTTCGGGATCCAGGGATAAGGTCCGGACCGGGAAAGGACGGTGAGCAATGAACAGAATCTTCAACACGCTGTTTTCCACCATTCAGGCCAAGGTGATTGGCCTGTGGACGAAAATCCGCCTGTGGACCAGCCGTTCCTATTGGGAGACCAAGGGCATCACCTCCCTGCGGCAGTTTTTCAACAACCTGCTGAACATTCGCCCGAAGGATAAGACGGATTATTATCCCGTTTTCTCGTGGCTTGTCAGCAAGCGTCTGGCGTTTGCTCTTGTGGTGTTGGTTGGCCTTGCCAGCGTGTTTTATATCTGTGTCTTTTCCCCGGTCAGCTCCATGCTGTTCAGCGAGAGCGCGACCATTCCGGTGTTCCGCTATAATTCCATTCCGCTCAAATTCCAAAGCGGCAAGGTGGAGATCCTGGCGGCGGACGGCCATACGGCATACATCGGCGAGGTGTCCAAGGGGGCCGCTTCCGGCCAGGGTGATCTGTATCGCGCGGACGGGAGTTTGCTCTACAGCGGAACCTTTTCCGACAGCCGCTACAACGGCGACGGCAAACTGTATTACCCCAACGGCGTCCTGCAATATGAGGGGGCCTTCGTCGACAACCTCTTTGAGGGCCAGGGGACGCAGTACCGCCAGAGCGGCGTGATGGAGTACGCGGGACAGTTCCTCAAAGGGCAATGGTCGGGAGCCGGTGTGCTCTACAACAGCGGCGGCAACCAGATTTTTACCGGAAATTTCCTGGCCGGGCGGCTTTTGTACAGCGAGTTTCTCGGCAAGACGACGGCGGAGGTCGCCGCCATGTACAGCGGGCAGTCCACCGTGTACAATTCTTCCAGTGAGCACTGCGTGTCCATGGATGAAATCAACGCCCTCTACACCGCGGACGATGGCTCCGATACTCTCTCGGCAGAGTGGGCGCTGACGGAGGTTCTGGTGCTGGACAGCGTGTTCCCCACCACAGACGGGGAGATCAGCAAGATCAACGACCTCACCGCCCATTTCGGAGAGCCGGTCTATTTCGGATACACCTGGCCGAACCTCACTGAAGCGGTGGGAATCCAGCGTCTCAGTGAGACGGGGAAGGGCCGCTTCGCACCGATTACGATGGAGATGACTTCGAGCTTTGAGGATGTTCAGACAGTGAACTCCTACGATCAAAATTATGAGCTTTACATCTATGTCTATGAAGCGGACGGCCTGACCTACACGTTCTACTGCGACACCAGCACATCCGATTTTTCCATGTATTCGATTGCACAGAGCACGGCGCAGCAGAGCGCCGGGGAAGGAGGAGCGTAACATGAAGAGAAAGCGGGGCATTTCGCGCATCCTGAGCGCTGTTCTTTGCTTTTGCCTGGTTTCCCCTTTGTTTGTCCTGTCGCCAGTGAGCGCCGCGGCCCCGAAAACCCTTCAAATCCGGCAGGCCCAGACGATGACGCTCTCCAACAATACGGAAATCACCAAAACCTACAATGAGATCCTGCTCAAAGAAATCCAGTACACGGAAGCGGTCAAGGAGATCAAGGCCAAGGTGAAGAACCTGACCAGCTTCCGCTGGACGCCGCTGCTCAGCTTCAAATTCCCCGAGCAGCTTGACATGAGCGAGGAGTATGATCTGAACGTCAAGCCCCTCAATCTCCAGACGGAGATCGATATTCTGCGCCACAAGCAGACAGCGCAGGAGAGCGAGGAGCTGGCGAAGATCAACAAGGCGTATCTCACGGCTTACGTCAACCAGGAGAAGGTGTCCTTCACTGAGGAGCGGCTGGCGGCGGCCGAGGAGGAGCTGGCCCGCAACCAGTCCAGACTGGCGCTCGGGCAGGCAACGCAGTCCGATATTGACACGATGCAGAAATCCGTGGATACGCTCACCGGCGATCTTGCGCAGCAGAAGCGAAATTTGCAGACGGCGCTCGAGGAAGTAAGCGACTTGATCCATCTGGACGTTACCTCCGGCTACACGCTGGCCAGCCCCGTGGTGGACGCAGAGATCCCCCGCGAGGATCTGGAAAGCATCATTGAGCACGCGATGGAGGAAAGCCAGACGATCTATGAAGCCGAAATGGCGGTCTCCACCGCAAAGGTGAATATGGATTCCTACGAATCCCTCATGCGCAGCCAGTACGGATCAAAGCTGAATGCGATTGACAATTTCCTCAATCAGGTCAAGCGGGGGGAGGATGTGGACTATGCGGCCTTCCAGCTCAAATACAATGAGATGCTGAACTCGTTTGACAGTCCCTGGAATGGAAGCATCAAAATCCTGTTTTTCCGCTTCACCAAGGAATGGTTCAAGGGAGAAATTGACGGTACCCGTTATATTGAGAACGATTTATACGCACTGTTAACCGCGTGCAAGGAGTATCAGGCGGCGGTGTCCGATTTGGAGTCGGCGGAAAAGACGCTGCGATCGGAGATCACCGCAAGCTATGAATCGATCGTCACCGCCCGCAACGCTTATTTGGAGCTGGAAAAGACGGTGGAGCAGAACCGCGAGGATCTGGAACGCCTTTCCGGGCTGAATCAGCTGGGAAAAGCGGAGTACAGCGAGGTCAAGACCAAGCAGGAGGAATACCAGACCAGCCAGATGGATTACATCGACGCGCTGGCGGAGTACAACGAGCTTCTGTACGATCTGGACGCCACCACCTGCGGCGCAATCTCCCCATACTTTGATTCCACCTCGGTCAGCACGGACGCGGGCTCCGGCGCGGACAGCTATGTGGTGGACGACGCCACCGTTCCGCATTATTACATCTATACCGATATCTCGGATCTGGTGTTTGTGTTCGGGCTGGAAATCCCGGAGGATTTTGATCCGGCCATCACCGATTTTGAAATCTGGTACGCGGGAACCCAGATCGGGGAACGGACCCCGGCCGACCAGCAGCTCCGCCACTTGGCGCTCGACTACCAGGGAACCAGCAAACTGACGGTGCGGCTGTACGACAACGATACCTTTGTTTCCGAATGTGAGATCGATACCACGGTTCCGCGCGATGTTCTTCCCATCGAGGGCGCGCAGGAAACGCAGGAGGCGGAGGAAACGCAGTGCGGAAGCTACAAAGTGGAGACGGTTCCGCACGGCTCCATCAGCACCAGCACCCTGACGCTCACGCTGGACGCCGGGCTGGGAGCGGCCTACTACCGCATTGAAAACGCCGATGGAACCAGTGTGTATTCCGAGGAGCTTGTGCCGGTGGAGGAGAGCTTTTCCTATCTAACGCTTCTGATCGGAAGTCTCGGAGAGGTTCGCCTTTCTCTCTATGACAAGGAGCAGAACCCGATCGGTACGGCTTCCTTCCACGAGGATACGCAGACCGTCTGGATTGCGGCCCAGTGACGCCGCCGGAAAGGAGGGGACACATGAAACGAAAAAGAATCCTTTTATCGCTCGCCCTCGTTCTGGTGGCTGCCATCGGGACGCTGACCGTCCTGGTGCGGGCTGTCTGGAATGAGGAGGAGGCCGTCCATGTCACGCCCTCCGAGATAGAGGACTCCACGCTTGCGATTGGAACGCATTTGATCCATCTGTCCGCCCTGACGGATGAGCTGTATGAGATCGCCTCCGATTCCGCGGAGGAATCCGGGCAGGGGGAAATTTATTACAAATCGGAGCTTTCGGGCGGAACGTGGTTCAACATCACGACAGCCTCGTCCCTGGAGGATATCACCACGGGCGGCACGCCGGTACAGGATTCCGTGATTGAGGAGCTTTTCTTCACCCATCACACCAAGTCCGACGGCGTCACCTACGATCTGCGGACCGGCCAGCCCGTCAATCCGTATGACATCGTGGATCCGTATGACATTGAATCGCTGGAAGAGCTGATGCCGCTCAAAAACCAGTATGAGATCATCAAGGAATTGCAGGGCGAAAGCCAGGCGGGCAAGGATAAGGTCGCCCGGATTGAGGAAATCCTGTCGACCGAGGTAAAGAACGATACCACAAACGAGTGTGATACCAACCTCACGGCGCTTCAACGGTACTGCGACGTGCTTTCCCAAAACAATGCCCCCGCCGAGCAGATCAGCGAGGTGCAGTCCGTGATGAGCGCCGTTGACGCCACCCGGCGCGCGGAGGTGTTCACCACGCTGGAAACCGTTCTGAACGAGTACGCGCAGGAGCTGTCCAGCATCCAGGACACCACGACCACGACGGAGGGCGAGGACGGCGAGGAGGGCACGACCGAGACGCAGGAGGGCCGCGCGCCCGACACGGAGCTGCAATCCGCCGTCAACGACAGCCTTTCCAATGTGCAGTCGTCGCTGGTGGAGCAGCAGGGAAAGATGCTCGCGGAGGGCACGACGGTCATGTCGGCTCTGCGGTATGAGTATTCCCAGCAGCTGATTTCGAGCGCACAGGCAGGCAACGACGCGGCCTGCGATACCGCTGTGGCTTCGCTCATTCATCTGACGAACATTTCGTCCAGCATCGTGGCCGATAAGGAGGGCGAGCTTGCCCTGCTCAACGACACGGTGGTGCCGAGAGCCGAGCAGGCGTACCGGAACGGTCTGCGCGCGGGCGTGAGCACTGATTATGTGCAGGCGGCCGCTTCCAATTCCTCGTCGGCGCTGCTGAATAATCTGATCAGCACCAACGCGAGCACGGTCAACACCTACCGCAACGAGCTGGAATCGTACATCACGGCGGTGGTCCTTCGTCTCTCCAACAGCGATGGAACGGATTACCTGAACCAGCGTCTGGAGGATGCCCAGAACTTCTACGACGACGTTCCGAACGATGATTTTTCGGAAAGCGTCCGGGAGACGGTGGACAGCCACATCGAGTTTTTGACGAATAAGATCCGCGAGCTGGAGCTGGCGGCGGGCGGCAACGAGCTGGATCAGCTCATCGCCGAAAAGCAGTCGCTGCAAACGGATTACATGGCGGCGCTGGATAACAACGATCTCACCGGAGCCAAGGCGATTGAGGAGCAGATTTCCGCGCTGGACGACCAGATCGCGCAGCAGCAGGCCCAGCAGGCGGATGAACTCAACGCGGCGCAGTCGAAGCTCTCCGATTTGGAGGATCAGCTGGCAAATGCCCAGGCGGGCAGCAGCGAAGCCGCCGATCTGGAAAAGCAGATCGCGGCGCAGAAGGCGGAGATTTCCGCACTGGAATCCAGTATGTCGGACGGCTCCCTCGGCGAGCTGGTCGCCACACTCAAAGCGGAATGTCTCTCCATCATCGGGAATTCGTCCTCCGGCGATCCGGAGCGCAATACGCTGAAAAACGACATTGACACGCTGGTTTCTCTGCTGGATCAGAATGTCAAGCTGGTGTTCCCCGCTTTGCAGGAGATCCACGAGGCGATGACCACGGAACGCGATCTCAACGGGGACAGCTCCTATGGGGATGAAATCACGACAGTGGAGGACGCGATCCTCGGCAGCAAGGCTCTCTATGACGCGGCGCTCTCCGGTTCCCTCTCCGCGGATCAGCTTCAGGAGATCGCGGACGCGTTCCTTACCGGAGAAGGCGGTTTGCTGGATGCGGGAGAAACGGATCTGTCCAGCCTTTCCGATTGGGGGAAGAATTGTGTCTATCTGCTGGCCTTGCAGCGGTATTACGACGCGACGCAGGGCAGCGCGGCTTTGCAGCTTCTCGGCTCTGTCTCGCAGCAGCAGATGAACCTCGGCAGCCCGCTCGTCTTTGTGCAGGCGCAGGATCCCTCCATGGAGTATCTTCCGGTGAAAACCGCCGCGCAGGCCGCCAATCTGCGGTATGTGTGGAATCAGAACAAGAGCCAGGGAACGCTGGCAAAGGGAAGCCTGTATTACACGTTTGCCGCCTATTCGGATCTGGTGCAGAAGGGGAAGGACGAGGAAAGCTACGAGCGCATGACCAAAGCGGCCAGATTGGAAAACGGGACGCTCTATCTTCCCGAGGATTACACGCTCAGCACCTTTTCGGTGGAGGCGCAGTACCTCTCCGGCACCTCCTACGGTGTCGTGGTGCGGGAGGATCTTTCGCTTCTGGCGGATGAGCTGTGCTCCCGCTTTTTGGCAGCCTGAGAAAGGGAGGGACCAGTATTGGCCGATTATCCGATTATTTCCGACGTTTCGTCGTATCTGGTGAAGCTGCTCCGCAGAAAAATGTGCCCGGAGCCGATCCCTTCGCCAAACAATATTGAGGTTTCGTCTCCGGCGGAGCAGGACGTGGACTACATCCTGGGCCTGTACCTGTATGATATCCGGGCGGAGGGCGAGATCTCCGTGCCGCCCCTGATGAATACGGGAAAAACACGCCTGGCGCCGCCGCCGAAGCCGTACAGCCTGTACTATATGCTGTTTATCAACGGATCGTCGCAGATGGGCCTGAAGGCGCACGACATCCAGAAAATCATCGGGCGCGCGGCGCAGGTGATCAACGACGGAAACGTCGTGTATCCCAACGAGCTGCAAACCTGGCTGGAATCGCGGGAAGCGCCGATCATCATCACCCCCTCCAAGCTTTCGCTGGAGGATAAGGTGCGTGTGTGGTCCGCGATCAACAAGCCCTACCAGGTCAGCCTGTTCTATAAAGCGGCCCCGATCCTGCTCTCGAGCGAGATCCTGATCGACGCGCCTCGCGTCACGCAGGCCGAATTTTCGCTGCATCTTACCGGCGAAAACAAGGAGGGATAGCCCATGGCGGACCATACGGTGATCCGGCATCAGCTGGATCTGGTGCTCCACCTGGTGGACACCACGACGGGATCCCTGCTCACCGGTGTGGGCGTGCGATTTTTCTGCGGCGGCAAGCCGCTGCATTTTCTGAGCAAGGGCGACGGCCACCTGCTTCTCATGGGGCGGGGGCGCGAGGATTTCCGCCTGACGGTGGAGCTGCGCGGCTATCTGCCGCGCACGATCGACGTGCGGTATGAGGAGCTTTCCGAAAAAATGCCGCTGATCGAGCTTCCCATGATCCCGGACGGCAGCGCCCCGGCGCTGGTGCAGTATGTGGATTTGGAAGGGAAGCTGGAGGGCCTTTCCGCTCTGGACGCCGTTTGGCTGGGGGACCGCAGCTGCATGATCCGCGATTTCAATGCGAAAAAGAAATCGCTGACGGTGTTTAACCCCTACCGCCTTTTGCTGGATCGCGTTTTCTATGCGCTGGTAAACCCACAGGAACAGGTTTACGAGCCGCTGGAAATAGAAGAAAGAATTTCCGATACGCAGTTTCTTCTGAAACATGGGCTGAGCATGGAGTATGGAAGCAATTTCCCGATTGCCCGGCGTGTTTTCGGCCTTGTCAGGGAGGACGGCTCCTATCTGCTCCGGCTTGCCGATCGCGGGGGAGAATCCCGCTGGCTTGTCCGGTGTGTCATGGGGGAAACGGAGTGGTTCCAGGCGGTGGACGTGAAGGCCCCGCAGGAGTCCCCGCTTTCGCCGCCGCAGCAGGAGCCTGACTCCGAACCCCAGGAGGAGCCTGCCGGGAAGGGAGGAATGTAAATGGGTTTTCCTGTTGTCTCGGGCGCATCCCTCATGTGCACGATGGGAATGTCGCCGGGTCAACTGATGGTTACCTCGCAGCTTACCGTTTTGATGGATGGAAAGCCTGCCGCTACCATTCAGGATGCGGCTCCCATCACAAATGTGGGGCCCTGTGGGATGTGCACATCCCTGATGAACCCGACGGTTGCTTCCGCCACGGCGGCGGCGCTGGGGGTTCTGACCCCAATGCCCTGCGTTCCCGCTCCCATGGGGATCTGGACCTGCAGCCCGGGGCCGCTGATCGGCGGGATTCCCGCGCTGGTCAACGACGGAAAGCTGATGTGCTCCTATGGCGGCGCTATCAGCATCACCATGCCGGGACAGGCGACGATCCTGACCTGAGCCGGTTCCCGTCTGCCGGGACGCGCTTCGTCCCATCGCGTTTGTGTTCCATTTAAAATTCAAAATAAATGAGAAATCTGAAAGGAGGGCGGTTTTGAGGCTTCCTCAAAACCAAACAAAATTATGGCTGAGTATTTTTCTCCCGGTGTGTATGTCGAGGAATTTGAATCTTCCCCCCGCGCAATCGAAGGAGTAGGAACCAGCACGGGCGGCTTTGTCGGCATGGCCGTGAAGGGCCCGACCATCGGCGCGCCGAGCCTTGTGACGAGCTTCGCTGACTTCCAGCGCCAGTTCGGCGGTTTCCTCTCCGAGTTCACGCACGGCGAGTACCGCTATCTCGCGTACAGCGTGGAGCAGTTCTTCATCAACGGCGGCACCCGCTGCTACATCAGCCGCGTCGTGCCGGAGGACGCCGCGATTGCGACGGCCAAGTCCGGGATCCTGTCCATGCGTGCGGCCAACGAAGGAAAGTGGGGCAACCGCATCCAGGTTTCCCTTCTGTCCACCAACCGCAGAAAGATGCAGCTCGTGAAGAAGCAGAGCGACACGGCGTACACGGCGAAATCCGTGGAGGGCTTCCGCGAGGGCGATCTCGTCGAGTTTGCGGGCGACATGAACCGCATTGCCTCTATCTTTGAGAACACCGTCACCTTCGAGAAGAAGTTCTCCGCCGATCCGGTGGACGCGGCTATCGTCCCGAAAAAGGTTCTGTATTCTGTGGAGATGGATGTCACCATCCGCTGCGACGGCGACGCGGAGACCTTCTCCGGCGTGACGCTCAACCCGACCTCCCCGGCGTATCTGGGCCGCAAGCTGTCCGGCAGCCGTCTGGTGGCCGCGACGGTGGAGCCGAGCAACGCGCTGGAGAATCCGGTTTCCGTGATTCTCGGCAAGGGCGCTCTCTCCGGCACCATCTCCTTCGCGGGCGGCAGCGACGGCACCATGGAAGCCGTCAACGCGGGCGTGTTCATCGGTGAGGACAACGGCCCCGGCCAGCGCACCGGCATCCAGGCTTTCCTGGAGAACGATGTGGCCAGCATCATCGCGGTGCCCGGCGTCACGATCCCGGAGGTTGTGGTCGCGCTGATCAGCCACTGCGAGAACACGAAGAACCGCTTTGCCGTTCTCGACATTCCGCAGGAGCTGCGCAAGACCAACGACATCATCGAATACCGCAACATGGTCGACAGCACCTATGCCGCCATGTACCATCCGTGGATCCAGGTGTATGACCGCGTAGCCAAGAAGCCCACCTTTATTCCGCCGAGCGGAGCCGTGATGGGCGTGTATTCCCGCACGGACGTGAGCCGCGGCGTGCACAAGGCTCCCGCCAACGAGACGATCGCCTGCACCGGCCTTTCCGTCAACTACACCACCGGCGAGCAGGATATCCTCAATCCCGCGGGCGTCAACCTCATCCGCGCGCTGCCGGGCCAGGGCATCCGCATCTGGGGCGCCCGTACCGCCAGCAGCAACAGCGCCTTCAAGTACATCAACGTGCGCCGTCTGTTCATCTTCGTGGAGCAGTCGATCCGCGTTTCCACCAACTGGGTGGTGTTCGAGCCCAACAATTCCTCGCTGTGGGCGCGTGTGCAGATGACGGTCTCCTCCTTCCTCGAGTCCCTCTTCCGCGCCGGTATGCTGGCGGGCGAGACGCCGGCCGAGGCCTACTATGTGAACATCGGAACGTCGACCATGAGCCAGGACGACATCATGAACGGCCGTCTGATCTGCGAGATCGGCATCGCGCCGAGCCGTCCGGCCGAGTTTGTCATCTTCCGTGTGACGCAGTTCACCGCCGGAGCCGGCGGAGAGGCTGCCGCAGAATAATGTCCGCAGAGACGCCCGCGCCGGCCGGAAGCGGCCCGCGCGGAACCGTCTTGGAGCTTACCTGATTTCAATAAAAGGAGAATGAAAAGATGGCTGATAAAACTTCGGGGAGCCTGTATTACCCCTTAACTAAAATGAACTTCCTCGTCACGGTCGACTCCGTGAGCGGCGTGGCCGCCTTCAACGAGGTAACCGGCGTGGAAGCCACCGTCGACGTGATCGAGTTCCGTCAGGGCAACTCCAACAGCCTCGCGCCCGTTAAGATTCCGGGCCTTGTCAAGCACGGCAACGTGACGCTGAAGTTCGGCTATACGCGCAACAACGCGTTCAAGGATTGGCTGAAAAAGTGCGTGACGGAGCGCCGCGGTGAGGATGCCCGCTCCAATGTGACCATCGAGCTGATCAACATTCAGGAGGGATCTCCCCAATCGCTGGTGGAGACGACGGTCGACTCCTCTCTGACGTGGCAGCTCACCAATGCCTGGGTCTGCAAGTACACGGCTCCCGACCTGAACGCCTCCACGAGCGAGGTCGCGATCGAGTCTGTGGAAATCGCGTATGAGGAACTGGTGATCCCGAACTGATAGCGATGCCGGTGCTGCCGGAGGATTCTGTCCTCCGGCAGATTCCGGTTTTCATTCCGGAGGTAGCATATGATAACAGAGTATGAGTTTGAATTGCCGCGCGGCTATGTGGATTCCAACGGAGACGTCCACAAGCGTGGAAAGATGCGTCTGGCGACGGCGGGAGACGAGATCAGCGCCACACGGGATCCCCGTGTGCTGAGCAACCCTTCCTATCTGACCGTGGTGGTGCTTGCCAAGGTGATCACCGAGCTGGAGGGGATGCCCACCATCGTGCCGAATATCGTGGAGCGTTTTTTCACGGCGGATCTGGCGTTTTTGCAGGATATGTACCAGCGGATCAACGATATTGAGCCGCCGACGATGAAGGTTGTCTGTCCCAAATGCGGTGAAATTCACGAGGTGCCGATAAATTTTACGCGAGAGGGATAACGCTGTATCCGGAAAAGGAGCTGTATCGGGAAATGTCCTTTATCTCCTATTACTTCCACTGGGGGGAGAAGGATGTGATGGAGCTTCCTCACGCCAGCCGCAGACGCTGGTGTGAGGAAATTTCCTCCATTAACAGCAGCCTCAATCCCTCGGAAAGCAAGCCCAAGGAGAAAAGCATTTTTGAGCTCGGCAAATCAGCGCGCCGTCTGTAAGGCGGGTTGGCAGGAGGTTGTACGATGGCGAATATCACAGATGGGAATTATCTTGTATACAATCAGGGGAATGCTCCTCTTGTCAACAACCACTTTATGCTGAGAGTGGAGCTCCTGTTCGATCTCCCGTGTAAATCCGTCCGGACATTTACACGGGAAATGGAATATGAGTTGATTCAGGAAGGCGGGCTGAACGATTACGTTCACAGACGCAGAAAGCCGAATACAAACCGCTTTTATTTTGAGATCGATCGGTATGTCGGCCTTGATTATATCGATCCGCTTCCGTTGGGCGCGGAGCTGGTGTTGCCGGTTCTGCTGTTTGTCAGCCGCTATCAGGGACAATTTATCCCCGGTGTTGTTGCGCGCACCTTTGTGTTTACGGGATGCACCGTGACGCGCAAGGATTACGGGGAGCTGGACGCGAAGGAGTCCGGCCTGATGGTGGAAACCACGCGCATTGATTACAATGAAATGCTTTGCATTGATATCCCGTGGTCGAGCGCCGACGTGTTCAACATTGGCAGCGGTCCGGCCAATCCTCCCACCAATGCCAAGAGTTCCTCCAATGAGGGGGAAACCGGAGCCGGAAATGGAACCGGAGCCGGAAGTGGAACTGGAACAGGAAGTGCAACCGGCACCGAAAGCGGCACCGGGACAGGAAGCGATACCGGCACTGAAAGCGGAACCGGAACTGGAAGCGATACCGGCACTGAAAGCGGCACCGGAGCCGAAGGTGCAGCCGGCACCGGAAACGCAACCGGGGCTGAGAGCGACACCGGTACCGCAAGTGGAACTGGTACTGAAAATGCAGCCGGAGCCGCAAGTGAAACCGGAGAGGAAAGCAGCGCCGGAAGCGAGGCCGGGGGCGAAAGCCCCGCTGCTTCCGGTAATGAGCAGGAAGTCCAGCAGCCGGAGCCGGAGGAATATGGAAACCTGCTTCATCTGGATGTCTGACCCCCACGAATGACGGAGAAAGGAGGAGAGCTGTCCCGTGATTCTGAAAAAGCCGATCCAACTGAACATGGGGCTGCCGCCTCTGACGATCTCGAGCGTGTTTGAGGAGAAGCTGCTGTCCAATTATGAGCTGATGCCGTCCCGGATTACGCCGAAGGAGCTGCTGTATCTGACCACCGCTCCGGCGGAGCTGCCGGAGGATCTGGGCGGGATGACGACAATCGCCGTTAACAACAGCCAGAGCAATGTTCACCAGCTTTCCCTGAACGTGGTCAACAACGTGGTCAACCGTCTCCTGCTTTCTCAGGAGCAGAATTTCACCTATCAGGATCGCGTCTATGTTTCCACCGTCCTGCACAAGCTGGGGGTCACGGACGTAAACCAGTTTATGCGGCAGGTCCGCGAGCTGTATGACGAGTCGGTGAGCATTGGCCGCCTGAACACGCTGTACCGGGAGAATTCCTCCCGTCTGGAAAAGATTTTTGCGCAGGTAAACCGGGAGGAACGATCCTCCGGGAAAGAGCCGCCGCCGCAGTCTCCCGCTTTGCCCGCTCCCCGGTACTACCTGCACAATGAGGTATACAACCGGTTGCAGACGGCGCAGCTTTACGAAACCTTCTGCTCGCTGATGCAAAACCGGCAGCTTTACTCCGATTCCCTGTTTCACAATGAATTGAAGCTGTCCGAGCAGTCGCGCGTCAGCCAGGAGCTGAGCCTGTGGAACCAGAAGCAGACGGTATTCGCCGGACAGGAAACGCGGCTGGTTTACGCGCTTCCTCCGGAAAAGGAAACCGAAGAGGAGGAAGCGGTTCTCCCCGGACGGACGGAGACAACGCCCGCCACGGAGGAGCGCTCCGCTATGCGGAAGGACGCGGCTCCGGGCCGAACACAGGAACGTGCGCCCACGGCTCCCGCTGCGCGCGTCGAGCTGTCCGCCGCACCGCGCACTTACCTGACGCTGCACCACCATGTCAACCGGTATGAGACGGGAGAGCTTCTGCCTCCTCCCCAGACGGAGGAGCAGGTGCTGGCCCAGGGAGCGCAGGCGATTTTGCTGGCTCTGACGGATCAGGTGCTGTCCACGCAGATCAGCCGCCTGACCGCCAAACACCATCACCAGCAGTGGATTGACATTCGCGGCGCTGTCAGCCAGTCGGTGCAGAACGCGCTGACGCGGTATCAGGAATATCACACGGAGCAGTATGTGCGCAATACGGCGGAGGGAGCGGAAAATCACTGGATGACGGCGCTGTACCGTCAGGAGGAAACCTCGTTCACCCAGCTGCTCCAACAGTATGAGAATGTCCAGGCGGGCCAGCCGTTCCCGCCGATCGCTCCGTCAAGGCCGGATGCGGAGATGATTCACCGTTTGGATGCACCGGCGGACAGCGCGGAGGAGGAGACGGTTCGCCGTTCTCCGTCCGAGCCGTCCCCCGCCGAGATCCGCACCCGGGAGTTGGTAAAGGAATTCAACCGGATCCGCGAAAAGAATCGTGAACTGGTCAAGGAAGTGCGCGAGGAAGACCGGCAGGCAGAGAGGGAGCCGTCCGAATCCGCTTCCCCCGATTCCAGGCAGCTATTTGAGGGAGCGCTTGCGGTCCCGCCCGTTATGCCGCGGGAAGGCCGCGAAGGCGTGGAATCTCCCATGCAGCTGACGCACCCGGAAACCGGTGCTTTCGGAGAAGGCGAAGAATCCGGTCCGGCAGCATACGGGGATCGATCCCCCGCAGAGCCGGAAACCCCGGAGCTGGTGCGGGAGCTGAACCGCGTGGACGAGCGGAACCGGGAAATCCTCAAAGAGGTATTGCAGAATGCGGAGCAAAAGGAGCAGAGGAGAGCGAGAAGCGCGCCCCCTCCCGATCCGAAACGGGTGTTCCGCGATTCCCTTTTGGCGATGCAGAACCCGGAGCAGTTCCTGCGCCAGATGCAGGAGCAGCCGGTCGAATTGACACATCCGCAGGCGGAAAACCCGGCGGTGGAAACCATTCTGGAGCACGCCGACGAGCGCACGCGGGAGGTCTATCAGGCGCTGATGCAGTATGAGCGGGATCCCGCCGCCGCGATTGCCAGTGGAGTCCTTCGCCCGGCGGGAACAGGCGAGCTGAACGCCGCCGTCCGGGAACAGCCGATCTCCCGCACGGAGCGGGAGGAGCTGACGCACCTGCGCCGGGAACAAGTGGAGATACAGGATACCGTCCGCGAACAGGTCCACTCCGTGGTGGATCGGTATCTGGAGCCGGAGCAGTCCGCGCAGGCTCCCGTCCCGCAGGAGGGACGGCGTTCCTCCGCCAGGATCGTGCACCGCGCACCGGAGCAGCTGTTCAGCGAGGAGTTTTTGGAGCAGCTGGAACAGCGCCGGACGAACGAGGTGCGCCAGACCGAGGAGACGCACACTGTCACACAGGAGACGGTGAACGAGACACAGATCAACAACATCCGCCAGCAGGTGGTGGAGAGGACGGCGGAGGATATCGCCGAGCTGGTCAACCGCACGCTGGCCAGACAGATCGGCGCCATCTCCGACAAGGTTTACGGCCAGATGGAACGCCGCCTGCAATCGGAGCGTGCCCGGCGCGGCTGGAAATAAGCTGTTTGCGGCCGTACGCTTGCAAGAGAGGAGAGAGGATAGAGCATGCCGAATTTTCTGCAAAATCAAATGGGAGTCCTGAAGGGTAAGCTGACGTCGTCGGACACCACGGGAGCCCTGATGGGAAAGGCTAACGGCGCGCGCCTGATTATCTGGGACAGCCGCCAGACCGGTGTAGGCGCCTCGGCAGGCTCTTCCGCCGGAGGAACCGGATCGTCGCTCTCCGGGCTGGCCGCAGCGGCCAGCAGCGTTTTGACGGGCGGCACAGCGGCGGCACAGACGTCGTCCAGCGGTGTGCAGAGAATTCTGGCTGTCCAGTTCAATCCTTCCTCACTGGCTTTGTATTCCAATTCCATTGAGGTGCAAAGGCAGAATGCGGTGCGGGATGAGCAGACAGGCGAGCAGCGGGTTCATGTGGATTCCGCGGTGCGTCCCTGGGTGGAGCTGAGCGTCGATCTCATTTTTGACCGTGTCAACAACGCGGACGCTTTTATGTGGGATAAGCTCCGGCAGGGCGTCGGGGGTGCTGTGGCAAACGGCATCAACAACGCCATCAAGGGCAGCACGCCCCGCACCGTGCAGACGGAGGTGGAGGGACTGCTTGCCGCCATCCGGAACTCGCACACCAGGGAAACGGCGTTTGCCTGGGGAGATTTTTATTTTCGCGGCCATTTGCGGGATATGGCGTCGGAGTACACCATGTTTTCCGTGGCGGGACGTCCGATCCGGGCCAGAGTGTCCCTGCGGATTCGTCAGGAGCAGACCCAGACCAGCATGGATTCCTGGATTCGGGATTTTCAGACGGCATTCGGCGCTTCCCCGGCCACGGGGGCGGCAAACGCGCTCCGTTCCGCCAAGAATCTGATTAACATCGGCATTTAAAAAGGAGGAAAAAGGATGGCGTTCAGTACAACGGCAAAAAGTTTGTTTTCCTCCTATACCAGTGACGCGAAGGCGTCGATCACAGGAAAGACGAGCAAAGCTCTGCTTCTGGTGGAGACCGCGCCCAGCACAGGCACAGGCGCCGCGGGAGGAAACAGTCTGTCGGACCGCGCGTCGGCGGCGCTTTCCGGAGGAGTGCAGGCGGTAGCAGGCGCGGGCGCGTCGGCGGGGCAGCCCGGCGCGGGCCGTGTGCTTCAGCTTCCCGTGCAGTATAATCCCTCCTCCATCTCCTTCCGTGCCAGTACGAGCGATACCGAGTTCCGCTACCTACAGCAGAACATGGACCCGGATATTCCCGCACAGCATACCCAGCCCGCGTCGATCGTGATGTCCGTCCGATTGATTTTTGAACAGATCAACATTAAGGACTGCTTCATGCTGGAAAAATTCAAGGTGTCCACGCAGGATGTGGCGCAGCTTGCTTTGAACAAGGGCCTGAATCAGAAGGTGTATTCCGTGCAGACCGTCACAAACGCTTTCATCGGAATGCTCATGAGCGAGGACACGCGCACGGTGACGTTCCAGTGGGCCGGCATGAGTTTTACGGGCGAGGTTTCGGAGGCACGGGCGGAATACAAGATGTTTTCCATTCAAGGCCGTCCGGTTTACAGCGAGGTCATGCTGAACCTTTCGCAGAGACTGACGGACAGCGGAGACGAGCAGATGTGGAACAGCGCGTTTGACAAGTGCTTCACCGCCTCCGGCAGCGCCGTCGCGGGCGGGAAGAAGGTCACGGAGGGGCTGAGCAACCTTCTGAATATCGGGATTTGACAAAGGAGGAATCCGGATGGCGGGATTGATGTCCTCGCTTGGATCGCTGGGAGGCGCTCTCGGCGGCGCGGCGGTAGGGCTGTCCTATCAGAACCTCAAAAGTAAATATCAGGATTTTTCCCAGCCCGAGGCTGTGGTGGAGTTCAACGGCCAGGTGTTCCAGAGCGATACCATGGTGGTGACGGATATCAGCGTGGAAGCGACCTGCGGCTTTGAAGCCTCCGTCGCGACGCTGCGCCTGTACGGTGTTTTTGACATTCATACCGGAAAGTTTCGATACAGCGAGATTGAAAAAAATGTGATTCTGGGCGCTTCCTTTGTGCTGAAGCTGGGGTATCTCGGCGCGGTGCAGCCGGTCTTCGTGGGCTTCATTTCCCATATCAGCTTCGGCTTTGAATCCTCCGATCTGCCCTACATCGAGGTCACCGCGATGGACGTCAAGGGCGTCATGATGGCGAACAGCTACGCCCAGCAGCTGACCTCTCACTCCTACGGCGAGGCCGTTTCCGAGATCCTCAAGCGCACCTCCTATGAGAAGCTGCGCAGCGCCAACGCCATCACGGCCATCTATGTGACCGATACACCGGATAAGCAAGCAAATACGGGCGGGAGCAAGGCCAGCGCGGAGACGATCGAGATGGTGGAGGAGAGCGACTATGATTTCGTCGTGAAGGCCGCGAAAAAGTTCAACTACGAATTTTTTGTGGATCGCGGGGAGGTCTATTTCCGCAAAGCGAAAAGCGACGCTTCGATTCTCATGGAGCTTGGCGTCGGTTCCGGTCTGGTGGATTTTGAGATTGGATACGACATCACCGGTCTGGTGGGAAATGTTGAGGTACGGTCGATGAATCCGGGCACGGGCAAAGTCATCACGGCCAAAAAGAAGCTCACAAACAATCTTTCCACCGGCACGCGGGCCAAGGGGATCATTTCCAGCAGCAAAAAGGTGTATATCGATCCCACCGTGATGACCCAGGAGCAGGCCGACGCGCGGGCGGCCTATCTGGCGGAGGAGATCTCCTACCGTCTCGGCTCGCTGGAGTGCACCTGTCCCGGGATCCCGGATCTCGTTCCGGGGCGCTTCGTCAAGGTCACGGGGCTGGGGGTTCCGGTGGACAATACGTTTTATATTACCAGTGTGATCCATGAGTTCCGGGAGGACACGGGATACCGGACCAGGCTGATCGCCAAGGCCTCGGAGGTGCGCAAATGAGTCTTTATGATATGGTGGAAGAAATTTCCGAGAAGCAGGTCACGAAAACGGAGACGGGTGATACGCGGATTTCCGGGGTAGTTGTCGGGGTTGTGGCCAAAAATTATGATAAGGATATGCCCGGGCGCGTCTGCGTCACCATTCCCACGCGGGACGACCGTGCCAATGAGCTGCAATGGGCGCGCAAGGCCTTCCCCAGCGGGGGAAAAAAGGGAGGGCACTATTTTGTTCCCGAGGTGGGCGATCAGGTCCTGCTGGCCTTTGAGGGCGGAAATATTGAAAAGCCCTATATCATCGGCTCTGTGCTGGAAGACAACGCTCCCCTTCTGCGGGAAAGAACGGACGAGAACAACCAGTTCAAGTGCATCGAGACGAGAAATGGAAGCACCATCCTCTTTGAGGACAACAAGGAGGGGGACGGCGAAAAGGATAAAATCACCATGGAGACGGCGGGGAAAACCCACCAGATCCTCATGGACAACGAGAACAAGCTGATCCGTGTTTCCGATAAGAAAAAGGAAAACATGGTGGAGCTTTCCACGGAGAGCGGACAGATGGTGCTCCGGGCAAAATCCAAGCTGACCATTGAGGTGGGAGACAACATCAAGCTGATCCTCAATGGGGATTCCGGGGCGATTCAAATCACGGCAAACGAGTTTTCCGTCAAGACGAGCAAGGGCATGCAGCTCAAGACGGACGGCATGCTCAAGCAGGAGGGAGCGCAGGTCAGCCACACCGCGTCCTCCATGTATAAAGCAGAGTCCAGCGGCATGATGAGTTTCTCGGGATCGCCGATGAAATTGGGCAAATAACGGAAAGGAGCGTCCTTGTGGAAAAGAAAATGTTTTTAGGCACGGGGTTCAAATTTCCACCCAGTGTGGATCCCGGCACAGGGCGTTTTCTGACGTCCTCCGGCGAGCAGAGCGTCAAGGAATCCGTCTATCTGATCCTGATGACGCAGCGGGGGGAGCGATGGGTGATCCCGGAGTTCGGAAGCGATCTGCTGAGCTATACCTTTATGGATCCGTCCGTGACGATGCTGAATGTGATGTCCAACAGCCTGCGCAGCATCCTGCTGGAGCAGGAGCCCCGGATTTCGGATGTGCAGATTGACATCGACCCGGAGGTGCAGGAGGGCTGTCTGGTGGTCAATATCCAGTACCGTGTCACGGAGAGCAACACGCGGGATAACCTTGTGTTCCCGTTTTATCTGAATGCCGGAAGGATGGAGGGGGAAGCCAATGAAACACAATAATGTGCAGCTGGATTCCCGCAGTGTCCAGGATCTGCGCGGCGAGATCCGGCGGCTGGCGGCTTCCTACACGCCCGAATGGGCCTTTTCCGATGTAAACCCAGACGTGGGCTCGGTGGTTGGCCTGATTTTTGCCAATCAGATGGAGGAAAACATCCGCCGGATGAATCTGGTGATGGAAAAATACCACACCGAGTTTGTGAATATGCTGAACCTCTCCCTGCGTCCGGCCTATCCGGCCTGCGGCGTGGTGGTGATGAACCTGATCGAGGGCAGCGTTTCCGGCGTGCAGGTGCCCGCGGGGACCCGCCTGATTGGCCAGGACGACGGCGAGGACGCCAGGCAGATTTTCTTTGAGACGGCTTCCGACCTCTATGTGACGGGCGCGAAGCTGACGGATGTGTTCCAGGCTTCGGGATCGTTCGGAAAGCTGCTTCCCGTCAGGGGAGGCCGCCCCCGTCAGGAGCTTCCCGGAACGGCCGCGCGCGAGGAGCGCACCGCCGCCGAGGAGGAGCCCTTGGAGACGGAGCGGATGCCGGAGATCCCGCTGTTTGATTTTAACGCGCAGGGAGTGGAGAGATGGGCTCTTGTCCTGACGCACGATACCCTGTTCCGCACGCGGGAAAACATCGAGCTTCGTGTGGCCGTGCGCGGGCCGCAGGGGGAGGATCTTTCCAAGCAGCTTGCCGATCCGCTCGCCTTCCGGTGGAGCTATCTGGAAAACGGCGCTTATGTTCCCTTCTCCCGTGTGGAAGCGCGCGACGGGGCGGTGTCGCTCTGGCGCACGCAGGCCCCCGCCGGGACGGCGGAGAACGAAACGGCGCACGAGTGCACAGAGATCTGCGTGAAGGCGCTGCGCCCCATCACAGAGAATCTCACCATGCAAAGCCTGACGATCTCCTCCAGCTGCGACAGCGTCCCTCCCGATACGGTCTACGATGGCGTGAGCGAGCTGGAACCGGCCTCGTTCCTGCCGTTTGGCGAAACCGTGTCGCTCTTTGACGAATGCTATCTGTGCGCCGACAGCGTGTTCAGCCAGCGGGACGCTTCGGTGGAGATCTCGTTCCGCCTGCGCACGCAGGAGCACTTGGTTACCCTGTCGCTCGCACAGGAGAAAGAGGAGCTGCGGATCATCAAGCGCAAGCCGCGCACCATCCAGTATCAGGCGGCGCGCACATCCCCCCAGATCGTTTCGCTGGAATATTTTAACGGGGCGGGCTGGCGCAGGCTGGCCTGCGAGGAGGATTGGAGCAGCCTGTTCGACGGAACGCACGCCGGAGACTTTACCATCCGCTTCCGCTGCCCCGGAGACTGGCGGCCTTTGATTGTGGGCGGCTACGAGGGCCGTTCGCTCCGCCTGCGCGTCACAAGGGCGGACGATTGCTATTTGCAGCCCTGTCTCCACACCATGCCGCGTCTGGAAAACCTCAAACTGTCGTACTCCTACGCCGATGAATGGAAGCAGCCGCAGAAGGTGCAGCGGCTTTGCGGCACCAAGGTGGCGGATCTGACGCGTTCTCTGTGGGCGGGGGAGGCCTTTGAGGGCTTCTGTGCCCTTCCCTATGGCGGAAACGCGCTGTACCTCGGCTTTGACCGCCCGATGGATGGCGCGCCGGTGAGTCTGCTGTTTGACGTGAAGGAAAACGCCAATTTTGTCGACGCCCCTCTGCGCTTTGAGTATTCCACGAAGGACGGCTTTGAGCCGCTGCGCGTGGTGGACCACACGCGGAACCTTTCGGAATCGGGTACGGTCCTGTTTATCCCTCCCGTGCATTTTTCGCGGCGGGAGATCGAGGGGCAGAAGCGCTGGTGGATCCGTCTGGTGGATGAGCGCGGGCTGTTTGACAACCCGGATCGGTATCATCCCGTCATTCGCCGGATTCTGCCGAACGCGGTGGAGATCCGCAACCGGATTACCATGCCGGAGGAGGTCTTTTATGTCACCGCCTCCGTGCCGAATATGGAGTTTTCGCTTTCCGCGCGCAATATTCTCTCCGCCGACGTGTTTGTCAGCGAGAAGAGCCGCCTCTCCGTTCCCGCCATGCGCGCCATGCTGGAGGAGCGTCCCGACGACGTGAGGGTGGAGTACGACTTTCTGGGAGAGATCACCGAATTCTATGTGCGCTGGACCGAGGTGGACAATTTTGACCATTCCTCGCCCGGCGACCGGCATTATATGCTGGATCGCATGAACAATGTCCTGCGCTTCGGGGACGGCGTTTCGGTGATGATCCCGCCGGCCCAGCCCGGCCCCGCTTTTACCGTGCAGGCTGTCTGCTGCGACGGCAGCGCCGGAAACCTTCCGGCCGGAAGGGTGCGTCAATCCTTCTCGCAGCTGCTGTATGTGGAAAGCCTGACGAACCCGCTTCCCGTTGCCTCCGGCAGCGATTTGGAAAGTGTGGAGAGCGCGCGGGAGCGCGGAGCCAACCTGATTTGCTCCAAGAACCGGCTGGTCAGCGAGCTTGACTTTGTGCGGGAGGTGAAAGCGTTCGCTTCCTCCATCCGCAAGGTGCGCTGTGTGGTGGGCCGCGACTTTGACGGCTACCCGATGCCGGACGCGGTGAGCATCGCCGTGATGACGAAGGATTACCGGGAAAACGACCACGCTTTCGCGAACCTGCGCGATCGGCTGCGCGCGCATCTGATGCAGAAAAGCGAGGCTACCCTGCAAGAGCTCTTGATCGGGGAACCGTCGTATGTGGAGATTTCCGTGAGCGTGTGGGCCGGGACGGAGGATCCCGATCATGCGTTTGAATTGCAGGAGATCCTGCGGCAGCAGATCAAGGACTATCTCGATCCGTTCACAGGCGGCAGCGGAAGGGGCTGGCCGATCGGCGTGCTGCCGGAGGAAGCCCAGCTGAGCCGCATGCTGCATTCCGTGGACTGCGGCCTGGTGGTGAAGCGGTTCTGCGCCACGGCCCGGTATACCGATCGCCGGGGCGTGCATGAGTGCAGTCTGAGCGATATGCGCCCCACGCCCTTTATGATCGGCGTGAGCGGGACGCACACGGTCTCTGTCCGTTTGAAGTGATTTTTCCGGCGCGGGTGCGCCGAGACTTTTGGGAACTGGGAGGAACCGGAAATGCTGAACAGCATCAACCTGGATGATAGAAGCTTTGAGGATATTCTGGCGGAGGCGATCTCCCAGATCCCCCTCTATTCCGATGAGTGGACCAATTTCAACCATTCGGACCCCGGCATCACAGTGCTGCAAAACCTGTCCGCTTTTTCCATGCTGCAGCAGTCGGCCATCAACGAGATCACGGAGCCGATTCAGCGCAGCCTGCTCCGTCTGCTTGGTTTTGAAGCGGCAAAGGACAAACCCGCGCGCGTCTATGTATCGTGCGGCATACAGGAGCCGCTCTCGCTGCCCGCTCACTGGAAATGCCGTGTGGGAGACCTTTGCTTTGAGACGGAGCACCCCGTTACGGTGGAGCCCTGGCGCGTGGGGAAAATTTACACTCTCGCCGCCGGGGAGGAATACCGGGACGTCACCTATCTTCTGGGACGCTCCATCCCGGTGGACGCCGCCATTTTCGGGACGGATCCGGAGCCGGGGATGGGAATGTGCTGCACGCTGAGCGGCAGGCCCGCGCCCGGATCCCAAAGCGTCTTTTGGGTGCAGGCGGCCAAAAACACCGGGAGAAACCCGGTGGACGCGCGGGTTCCCGTCAGCTTTGCCGCTCTGAGGTGGCAGGCCTGGACGGCTTCCGGCTGGACGGATGTGCAGGCCGTGGACGAGACGGACGCTTTTCTGCGGAGCGGGGCTGTCCGCCTGACCTTCCCGCAGGAGCCGCTGGAGCTGTGCGATCGGCTGCCGGAGCCCGCGTATGCGGTCCGCTGTGTCCTTAAACGGGCGGAGTATGATATCGCGCCGCGCATCCATTCCTTTACCGGGAATCTGCTGGAGCTGGTGCAGCGCCGGACCCATTCCGCCTGCTTCCGGTTCGCGGGCAGCGGCACGGTCGCGGTAAACAGCGCCATGAGCCGGTACGGCAACCTCTTTGTCTGCTGCCGGGAGGAAAAGGACGGCCCCCTGCTTGCCTACCGGCCAAAGCCCGCCAAGGAGCAGACAGGCCGCTTTTACCGGATGGAGCAGGAAGGGGGAACCCTCCTGCTGCATTTTGACCGGGAAAGCTGGGGCTACGGTCCGGCGGAAGGGGAGCCGGAGGCGGTGCTGGTCCTGTGCTGGGATGACGAGACGACCTATCACCGATCGCTGGGGGCGGTCTACGGGTACGATGATCAGTTGATTCCGCTCGAGCCCTACGGGCACATGATTTCCGACAACTTTTCCCTGCTGGCGGAGATGACGGAGAGGGATGGCCGGACTGCCTACCGTCTGATTGCTCCCGGAGGAACCGATCCGGACGATCTGTGCTATGAGATTCTTCCCTCTCCCGGACAAATCCGGATCCGCACGCCGGGTCTCGGAGCGGGATGCCGCCTGTTTCTGGCCTCCTGCGCCGTCACAGAGGGCAAGCGGGGCAACATTCGCGAGCAGAACCACTTTGAACCTGAGTCGGGAGAAGGGCTTCCGGCGAAGCTCTCCCTTTTCAATCCGGCCGCCGGGCAGGGTGGGGAGACGTATGAGACGATGGAGGAGGTGCGCCTGCGCTTTGCCGCGGAGATGCGCCGCCCCACCACGGCGGTGACGGAGAAGGATTACGAGGAAATTGTCCGCCGCACGCCGGGACTTTGCATCCACAAGGTCAAGGCTGTGGTCGACGAAACCGCCAACAGCGTGAGCATCGCGGTGAAGCCGCGCTCCGAAAAACCGGATCCGCAGCTTTCCCCCGTTTATCTGAACCAGATCCACAAGTGGCTGGAAATGCACCGCCTGCTTTCGGTTCAGATCACTCTGCGGCAGCCTCAGTATGTCAAAATGAACGTACAGGCGACGATCTACGTCAAAAGCTATCACAGCGGAGCCCGGAAGGAAATTGAATCGGTTCTGGACCGGCATCTGGATTTTTCCGCGGCGGATCGCGGATTTGGGGAGACGGTTTCCTATCACCGTCTGGTTCGGGAGCTCGAACAGCTGCCTTGTGTGGAATCTGTTTACGAACTTTTCTTGATTCCGCAGGCAAAGGGTGATATGATGTATGTAGGCCATGATATCAGGATGGGAAACCACAGCATTTGTCGGCCCGGCCAGTACCTGCTCGAATTGAGCACGCGGGACGGAAGCGATTGATCACGGAACAGGGAGAGGAGAAAGCATGGCCGCACTGGTAAAGAAATATCGAATCGGAAAGAACCGGCTGGCACAGGGATTGCTCAAAGGCTTTTCCCTGACTGACAGCGGAGAGCTCAGGACCTTCGGAGAAGCTTCGCGCCGTCTTGTTTATCTGGGCGCCCTGGATGGGGTGCAGAAGGATTTCGCCTGGGGGCGTCTGGCCTTTGAGGCGGAACTGGGAGACGGCATGGCGCTGGGCGTGCGCATCTTCGCATCCAATGAAGCTCGTTTTGTCCGCAAGGGCGTCCTCACGCAGGTGGACGACTTCCTGCTGGACGAATCGGTGGGGGAGGAGCCGAAAGCCGCGCTGTTTCTGGCGGCGGGCTGCCTGGAAGCGGTTGGTGTGACGGATCTGCTGCTCAACGGCCTGACCGGCCGTTATCTGTGGATTTCGGTGGAGGTGCTTGGCGCGGGAAGCGCGGTGCTTCGGAATTTCCGCGTGTATTCCCCGGAGGACAATTTCTTCAACAGCTTTCCCGAGGTGTACCGCACGGATGGGGACTTTTTCCGGCGGTATCTTTCGATTTTCAATGTTATGTATGCGGATTTCCAGGAAAAGATTGACGCTCTGGATCAGTATCTTGATCTCGATACAGCGCCGTCCGCCCTGCTGCCGGTGTTTGCGCACTGGCTTGGGCTGGAACTGGATGGAAATTTTCTCGATGACAGCCAGCTGCGGATCCTTTTGAAAAACGCATTTTCCCTGATCTGTGCCAAAGGAACCAGGAAAGCCATCGTCGGAGTGGTCAGAATTCTGACGGATGCCCCCGTTTATGTGCTGGAGCGTCAGTCCTCTCAGGGAAAAGAGGCGCCCTATGACTTCACCGTCTTGCTCCAGTGCGTGCCGGATGAACGGTTGTATTCCCGGTTGAAATTTTTGATCAATCAATTCAAGCCACTTCGCAGCAGAGTAAGCCTGGTGTTTTTGGATAATTGCGGACGTCTGGACTCCTTTGCGTGTCTGGATTTAAACGCGGCGGTTTCTGAGCCTGAGCCCGGCAGGGCAGACAGTGCAGCTCTTAACGGCTTGGTTTGTTTACAGTAAAACGCAAGGAGGAAAACGGCTTTATGACGATTTCATCTACAATGCAGGAGAATCAGGCGGTGCTCAAGATTGACGGACGGGTGGACACCAACACCAGCCCGCAGCTTCAGGCCGCTATTTTGGACGCGTTCCAGCGCTCCTCGCACATTGTGCTGGATTTTCAGAAGGTTCCGTACATCAGCAGCGCCGGCTTGCGCGCTCTTTTGATCGGGCAGAAAACGGCCAATTCCAAACGGGGAATCATGGAATTGATTCATGTCTGCCCCGCGGTGATGACCATTCTGCAATCCGTCGGGTTCGCGGATATTCTGACCATCCGCTGAGCACGGTTTTTGCATCTGTTCCAACAGAAAAAGCCGTATCCGGTTCCATCAGGTGAGGATGGAGCCGGATACGGCTTTTTCTTTTTTCGGGAAATCTGCGGTTCAGCGAACCTCCAAAACCATCATGGTGATATCGTCAAACTGCTCCGCGCCGGCTGAAAAGGCGTCCATGGAAGCCTTTACGCCTCCCAGAAGCTGATCCAGCGGCAGTGTGGCGTTCTTATTGAGGGATTCCAGCAGGCGATCGTCGCCGAACAGTTCGCCGGACGGATTGTTGGCTTCCGTCACGCCGTCGGTGTACAGGAAAAGGCGATCCCCCTTGGCGAGGGAAATCTTATCTTCTTTGTACATCATCCCTTCCAGACCGGCCAGCACAAAGCCGGGATTGATTTTCAGGAAGGAGAATTCACCATTGTTCCGGCGCAGCACGGGGGGATTGTGGCCCGCGTTGACATAGGTGAGTTCCAAGGTATCGAGATCGAGCACCGCCATGAAGGAGGTGACAAACATCCCTTCTCCGTTGTTTTCACAGAGCTGATCGTTGACGCGGGTAAATACCTCGCCCAGGGAAACATCCGGCTGCGTCTGGTTTTTGATCAGTGTTTTGGCAATCACCATAAAGAGCGCGGCGGGAACTCCCTTGCCGGATACGTCGGAAATGACGAGAGCCAGGTGCTTGTCGTCCACCAGGAAGAAATCGTAAAAGTCGCCGCCGACCTCCTTGGCGGGATCCATCGTGGCGTAAATATCAAATTCCTGGCGATCCGGGAAGGGCGGGAAGATACAAGGAAGCATGTCGCGCTGGATGTTGCGGGCGACGTTCAGCTCCGCCTGCGTTTTCATCGCGCGGGAGGACCAGATCGCGTTGGAGAAGATCAGCCAGTACATGACCGCGAAGATCAGGCAGATGACCAGATAGAACAGCACGAACAGGATACCCGTCTGCGGAAGAAGGCCCACAGACTGCACGATCTGCACGATGCAGAAGAAACCGAAGCAGGCGATGAACGGGATCGGCACATACCGCCCCATCTTGTGGGAGAGAATGTTGAACACATCGATCACCGTGCGCCGCAGGAATACGACGAAGATAATACCGATGGCGGCCGCGATCAGCGCCTTCATGATCGTGAAGGGAATCAGGAAACGGTAGCCCTCCGGGCCGTAGGGGTCGATGTTGTTGATAAGGGCTGTCGTGGAAAGGCCCGTGAGGAAGGAGCCGACATTTGAGAGAAAGATGACGGTCACCACGGTGAACAGTTTGGTGCTGATGGGCTCCTTGTAGAGATAGAAGCAGGGAAGCGGCAGGAAAATCATCCATCCGAAGAAGATGAAATAATCGTACCATTGCGGACCTGCAAGCCGGCATCCAAGCCAGGCAAAGACAAAATAGCATGCGAGGGAAAGTCCCCAGCTCAGCCAGGCAAAAATGGGTTTCCGTTTGCATTCCAGCGTGATATGCGTCAGAATGACGGCGAGCATGGCGGAAACAAGTCCGGCGGCTGCATACCAGAAAGAATTTTCCGTCAAAATATTCATGAAAATAGATACCTCCTCTGAATGGAACGGGCCTTACAGACCGAACGCTCCCAGCATGTCGAGATTGGTCAGGCAGGTGACGAGATAATCGCGGCTGATTTCCGGCCAGTGGAAGCCGCTGCGGCCCAGGATGCCGGCAGTCAGGCGGCACACATAGCCGATTTCATAGTGGCCTTCGGCGGAGCCCTCCAGCTCGGAGATGATGTCCACCAGAAGCTCGCGTTTGTCCGGCTGTGTCAGGATTTCCGAGATGCGCGCTTCATACTCGCTGTCCTCCAGACAGGCGATCTCGTATCCAATGTCGCGCAGGCTTTCAAAAATGATGCGGTAGGAAGTGCGCTTGTCATTGAAGATGTGGAAAATGGGCTGCTCGGAGGCGGCGCCCGCAAATTTGACAATCAGCTGAGCGGTGCAGTCCACCGGCGAATAGTCCACGTCGCTTTCCCAAACGGAACGGGGCGCGAAGCCAAGACGGATGTAAGCTTTGAGACGAGCGGTGAAGGCGTTGGTGGCATGGTTGATCTGGAATTCACCGTCGGAGAAGCGTCCCTGCAGGTTTCCGACGCGCAGAATGTGGGCTTTCAGGCCACGCTGAATGGCAGACAGCACCTCGCGTTCTCCCAGGAATTTACTTGCCGCATAATCGTTGCTGAGATCCTGATGGAAATAGAAGTCCTCCTCCGTCAGATAGGGGCGGTATTCCGTGCGGCCTTTGAGACCGAACTGTCCGACCGTGGGAGTGGAGATATGGAGAAGGGCGGCGTTTTGTTCCAGACAGAGCGACGCCAGGCGGCGCACGCCGTCCACGTTGATCTGGTACATCGCTTCGCCATAGGTGAAGTGGGAAACGTCGGCCGCGCAGTTGATCGCAAGCTGGAACTCCGGCTTTTCGCCGGCGAACACATCGTCTTTCGTCAGATCGCCTTCCAGCACCGCCAGACGGGTCTCGAAGGCCTCGTCAAAGCTGTCGCCGAAATAGTAGAAGAGCATGGTTTTCAGACGCTGCTCCGCGGTGAGCTTTCCTTTGGCGCGCGCCATGCAGATGATGAAGGAATCCGTTGTTTCGATCAACTCCCGCAGAACGTGCAGGCCCAGGTAGCCGGTGGATCCGGCCAGGAGAATGCGCTTGGGCGGAGCCTCGAAGGAGGCGTCCTGCTTCCATGTGAGCAGCGGCGCGAGGGAATCGTAATCAAAGGCGGCGATTTCCGGCCGCTCCTGAACGGCTTCCTCCTGCTTTAGACCGGAGCACATCAGCCGGACGGTCGGGCTGGAGAAGATGGTGGAGTATTTCAGCGAGATTCCGGCCGCTTCCGCCTCAATTGCAAGGTGGGCCGCCAGGAGGGAGTCTCCGCCGATTTCAAAGAAATTGTCCTCCGTGCCAATCCGATCCTTTTCCAGCAGGCGGGCAATGATCTCACACAAAAGCTCCTCCTGCTTGGTTTCGGGAGCCCGGTATTCCACATGGACGGACACTTTAAGAGCGGCCAGCGCCTTTTTGTCCGTCTTTCCGCTGGAGGTGGTGGGCATTTCGGGAATTTGCAGGAACGCGGAGGGAACCATGTAATACGGGAGCTTGCGGGAGAGAGCGTCTTTAAGCTCCTGCACCGGGATCTCGCGGGTTGCGGTGAAGTATCCGCACAGGAACTGCGTTTTCCCATCGTTTTTGAGCAGGACGCAGCAGTTGGATACATCGGGAACAGAGGAGAGCACGGCTTCGATCTCGCCCAGCTCAATGCGCAGGCCGCGCAGCTTGACCTGATCGTCCATGCGGCCCAGATAGAGCAGCTCTCCGCTGCGGCTCCAGCGCACCAGATCGCCGGTGCGGTACATGCGCTCCCCGTCGGCGGTGATGAAGCGCGCGGCGGTTTCCTCCGGAAGATTCTGATAACCGCGGGCAAGGCCGACGCCGCCGACACACAGCTCGCCGGGGCATCCGGCGGGGAGAAGCTGGCCGCGCCGCCCGAGGATCCGCACAGGCAGATTTCGGACGGGATGTCCCAGATTGGCGTTCGGGCCGAATACCTCCTGCACGGTGGTGACGATACTGACTTCCGTGGGACCGTAGGCGTTAAACACATGCAGGCGGGGCGAAAGTCCGCGCAGCTTTTCCCAAAGAAGCGGCTGGAAGGCTTCGCCGCCGCTCATCAGCACCTCCAGATTTTTCGCGGCCTGGCGGAAATCCTCATAGCCAAGGTAGGAGATGAGACGGGACGGAGTGGCGAACAGCACGTTGGTGCCTTCCTCCTGCATTTTTCTGCCGAGCAGGGCGGGATTGTCGATCTCCTCCTGAGACGCAAAGCACACGGTCACACCGTTGAGCAGCGGCGTAAAAATTTCCAGCACGGAAATGTCAAAGGAGAGCGAGCCGATTGCCAGAACCGATTTGCCGTAGCGGGCAACCGCGCCGATGAGCGGGCAGCTTGTCGGATGTGCCAGATTCACAAGGCCGCGGTGCTCGATCAGCACGCCCTTCGGACGGCCCGTGGTGCCGGAGGTGTAAATGCAGTAGCAGAGATTCTGCGGCAGGATCTCCGCCCGCGGCTTTTCCTGGGAAGCCGAGACGGCTTCGGAGTAGGGCAGAATGGAGATTCCCTGCGGCAAAAGGGGAAGGAACTCCTCCTCCGTAATCACGCAGGACACGGCGGCGTTTTCCAGCATGTAGGCAATGCGGTCCTGCGGATAGGTCGGTTCCAGGAACAAAAAGCCCTGTCCGGCTTTGAGAATGCCGAGAACGGAAACCAGCACGCCGGTTCCGCGCGGCAGCATCACCGCTGTCAGACGCTCGCCGGGGCCGGTGCGTGCCAGAAGGGCGTTGGCCACAGCGTTGGCGCGCAGGGACAGCTCCGCATAGGTGAAAGTGCCGTCCGCGCCGCGAACCGCACAGCGGTCCGGCGTTTTGGCCGCCTGCGCCTCAAACAGATCCACAACGGTTTTCGGGGAGGGAGGATCCAGATTTTCCAGCTGTCCCAGACGATCGAGCAGATCCTTTTCCTCCGGGGCAACCACCGAGTAGGAGCCGATCGGAAGCTCAGGCGAGGAGAGCGCCGTTTCCAGAATCTGCATCACACCCTCGTGCAGGCGGCGGATTTCATCCTCGTTGAACAGTACTTTGCGGTGATCGTAGAAAACGGTATAGCTGTCGTCAAACAAATCCAGCACATGCAGGATGAGGTTTCCCATCATGGAGGAGGGATCGCCGAACCATACGTCGATGGGGAACTGGTATTCTCCCGTTTCGATCCGCGTTTTCTGGTAAGAAACGGAAGCGTCGATCAGATCCCGGCCCAGATCCTGGCTGGACGAAATGTTTTCCACAATTTTCGTCAGAGAATATTTTTTATGCCGCGCGGCTTCTCCGGCGCGCGCGGCAACCGCCCGGCACAGCTCGGGGAAGGTCTGTTTCGGGTCCGGCGTGCACCGCAGGGGCAGCTCCATCACAAACATGCCCACCGTGTCGCGCTCCGCTTCCGTGTCGCGGTTCAGGCGCGGCATGCCCATCACCACGTCCTGACAGTCCGCGCGCTGGTAGAAGGACAGGCAGAGAGCCGCCGTAAACAGGATGTAGGGCTGTAATTTGAGGGAACGGGCAAACTCCTTGACTCTCTGGGAGAAGGAGGAGGAGAGATGAAACACGCGCCGCGTCGCGGAGCGATCCGCCGTCATATCGGGTGTCAGGTAGGATTCTCCCAGCGAGAGATCCCGCAGCGTCTCCTGCCAGAAGGCGCGATCCTCCTGTTCCTGCGCGCTTCCCGCGTATTCCTGCTCCTGCGGCAGAAAATCGACGGGGGAAGGATGGTGGTGCTCCGGGGTTTTCCCGTCGCGGATTTCCAGATAGTTGGTGAAGATTTCCGACCAGAGAAGGCCGGTGGCCCAGCCGTCGCACCAGATGTGGTGGAACTTGCAGAACAATCCGTCCATGGTGTCGGAGAGCAGGACATGACGGAACTCCACCAGAGGAGCGTCCAGCAGACGGAAGGGGCGGTGTCCCCAGCGGCGGAACGATTCCTCCTGCTCTTCGCGGCGAAGGGATCGGAGATCCTCCGTGCGCAGGGGCTGTTCGGCGTAGGGGGCGATGTACTGCATGTATGAACCGTCGCGCTCCGTGAGCTGGGTGCGGGCGCCGGGGTTTTCACGCAGGAAAAGATTGACTGCCTGCTCCAGGCAGTCGTGGCGGAGCGGTTCCCCGGCTTTCAGGACGAAATACAGCACGTTGACGTCCGTACCGGAAGCGACAAGCTCCTGGGCTTCTATGTTTTGCTGAGCATAGGAGAGGGGAAATAACATCTGTTCCATCATAGGCGGCAGTTCCTTTCTATATGAACCGGACAGAGAAAAGACTGTCCAAAAAGCAAACGATGTTTTGGGGATGCTGTTTGGTCAGGCGGCGCGGTAAAGTGAAAAAGCCGCAGCGGCGGCTAACCACGGAGAGACGTGATAAAATTCCAAAAAGGAAGATCGCGGACGCTCGGTTACTGGTCCGGATCTTCCTTTTCGTTTTTGGGCTGAGAGGGGAAAAGAATTTTTTTCATGGTAAAGCAGTTTTGCCCGTCCCGATACTCGTAAAAAACATTATCCATGCTTTTGCGCACCATGTAAATCCCAAGGCCGCCAATCTGGCGTTCCTCGGCGCTCAGCGTGATATCGGGATCCTTTCGGGAGAGGGGATCGTACGGCGTGCCGCGATCCTTGAAATCAATCTGGATGCTGATAGGATCCTGCTCCAGCTTCCACTCGAGCGTGACGGGACCACGCCCTGGTTCATAGGCGTAGAGGGCAATGTTCACATAGATTTCTTCTACAGCAATATCAAGAACCGTTTTTTCTTCCTCCGGTACACCGAGAGCATCCAAAGGTGCGTTGACAAAGTCGAGAACCGTGTCAAGCTTTTGGGTATCCGCGGAGATTGTGATGGATTTGGATCTCGGGAGATCAGAAGGCAGCGATTTGTTCACAACACCACATCCCTGTTTTCAAAGTTGCTTGTTTTCATAAGATACTCCCGCGGTTTGTCAAAGCGCGCCGGGAGATAAGCAGCTTCCGGATTCCGGAAGCATTTGTCAGCATATTCCTATTATAAATCGGATAGAGCGCTTTTGTAAAGTGTCTGGAGAGGAGGGAGGAAAAGCTTTAGAAATTTTTTAGAAACCTCTTGCAAAGTATTTGGCACATAAGGCGAAAGAGGAAACGCAGGCGGGATGGAGTAGGGAAAAAACAACGGCTGTGCCAAAAGCACAGCCGCTGTCGCGAAAGCAATGGTTATTTTTTTACGGCGGAAACCAACAGCATCATGGGACGGCGCATTTCATCCTTCATCCCGTCCATGTCCATCATCTCTTTTGGCGGCTGCGGTTCCACAATGTGTTGAAGCTCAAATCCGTTTTGGAGCAGCGTATTCAGGTATGTCGTTAATGTCCGGTGATACTTGATGACCTTTTCTCCCAGAAAGATCGCTTCTCTGCTTCCCTCATAGTAATAATTGTCCACCGGGAAGTGGAGAATTTTTCCATTTTTGTCGTAGTACCAGTCCTGCGTTCCATAGGAAGTGAAGACGGGATGCTCCACGGAGAACACAAAGCTGCCGACCGGTTTGATCCATTTGGAAATATTGGAAACCAGCGGCTCAAAATCTTTGATATAATGAAAAGCCAGAGAGCTTAACACCACGTCGAATGTCTCGTCCGGAAAATCCAGATCCTCCATGGCGGCACACCGGTAGTCAATCTGTGCGGCGGGGTTGATTTTCTTCGCCGTCTCAATCATTTTTTGAGAAATGTCCGTGCCGAGCACAAAAGAGGCTTGGTTGTCGGCCGCGTATTTGCAGTGCCAGCCATAGCCGCAGCCCAAATCGAGGACCTTCTTTCCCTGAAAATCAGGAAGAAGCTTTTGCAGCTCGGACCATTCTCCCGCGCCCTTCAGGCCCTTTTGAGAGCGCAGCATCTGACTGTATTTTTGGAAAAAGATTTCGTTGTCGTATTTGTTTTCTTTCATCTTGTGATCCTCCCATGTAAATATCTCAGAGTGCTTTTTGGCTATTTACATGGGATGCTGCAATCTTTTGAGAGAGGATGCCGCCGCACATATTCATCCGCCCCTTTCCTTTTTTTCTATTATAGCGTTTCCCAGGAAGGAAGTCTACAATAAACCTGCTTCATCAGACGCACCGCGTCCGGATTGATGCGGGAGCCGGGCTCCGTACCGGCGGAAAAGCTGTCGAACACATCTCCGGCCAGTTTGCGGCCCAGGGCTTCCGCGATCTGGCTGCGGCAGGAGTTGTGGACGCAGAGGAAAGCCACGTGGCAGTCACTGCATACATAGTGGCCGTTCACGCAGCGGGTTTTGCTCGCCTCCTGCTTGTGGCAGACGGCGCATTCCATCGTTTCATCCTGCGTCAGATATTCCAGCGGCGCCTTGCAAATCAGGCATTCTTCCGTGTTCAATTCTTTGCTTCCTCCCATTTTTACGGTATGGTTCGCGGTTCGGTCGTGCGGAACCGAATGCCGCCCGCTTTTCATTCTTGCAGTGTCCAGCCGAAATCGTTGTGGTAGATCATCTGGCGGGTCATGCCGCCGTCAATGCAGATGTTTTCCCCTGTGATAAATCCCGCTTTGTCCGAGCACAGATACAGCACCATGTTGGCGATATCCAGCGGGTTTCCCACGCGTCCGGCGGGCTGCTGAACCGCGTCCGGCCCCTCATAGACAGTGTAGGCGGTGTCGATCCAGCCGGGAGAGATGGAGTTTACCCGCACCCTGCCCGCAAGGCTGACCGCGAGGGCATGAGTCAGCGCGGAGATCCCGCCCTTGGCTCCGCCGGTGACAACGGCAATTTTATGTTCAAACATCCGGTTTCCTCCTCACTCCGCGTCCTCGTCCATGGTTTCCATCCCAAAACGGACCGGACGGAAACCGTCGCGGCGGGACAGCATGGCGGATTTTGGTTTTTTATATGAGAATGCCCTCGCAGTGGTCGATTTCGTGCTGGATGATCTGTGCCGTCCAGCCGGTGAAGGTTTTCAGTCGTTCCTGAAATTTTTCGTTCTGCCAGCGCACCTTGATGGATTTCCAGCGCTTGGCCGGGCGCGTGCCGCTGAGAGAGAGACAGCCCTCCTCCGTGTTGTAAGGGCCGGAGCGTTTGACGATCTCCGGATTCAGCATCACCATGTATTCGCCCTCGTTGTCAAAGGCGATGATGCGCTTGTTCACGCCGATCATGTTGGCGGCCATGCCCACGCACCCGTCCTTGTGGTGCTCCAGCGTTTCCAGCAGGTCGGCGGCGATGGGAAGATCCTCCGGTGCGGCAGGCTCCGCCTTTTGGGCCAGAAACGCTTCGTTCTTGCAGATGTCTCGTATCATGCTTGATTCTCCTCGTGCTTTTGAATGACGGCCGCAATCGTCTGGGCCGCGATTCGGGAGCCTGCTTCGTTGGGGTGGTAACCGTCGTCTCCAAAAAGATTCTGGGTCTTGGACAATTCATAAAAACGCTGTCCCACGTCCGCAATCAGGGTATGGTTTTCCTCGGCGGCTTTGTGGTATGCTTCAAACAGCCCCCGAGCCATCTCCTCATAGTCCCAGCCCTTGGCCGTCAGCTCAGCTCCGTCCTTCTGATAGGCCCAGGTGGCGTACAGGATCGGGATGGCTCCGTTTTCCCGGATCTGTTTGCAGAGCTGTTCAACGCTGGAAAAGAAGCTTTTGGGGGAGGTGATCGGTCCGTGGCTCATTTCCTGAAGCACCACATAATCCCAGTGTTCCTCCCGCAGGGCGGTCTGCGTCCGCGCGCCCATTTGGGTCGCGGGATTCAGCTGCTCCGACAGCCGCGCCCCGCCCCGCGTGTGGTGGACCACCTCCGCGCCAGTCAGTTCGGCCAGCATTTGCGGCATATCGTTGGTGAAAATAAAGCTGTTGCCCAGCATGAGAATGCGCATCATGGCTCTCCTTTCAATATTCCGTGGAGATTTCTCCTTCTCCGATGCCGTAGAGACGGCGGAATTCCTCCAAATCCCCCGGCGTGCGGATCAGCATCACGTCGCTGAATTTTCCGGTGTGCAGGTTTTGAAATCCCGCCACCTTTTCCCCCGTGCAGATGCTCGAGCGAATCACGGGCTTCCAGGTTTCCCTGTCATAGGGATGGGGGTTCTGCTTTTTTCGGAAAAACATCGTATCGGCCCCCTGTTCTGCTGGTTTTCAAAAAGAATGTTCCGTGCCTTTATGATACGATCCGCCTTATCGCTCTGTCAATCGCCGCGCACAAAGAATTTGAGACATTTCCGCAACCTTTTCGGTGACGGTGCTGTGCAGAAAGGCGTCCGCCGTGTTTGCCAACCTGGATCTGCGCGCTTGGCGGGAATCCAGTATCGTGATTGTCAGGGAAAAAATAGTTTGAATGGAATTTTTGTGTTCCTTAATTTTTTAGATAAAACAGCCGATATAGAAAATAGAAAGACAAGAAATCATAATACGGGAAATTGTTGTGGGGGAGTAAGCATGTATATTGGTCAGATAGGCCGGAACCCTTGGCGAAACAGCACCTGGCTCAGCCATGTCAGCGGGAAGCGGAATTCTGCGGCTCTGTCTTCCGTTTTTTCGCAGGCGCAGGCGCGGACACAGTCGGGTTCCGCGAACAGGGATCGGGTGGAAATCAGCCGTTCCGGTCTGCGTTTGCCCAACCGCTTACAGGTTCTGGAAACGCCGGAAGCCACACAGATTGACGCCAAGCTCGACCTGTCGGCGGATCTTCGTCCCGCTTCGGAGAAGGAACAGTATACCGAAGAGGACGCGCTGATGAATCAGTATAGGAAGCAGTACCGGCTGAACTTTATCAAGGATGGGGATTCCTTTGTTCTGGATACCTCCAAGCCGGTGAAGCTGATGCTTGAAGGGCAGGTCAGCCAGGAGAGCCTGGACGCATTCCGCGCCGAGCTGGAACAGAACGGGCTGGGCGATGAAATTGACTGGCGCGGCGTGGAGGAAGACTGGATCCATATGGATATCCGCTTTGACAACGCCGAAAGCTTTGAGCAAAAAGCGGACTATCTCGCTTCCCGCTATGCCGTGCTGAAAGATCGTATCCAGTCGCAGTACAGCGGCGAGAAGCTGGATCAGGAAATGCAGACGCTCGAAAGCATGTATGCGAAGGCCAAGGAGGAAATGGCCGATTCCTATGCCGGTAACATCGGCGAGTTCTATGAGGGCCTGGGACAGTCCGGCGCCGCCGGGGAGATGCGGGAAAGCGTTCTGGCCGCGATTGACGGCAAAGCGGACGCGTATTCCGCCTATCTGGAAGAAAACGATATCTATGCGGATATCACCGACCCAAGCAAGCAGTGGCTCAAGCAGGACGACGGATATATGGCGGCCAGACTGCGGGAAAGCGTGGCCGCGGCTTCGGCGGCGGATGGGTTCGCCGCGCAGGCGGTCAGCGATTCCGCTCCTTACAGCGCTGAAGATCTGGCCTTCGCCGCTTCCATGGCCCAGGAGCTTTCCGGGCAAATCAAAAAGCCGGAATGGGATACCTACGAGATCAAGGAGAGCGACGCGGATCTGGGCAGATACCTTGCCCGGCAGTATCAGTCTCTCGTGGACAAGATGGAGGATGCGGACGTCGGCAGCCGAATGTCCGACTTGCTGAAGGACTCCTTCGAGCCGTTTATCGGGAAATTCCTGGACACGCTGGACCAAAAGATTGACCACAACCGGGAACGGGTGGCGAATAAGCCCTGGCAGGCCGGTTTAATCCGCACGGAGTATATCAACCGCGAGGAAGTATACCGGGCTTTTGCCATGTTTCAATAAGTACACCGAACAAGAAAGGATGTGGCTCTGGATGGTCAACACAGTAAATAACGCTTGCCCAGGCCTGATACAATCGTATACACAGTTTACAGCATCCAACCGTCTCTCCGACGGAACGTGTTTGCAGGCTCCCGTGGAGGGTGGTACGCAGGCAGCCGGATCGGCCCCTTCGTATGACAGGCTGGAATTGTCGAAGGAGCAGTCTCAGGTCACGCTGGATGTTCCCGATGCCGTCACGGTGGAAGTTCCCAGAGCATGGACGATTATGGGGGAAACCATGACAAGCTTCAACGAGAATCTGCAATGGAGCCTGGAGGAAGCCGACAGACGGAATCTCTCTTTTGGCGACCGGCTGACGTTCCTGCGAGAAGAAGGCAGGAAGTGGGTGGAAGATAAGAGACAGAATGACCCGGAGATGTTCGCGGCATGGCTCAAGATGAACAAACACCATATTCAGGCGGGCGAGGCGGATTTGGTGGGATTACCCTCTGATTTCACCATGGAAGATTATTACTTCTATGTGAAAGAACCCTTTTCCGCTCTGGCATAACCCCGCGGCCCGCTCCCATCATATCGTAATACAAATCCCCCTGATGCATGTTCTGCATCAGGGGGATTGTTGCAGAAATTCAACGATACACTTCGTCGGAGACGGCTTCCAGCCACTCGTTTGAGCAGTTTTCACCGGGAACCTCCACAGCCAGATGGGAGAACCAGCTGTCGGATGCGGCGCCGTGCCAGTGCTTTACCTCCGGCGGGATGTTGACCACGTCGCCCGGATGCAGCTCCCGGGCCTTTTGGCCCCACTCCTGATACCAGCCCCGCCCCGCCACACAGATGAGGATCTGTCCGCCGCCCTGGCTGGCATGGTGAATGTGCCAGTTGTTGCGGCAGCCCGGCTGGAAGGTTACAGCGCTTTGCCGTCGTCGCCCTCATCCTCAGCCCAAACCTCCTTGGCCATCCGGAAAGCGGCCCAGGCCTTGGGCCATCCGGCGTAAAAGGCTGCATGGGTGAGAATCTCCGCGATCTCCTGCCGGGTGATGCCGTTCTGTTTGGCGGTGGTCAGGTGGTATTGAAAGGAGCTGTCCACCAGCCCCTGGGACATCAGGGATACCACTGTCACCAGGGAGCGATCCCGCAGGGAGAGCTTGTCCTCACGGTTCCAGACCTGCCCGAACAGCACATCGTCATTGAGCTCGGCAAACTTGGGGGCAAACTCCCCCAGAGCGTCTCTTCCGGCTGTTTGCTTGACTGCCATATTGAAAGTGCCTCCTATTCCAAAGAGAATGTAACGGAAACCGGTCCGTCCCCCAGCTTTTCCCGCAGGCCGGAGGGATCGTCGATCCGCGCGAGCCGGGTAAAGCGCCAGGAGTTGGTGCCGTAGTAGATGGTAATTTGATTGCCCTGGTAGAGAATCACATCGCCGGGCTGTGTGGTGATCTGCGTGTCATTTCGCACCAGATCCGTACCTAACGGGCCCACCTTCTCAAAACCGCCGTAATCCTCCATTTCAATGGTTATCGGGTTTTGAGAGAGCAGCTCCCGGAACGCTTCGGCGGAGCTGTTGTCTTCGAAGGTGGCCGACAGGGTATTGTCTCCCACTGTAATGTTCAAAGCGGATTCCTCCTCACTGGGTTCGGTTTCTGTTTGCGCGGGCTGCCCGGCTTCGGACGATTCCGGTACAGCCTGTTCCATATGGGATGCGAGAGACTGCGTTTGCTGCGGACTCCCGCAGGCAGAGAGAAGCAAAAGGGCAAGAACGGCGGGAAGGATGCGGAGCCGCTTGATCATGAAGCTTCCTCCTTATGTTTACAAATGCCGGATCGGGACGGCGGGCACGCCCGCTACAACGATGTTTTCCGGTACGTCTTTTGTCACCACCGCGCCCGCCGCCACAATGGCGCCGTCTCCGATGGTTACGCCGGGAAGCACGGTGGCGTTTGCTCCGATCCAGACACGCTTCCCGATCCGGATGGGGGCGGGGATCATGCTGGCGCGGTCCTCGGGAGACATGGCGTGGTTCAGGGTTGCCAACACCACATTGTGGCCGATGAGCGCGCCGTCCCCGATGTAAATACCTCCCTGATCCTGAAATTTACAGCCCATGTTGATGAACACGTTTTTTCCGATGTGGATGTTTTTCCCGCAGTCTGTATAGAAGGGCGGAAACAGCCCAAAGGTTTCGTCCACCGGGCGGCCGATCAGCTGGGAGAAGAGGGAGCGCAGCTCCTCCGGTTCATGGTAGCTTCCGTTGATCTCCGCCGTGAGACGCAGAGCCTCCTGGCTGACGCCGTGCATGAACAGGTGCGCTTCGCTGCCGCCCTGCACCGGTTTTCCGCTGTTTAAATGATCCAAAAATGCGTTTAAGTCCATCTTCTAACTCCTGACACTCTTTCCGGAAAGTCCCTCGCTCTGGGAAAAATCCGGCATTCTCTCTATTCTCAAACAAGCCCTGGTATTTCCATACTCATTGTATCACTTGGAAATGGAGATAACAAATACCTATATAGAATAGCTTATTATGCTTGAAAGCTATAGTTGTTCCGCCCTTATTCATTCGTTCCACAAACGACGAACAAAACCACCGGCCCGCCGGAGATATCTCTGACGGGCCGGTTTTCTCTGCTTGTGATGGAGGCCGTCAAAGCTGACGCGCCCAGTCAATTCCCGGATACAGCTTTCCTGTGTGAATAAAATATTCCACGGCCTTTCTGCCCGCTTCTATATCCGTGATGGCTTCCATTTTGGGAACGGGAGACTGTCCGCCGCTTTCCAGTGGAGTCCAGACGGTTTTGTCGGAATACTGGAACTGCTCTATCTGCTCGGCGGTGTCAGCGTAAGCCGCGTTATAGGTATAGTAGTTCTCAAACTCTCCGTCGCGGTCAAAGGAGCACCCCAGAGACAGCCATTCTCCGTCTGAGAGCACCTCCATGAAATCACATTCTCCGTAAGGGTCCAAAAACAGATAGAGATTGATTCCCTGCGGGATTTCTTCCAGAATTTTCGCAATGATTTCCGGTGTGATTTGATCTTCCTCGTAGGTATCGCCGTAGGGATAATATTCGATGTGCTTTACCGCGATCGCATTGGTGTCCCATGAGGGGATTTTGTCTTGCTTTGCCAGCACTTCCATACCCACTGTATTCTCCTCCTTGAAACGTTTGATTTGTCGTGTCCTTCTTCCTTCGGTTTATTCTCATCATATCCCATCGTGCTGAAAAGTCAAGTGCGGAAGGCCCGAAACCCATCCTGCTTTTCCACAGTGAATTGCGCTGCTGTGGAATCATCGTTACGCCGTGGATCGCTTGGTGTCCGGTGAGGGTGCAAAAGCCGCGTCAGGATCCATTTTTTGATGGACGTGATATAATTGCATGAGAAAAAGAACTTTTAAAGATGGAGGGACAAAACATGATTTTGTTGCTGACCGGTTCCACCCACACGGGAAAAACAGCGCTTGCGCAGCGTCTTTTGGAACGGTACGGATATCCGTATCTTTCGCTGGATCTGCTGAAGATGGGGCTGATCCGCAGCGGACAGACAACCCTGACCCCGGAGGACGACGAGGAGCTAACGGAATATCTGTGGCCGATCGTGCGGGAACAGATCAAGACGGCCATCGAAAACGGGCAGAACCTCATCGTGGAGGGCTGCTACATTCCGTTTGGGTGGGAACGGGATTTTGAGGAATCGTACCTGCGTGAAATCCGGTATCTCTGTCTGGTGATGACACAGCGGTATCTCGGGGAACATTTCCAGGACGTGAAGCGCTACGCAAGCGTGATCGAGGACAGGGGAGACGACGAGGGATACTCAAAGGAATATCTGATCCGGGACAACGAAAAGCGTCTTGCGCTGTGCCGGGAACACGGCTACCCTGTGCTGCTGATCGACAACGGTTACGATGTGGATTGGGAGCTGTGAGAGCATGAGACGAAACGCGTCTTATTTGACCGGTTTATGATTCGGTTCCGATTTTCTGGCTTCCGGTGGACCAGACATGCGTGTCCTTTGCCGCGGCGGCTGTGTTTTGAGCCATAACGCCCACCAGAGGATGGGGCGTGTAAAGTTCTTCCAGCCAGGCGCATTCCTCCGCTGTTAAAGTGAGATCCACCGCTTTCGCCGCTCCCTCTATGTGGTGCAGTTTGGTGGCTCCCACCACCGGGGCGGCGACTTTCGTCAGCAGCCATGCCAGAGAGATTTCCGTCATGGATACGCCCCGGCGGTCAGCCAGCTCTGCCACTCGGGCCAGAATGGGGGCGTCCTGATCCCGGGAAGCGCCGTACTTCAGCTGCGCGTAATCATCCTCCCGCAGCCGTTGGGAGGTCTCGCCGGGGCGCTTGGACAAACGTCCGCCTGCCAAAGCGCTGTATGGCGTCATCGCGATATTCTCCTCCCGGCAGTAGGGGGCCATTTCCCGCTCCTCCTCCCGGAAAATCAGGTTATAGTGTCCCTGAACGGAGACAAATTTGGCAAATCCCTCCCGTTCCGCCAGAGCGTTGGCTTTGGCAAGCTGCCAGGCAAAGCAGTTGGAGATGCCGATGTACCGGGCCTTGCCTGCCCGCACGGCGTTGTTCAGTCCTTCCATCATCTCATAGAGAGGTGTCTGGTAATCCCACATGTGATAAATGTAGAGATCCACATAGTCCGTTCCCAGATTTTGCAGGCTCTTGTCCAGCATTCGTCGGACGTGCTCCTGGCCGCTGATCCCCGCCGTGATTTCCTCTTTGGTGCGGGGCAGAAATTTGGTAGCCACCACGACTTCATTTCGTTGGACGAAGTCCCGGAGAGCCCGGCCGACATATTGTTCGCTGGTGCCGTTCTGGTAAGCGATGGCGGTATCAAAGAAGTTGATACCCAGTTCCAGGCCTCGTTTGATGATCTCCCGGCTTTTGGCTTCATCCACCGTCCAGGAGTGCTGGCCGCTTTGAGCGTCTCCGAAGCCCATACATCCCATACAGATACGGGAGACCTCTAAATTGGAATTTAACTATCTAATCCTCAAAAACCATTGATTTTTCAAGGCTTCACGCCTGTTTTTCATTCAAACCTTATCTGTTTGCCCTTGTTTTTGCCCTTACGAGCCGAAACAAGGGCAATTTTTTATTCCCCGCCGACCACCTTATCCAGCAGCCTTGCGGAAGT
>DVGZ01000074.1 GCA_018712435.1 Candidatus Caccousia avicola
AATCTGACCGCTGCGAAAGGAAGGAATGTCCCATTCCTTCAAAGCTTCTTTCAGCTCCTCAGCGGTTTTTGATTTGATATCTTCGAGCAAATTCATCTTCCTTTTTCACAATACCGGAACAGATTCCGGAGAAGATCCCTCAGAAAGCGTCCTCAGACCACTTCCCGCCGGGTAAACAAAGAGACAAAGAATCCATCCGTTCCATGTATGGAAGGAAACAGGGTAAACTGATTCTCAGGCTCCGGCACAGCACGCGGTATCTCCGCTGGAAAACAAATAGGAAGCGGAGAAAAATCCGGGTGATCCTTTAAAAAGCGATCCGCTACTTCACCATTTTCCGCCGGATTCAGCGTACAGGTCGAGTACAGCAAGGTTCCGCCGGGTTTCACCAGCCGGGCCGTCTCACAAAGAATACGGTACTGCAAATCCGGCAGGCTGTCAAGTGTGGATTTCTCTTTATAGCGGATTTCCGGCTTCCTTCTCAGAATGCCAAGGCCGGAACAGGGAGCGTCACAGAGGACGCGATCGGCGGGCGCCAGCGGCTGCTTTGGCGCCTCCGCGTCACGCAGCGACGCCTGGATGATGGTAAGGCCCAACCGATCCGCACCGGAAGAAATCAGCCGCACCTTTCCCTTATATTTATCAAATGCGAGCAATTCTCCCTGATTTTCCATTTCCTCCGCCAGAGTGAACGCTTTTCCTCCGGGAGCAGAGCAGACGTCAATGACACGTTCCCCCGGCTTCGCGCCAAGCGCACACGCCGCCAGCTGAGAGGAAAGATCCTGTACATGGAACAAACCTTCACGGAACGTTTCCAGAGAAGCGATGGAACCCGGCTTTTCCAGCACCAGAGCCGCCGGAGACTGCGGAACACAGTGCGCTGTCACTCCTTCCTCCGCCAGCCTGCGAATCAACTCGTCTCGATCCGTGCGGGCCGTATTGACCCGAACAAAAATAGGAACCGGTTCCGACAGACATTCCATAAGGGCGGACGTGATCTCCTTCCCATAGGAGGCAGTCCATAGCTCCAGCAGCCAGGCTGGGCAGGAATACCGGACACTGTCGTCCGGCCAGGAAAGCGTTTCTCTGCCGCGGATCAGACTTCTCAGCACACCATTGACAAATCCGGATGCCTTTCCAGCCCCCTGCTGCTTGGCAAGCTCCACACTTTCACTGACCGCAGCGGAATCCGGAACACGATCCAAAAACAGAATCTGATAGGCTCCAAGGCGAAGAATTTCGAGTACTTTGGGAGCCAGCGAAGCAAGGGGAAGCTTCGAAAAGCGGGTAATGGCAAAGTCCAATGTGATACGCCGCTCCAATACTCCATAAAAAAGCGTGGAAGCAAAAGCCGCGTCGCGTCCTTTTAATTCATATTTCCGGATAGTCTTATCCATCACCAGGTTGGAATATCCTTCATTGACGTCCACCTGAAGCAGCGCTTCCAGCGCTGCCGTTCTCGCACGATCCATGCTCAATCGCGCCCCCTGCGGTTCCCCGCTATCGCCAAAAGGCGGAGTAGCGTCATGAGAGAGGTGAAGGTAGCTGCCACATACGTCATCGCAGCAGCTTTCAGCACCTTTTCCGCTCCCTTCAACTCATTCGGATACAAAACTCCCGCTTGATCCAGCGCACGCAGCGCACGGGCACTGGCGTTAAATTCCACCGGAAGCGTTACCAACTGGAACAGCACCATCAGGCTGTACAGACCAATTCCTATCAAAACAACAAAATCATACTGCACCGGAAGCAGCAAGCCAATAAAAATCAGCGGCATGGACAGACTGGAACCCAAGTTTGTAATCGGCACCAGAAAGCCCCGGATTTTATTGGGCAGATATCCTACCGAATGCTGAATGGCATGGCCTGCTTCATGCGCCGCAACACCAACAGCCGAAATGGACGACACACCATAGACAGGAGTGGAAAGGCTGATCACCTGTGTGCGGGGATCAAAATGATCGGTCAGGTTACCGGAAATGGCCCGAACGCTGACGCCGCGCACAGAACCGAACCGCAGAACAGCTTCCGCCGCGTCCCGGCCGGTCAAAGGCCGTGCAGGCATCACACGGGAATATTTCTGAAAGGTGGACTTCACTTTATACTGTGCAAACATGGAGAGCAAAAGAGCCGGCAGCATATAGATAAAGTAGGTATAATCAAAGTAATAAAAACCCATTCTCACACACTTCCTTTCCCAGCGATATCAAGTTTTCTGTTAACCCAGCAGTTCTCCTTCTTTCAAAGGATGTCCGCGAAGGAAATCGCAGCCTTTCATGCGTTTTCCTCCCTGATACTGAATCTCTTCCAGACACACGGAACCTTCTCCGCAGGATACCAGGAATTCTCCCTGACTGGTATGAGCGGTTCCGGGCACTCCGTCCGATTGTTCGCGGCAGGATACCCGAAACACCTTCATCTGCTTGCCGCGAAACACCGTCTGCGCAACCGGCCACGGGTTCATGCCGCGCACCAGATTGTGTATTTCTTTGGCGGAACGGCTCCAATCAATCTGAGCCATTTCCCGGGAAAGCTGAGACGCATAGGTTCCCCCGTCCTCGGGCTGAGGGACACGGGGAGCCGTTCCCTCCTTGATGGCATGCAGCGTTCGAATCAAAAGCTTGGCTCCCATCGGAGCCAGACGATCAAACAATTCTCCTGCCGTCTCGTCCGGTCCAATCGGGGTTTCTTCCCGAAAAATCATATCTCCGGTATCCAGTCCTTCCGCCATATACATGGTCGTCACACCGGAAACAGCATCGCCGTTGAGAACCGCCCACTGAATGGGCGCCGCACCCCGATAATGGGGAAGCAGTGAGCCATGCACGTTCACGCACCCATACCGCGGCAAATCCAGCACATTTTTAGGCAGCAATTTCCCATAAGCCACCACCACAATGAGATCCGGCTCATATGCCTTTAAAGAAGCAAAGGCTTCCTCTGTGCGGAGTGTGTTCGGCTGCAGCACTGGAATACCGTGCTGCAGGGCAAGCTCTTTCACGGGAGGAGGAGTCAGCACATAGCCTCGGCCCTTCGGCTTATCCGGCTGTGTAAAAACAGCGCAGACCTGATCCTCCCCTTCTTCCAGCAGCGCCTGAAGACTGGGGACGGCAAAGTCGGGGGTTCCCATAAATACAATACGCATTATTTCAACTTCTCCAATTCTTCTTCTGTCAGCATCCGAATCGCACGGGTCTTGAAATTGACTCCATCCAGATGATCGATCTCATGGCAGCAGGCATCCGCGCGGAAGCCCTCGCTCTCCAGCTCAAAAAACTTTCCGTTGCGATCCTGTGCGCGCACCACAACGTGATACGGTCTCTTTGTCACACCGTATTCCCCTGGAAAAGAAAGGCAGCCCTCCACGCACTCCTGTTCTCCGCTCTGCTCCACAAAAACAGGATTTACAAACTCAATCACGCCTTCTCCGACATCAACCACCGCGATACGGCGCAAAATACCGACCTGAGGGGCAGCCAATCCAACGCCGTCCGCATCATGCATGGTCTCTGCCATATCATCCAGAAGAGTGGCCAGCTTTTCGTCAAACTTTTCTACGGGGCGGCAAACCTTGGTCAGGATGTCATCGCCGTCTTTTACAATGTTTCGTATTGCCATCCAAAATCCCTGCTTTCTTTCATGTTATATTATAGGACAGAATCCGGATTGATATCCGCAAAAACCGAAACGCCCGCAAAACGGCGTTCCTGTGGAAACGAAATCAGAAGCCGTGACAAAAAATCACGAAATGTCTTGCTGTTTCTGCATTTAATCAGAATTTTATATCGGTATTTTCCATTGACCTTCACAACCGCCGCCGGCGTCGGCTTGAGCACACGCATCGGCAGAGCAGCATATTCCCGTGCGGCCAATTCCTGCAAAAGCTGTAAAAAAAACACACTTGCCTGATGTACCTTTTCCTGCTGCTGACCGGAAAATCCCACCATGCAAATATCCACAAACGGCGGATACAGCATCGCCTGGCGCAAAGCAATTTCTTCCCGATAAAACGAAAGGTAATCCTGAGATGCCGCCATCTGAAAAATAGGATTCTCCGGTGTATAGGTTTGGATCATCGCTTTCCCCGCGTACCGGCCGCGTCCCGAACGACCGACCACCTGCGTCAAAAGGCTGAATGCGCGTTCGTAGCTGCGAAAATCATCGCTGTAAAGCGTCTGGTCTGCGGAGAGCACAGCGGCCAGCGTAACATTTTCAAAATCCAGTCCCTTGGCCACCATTTGCGTTCCTACGATCAAATCGTATTCTCCCGCAGCAAAGCGGGAAAGTTTTTCTTCATATGAGAAACGCGACATCGCCGCATCCGCGTCAAGGCGCAGGACTCTTGCCTGCGGAAACAGGGAAGAAAGCTGCTCCTCCGCGCGCTGCGTTCCCGAACCAGAACTATATAGCCGCTGCTCATGGCATTGTGGGCATTCCTGCGGCATTGGAGAGGAATATCCGCAATAGTGGCAAACCAACCGCCCATTATCCGCATGATACGTCAGAGAGATACTGCAATTCGGACACAAAAGCGGTTCACCGCAGGCACGGCAGCTGACAAAGGTATGATATCCCCGGCGATTCAGCAGAAGAATTGCCTGCTGCTTCCGTTCCAGATTTTCCCGCAATGCTTCACACAGAGAACGGCTCAAAACGGTAGCGTTGCCCTCCTCCATTTCCTGATTCATATCAATAATCTGTACCTCAGGAAGCGAAGCCTTTCCATAACGGGATGGAAGCGTGACCAGCGAGTATTGCCCCTTTTCGGCCGCATAGTAGCTCTCCACAGACGGAGTCGCAGAGCATAGCAGCAGCAGCGCCTGATGCTGCACACTGCGGAATTTTGCCACTTCTCTGGCGTGGTAGCGCGGAGAAGATTCGGATTTGTAGGTGTACTCCTGCTCCTCATCCAGAATAATCAGTCCGATTCGTGAAAGCGGGGCAAATACCGCGGAACGTGTTCCGACCGCGATATGTGCCTCCCCATTTCTCACCCGCTTCCATTCGTCCATCCGCTCCGCAAGCGTTAGGCCGCTGTGAAATACGGCCACATCCTTCCCATACCGGTTATGAAAATGGGCAACGGTCTGTGGGGTCAAGGAGATTTCCGGGACCATAACAATTACATCCCGTCCATCCCGCCGGACTTCATCGGCGAGACGCAGAAAAACGGATGTTTTTCCGCTTCCAGTTACACCGTAAAGCAAAGAAGCAGACGGTTTTCCCTGTCGGTATCGGGACAAAAGCTCGTGAAACGCACGTTCCTGCTCCTCCGACAAAGTGAAGGAACGTGATACTGGCGCTGAACAGCCGTCCGCATAGGGGTTCCGAAATACCTCCTGATCAAACAGCTCTATGACTCCTCTTTTTGCCAGCGTTTGGACGACTGCAGGCGTAACTCCGGTAAAATAGCAGAGTTCCTTCAGGGAAACTTGTTTCCCTTCCTCCAGAAGGCTGAGCACCGCCTGCTGCTTCGGCGTCAGCTTTTGGGGAAGTTCACGGCCGGTCAGGCGAACCATTTTTTGTGTCGCATCCCCAATTTGACGCAGAGGAATTTCTGTGCGGACAATCAGACCCTTTTGTTCCATCCCCTCCAAAAACTGAGGCGCTTTGGAAAGCCAGGGAAGCTTTCGGGAAAGCTGTTCCGGGCGAAGCGGCATCTCCGCGCTGCGGAGAATTTTCATCACCTGCTCCTCTTGTTCAACAGAGGAGTGCTCTTTCTGCGGATGGCATCGGTATCCGGTATGCAAACGAAGATGCATACCGGCCGGCAAAAGCAGACGAACCGCATCGAAAAGTGTACAGAAATAGCGCTGCTTGAGCCAAAACAGAAGACGAATTCCTTCATCTGAAAGCAGCGGTGCCTGATCAAGCACCGCTGCAATTGCTTTGAGCTCTTTGTTTTCTTCTACATCCACCAGATCCAAAATGATCCCAAGACGTCGTGCATTTGCATTTCCAAAAGGAACAAGAACGCGGCAGCCGGGAACCGCAGTTTCCAGCAGCCCGTCGGGGATGCAGTAATCAAATTCCCGATCAAAATGGTAAGCCGTTTTTTCGACGGCCACTCTGGCGGCCTTTCTCATAAACGCCCTTTATTCCTGCTCATTCTCTGTCGGAAGTTCCTGTTCCTCCGCTGCTTCCTCCACCGGATTGTCATTCTCTTCCGGTTCGTCGTCATTCTCAATAGGACATTCCACAAGCCGATACTTTTCATCCATAAAGTCATGGACAGCCAGATCCACCGGCTTTTCAATCAAAATCTGCCCGTTT
>DVGZ01000075.1 GCA_018712435.1 Candidatus Caccousia avicola
TGGTTTCCAGATAATTTCCCACCACAAAGAAAGCGGCTTTGACATTGTGTTTTTTCAGGGTGTCCAGAATGGAAGCGGTATAACCGGCTTCATAGCCCGCGTCGAACGTCAGGTATATTTTTTTCTCTGAAGAATCGCCCACATAGTAGGCGTTGTATTGCGCCAGATAATCCGAGGAGGCATTGCCGACCGGTGTTTCCCCCTCCTTTTGAAAGCTGAGCCCCCAGTTTGGATTGGTCTGAGCGGAAGCCTGCACCGCTCCTGCCCGGAATCCCTTCATCCCAAGGGGAAGCATCGCAAGGACAAGGACCACCGCGGCTGCTGCAATGATATGGCGTTTTCTGATGATGGCAAACATGCTCCCACCCCTTTCCTCACCATGCATATGTTCCTTTTCTTCTTATTATTCCCCTGCAAGGATGCTTGCCGCTCCCTTCCTTTCTGTGCTATAATATGGATCACCCTTGGCAGACAAAGCACAAAGCATGGAGCCCCCTCAAAACCGCTTTGCCCCATGTTTGCTAAGAATACACTATCCCGCTCAAAAGCAAAACGGCTTTCTGACGCAGGATAAAAATGGGGAGACAGCATGGAATTCAAAGAACTTTTTCCTGTTTGGAACCAATTGGCGGAGGAACATCAGGAAATACTGGAAAAGGCGGCCGTCCTGCGTCATTTTGAGAAAGGAGCCCGGATCCACAGCGGCAGCGGCGACTGCGTCGGCCTTCTATTGATTTCCGAAGGGCTTCTGCGGGTCTTTACCTCCACGGAGGAAGGACGGGAAATCACGCTTTATCGATTGTTCGAACGTGATTTGTGTCTTTTTTCCGCATCCTGTATGCTTCGCAGCCTTCAAATGGATGTGTATGTGGAAGCGGAGGAAGCGGCAACGGCGTATCTGATCCCACCGCAAATCTATCAAAAGCTGATGACTTCCTCGCTCCCCATTGCGAATTATACAAATGAGCTGATGGCTGCCCGTTTCTCGGAGGTCATGTGGCTGCTGGATCAGGTGCTCAGCAAAAGCTTCGACGCACGTCTTGCCGCTTTTCTGTTGGAGGAACGGGATGTGGAGGGCCGGAATGATTTGCGTATCACCCACGACCAGATCGCACGCCATCTGGGAAGCGCGCGGGAAGTGGTTTCCCGGATGCTCAAACATTTTCAGTCGGAAGGACTCACAGAAACCGCCCGCGGCACGATCCTTCTGAAAAACTGCGAAGGGTTGGAACGGCTGGCCGGAACAGCGCGCCGCTAAAAATGGATATGAAGAAAAAAGGGAGGCACAGCGCTTGCTGTGCCTCCCTTTTGGAAAGTCGGAATTTTTATTCTTCTTCGTCAGGCTCCAGGAGACCGTAGCCGCCATCACGTCGGGCATAGACCACGTTGATCTCGCCGGATTCTTCATTGCGGAACATGTAGAACTGGTGATCCAGCATATTCATTTGCAGAATAGCCTCTTCCACATGCATCGGCTTGACCGGGAAGCGCTTCACGCGCGCCACGTTATACTCCTCCGGCTCCTCTTCGGAGTTGTAGTAATCCATCACATATTGATCCAGAGCCGCGGAGTGGATCTGCTTATCCAGCTTCGCCTTGTTCTTGCGGATCTGACGTCCCAAAGCGCTGATCACGCGATCCAACGCCTCGTTCATCTCCAGCTCGGTGGCCTCCGCGCGGTAAATCATGCCGCGCTGCTTGATCGTTATCTCAACTGTCTGGCGGTTTTTCTCCACCGTAACGACAACATTTGCCTCCGCATCCTCATCAAAAATGCGTTCAAAACGCGAAAGCTTTTTCTGGGCAAGCTGTTTGAAATTATCCCTGAGATTGACTTTTCTTCCAGTAATGCTGATTCTCATTGTAACATCTCCTTGCCATTCCATATCATGCCGGAGAATCCGGCGCAGGGATAAGTCTGCACCTTTATTATAGCAATACAGGATAAAAAAGTAAATAAAATTTATGCCTAAATTGTGACTATTTTATGATGGGTTACATGACATCCGACATTCACCGACACCGGCAGGCCCGCAATGTGCGTCGGCGCCCACTCGATGTTCACCGCAAGCGCCGTTGTGTCGCCGCCGAAGCCCTGCGGCCCCACGCCGAGCTGATTGACCGCTTCGAGCATTTTCTGTTCCAGAGCGGCATAATAGGGATCGGCATTGCGCTTCGACACCGAGCGGCAGAGAGCCTGCTTCGCCAAAAGCGCGCACTGCTCAAAATCGCCCCCGATTCCAACGCCGAGCACCACCGGCGGGCACGGATTTCCTCCGGCTTCCCGAACCGTTTCCGCGACAAAGGCGATGATATCCTCCTCGGTTGCGGCGGGAGTCATCATGCGAAGACGGCTCATATTTTCACTGCCAAAGCCTTTGGGAGCCACCGTCAGCGTGACGCGATCGCCGGGAACCAGGCGAGTGTGCACAATCGCGGGAGTATTGTCCCCCGTGTTGCCGCGCCGGATGGGGTCCGCGGCAACGGAGCAGCGCAAAAGGCCTTCCGTATAGCCAAGGCGCACTCCCTCGTGAATCGCATCCTCAAAGGAACCTCCCACAAGGTGAACATCCTGGCCCACTTCCGCGAACACAACCGCCATTCCCGTATCCTGACACACAGGAAGCCCCAGACGGCGTGCCGCCTGCATATTCTCACACAGATCACAGAGCACCGCGCGCCCCAGCGCGCTGTGCTCTGTCTCCGCGGCATTCTGAATTTTCTGTTCCAAATCTGCCGGAAGCTCACGATTGGCTTCCACACACAGACGCGCTACCGCGTCCGTAATTTCTTTCACATGCAGTTCCCGCATAACAGCCTCCCTCAGCGAACACGTTTCCCGCTGATATAAACCATCTCCGGCTTGGCGGAAAGGGACAGCGGATTGGCGCGAAAGACGACAAAATCAGCGTCCTTCCCCATCTCAAGACTGCCGACACGATCGTCAATCCCGCAGATTTTGGCCGGATTGCAGGTGATGGCGGCAAGGGCTTCCTCCTCGTCCATGCCCTCCCGCACGGCCAGCGCCGCGCACAGCGGAAGGTATTGAATCGGAACGACCGGATGGTCCGTGATAATCGCGGTGGGAACTCCGGCGCGCGTCAGGCTTCCGGGGGTAGCGGGAGTGAGATTGCGCAGCTCGGGCTTGGAACGATCGCACAGCAGCGGACCGGAGAGGACGCGCACATGCTCCTCCGCCAGCTCGTCCGCGACAAGACCGCCCTCCGTACCGTGCACAATCACATAGTCCAGCTGGAATTCCGACGCGATACGCATTGCGGTAAAGATATCGTCGGCCCGGTGGGCGTGGAAATGCACCTTGACCTCTCCGCGCAGAACGGGCAGAAGCGCTTCACATTTTCCGTCATACTCCGGCGGATCGATCTCGCTGTCCTCCTCCGCGCGCACGACGGCTTCCTCATACCGCTTCGCTTTCATCAGCTGATCGCGGATCAGGGCCGCGGTCGCCATACGCGTGGACGGGGCCTGATTCTTGTCGTGATAAACATTTTTCGGGTTTTCGCCCAGCGCCATTTTCATCGCAACGGGAGCGCGCACGATCATTTTATCCACGCGCTTACCGAAGGTTTTGAGAGCGGCAAACTGCCCGCCGATGGGGTTGGCACTGCCGGGACCGGTCAGAACCGTTGTGATTCCCGCGTCCACTGCTTCGGAGAAGCAGCGATCCATGGGATTCACCGCGTCGATGGCGCGCAGATGCGGCTGAACCGGATCGGTCTCCTCGTTGCCGTCGTCGCCTTCAAAGCAGAGACCATCCTCCCACATCCCGATATGGGTATGCGCGTCGATAAAGCCCGGATAGACATGAGCGCCCTGCAGATCGACAACCTCGCCGTCCGCCTCCACCGGCATTGCGCCGATCTCCATAATTTTCGTGCCTTCTATCCGCATATAGCCATTTTTCAGCGTCACACCGGCCATGGTGTGAATCACCGCGTTGGTAAAGAACAACGAATCCACGCTCCCCATTCTGTTTCTACATTTTTCGCCATTTGTGGGCAAAAAAAGCGGAGCAGTGTTTCCACTCCGCTTCCTTGTGAAAGCCTTCGGCCGTATTATTTCTGAGAACCGCCGTGGCGGGAGAAGCCGCCGCGCTTCGATTCCATGCAGCGCTTGAGATCGGACATCTTCTCATCGCTGGTCTGCTTAAAGCGGGACATCATTTCCTCAAAGGAACCGCCTTCGTTTCTCCGGCTCTGCCACTCATAGTTGCCGGGGCGTCCAGGACGCTGCTGGCGGGGTGCGGAATTCCCCGTTCTCGGCGGCGGATCCACCGCGCGCTTCATGGAAAGGCTGATCTTTCCATCCTCGTTGATATTGAGGATTTTGACCTTGATCGTCTGATTCTCCGTCACATAATCGCGAATCTCCTTGACGAAGGTGGAGGCTACCTCGGAAATATGTACCATTCCCGTGCGTCCTCCGGGCAGTTCCACAAACGCACCGAATTTTGTGATCCCCGTCACTTTTCCTTCCAGGACCATTCCTACCTCAAGCTGCATAAACCTGTTTTATCCTCCTTAATATGTGGGTCTTAATTACCGGCAATATTGACAAAAACACGCTCGTCAGGCTTGGCATACCCAAGCTCTTCCCTGGCATAGCGTTCCAGATATTCACTGTTTTGCTCCGTACCGTCTGAAAGGGCACGGCGAAGCTCCTCGTTGCGGATGTTCTGTTCCTCCAGCTGCTGCTGCATCTCGCTGAGCTCTTTTGACTTTTCGCTGATCTGCACCTGCTGGTTAATGAGGGCCGCAATCATATAAACCGCGAACGCGCAGATTGCAATTTTCAGCAACAGACTTGTTTTTCTTTTTTTACGGTTCTGTATGACCTGCAAGCTCTCCACCATCCCTTCGTGCAGGAATCTTCTTTCGTTTGACCTTCCGCGAAGATCCACTCCGATTATACACTACTTTCCCAGGCGGTTTCAAGGCTTTTTTCCGCTGTTTCAGGATTTTTTTCAGAAAAGATTTCACCCTGCCGGACAGACGGATCAAAAGGGCTTTTGCACAAGCGGCCAAACGCCGCGCCGGACGAAATACAAGCCGTTCCAACACCCACAGAACCGCCGAAGCGAGCCGAACGGTAATCTTTCCCAGAGTGAACGCATACAGGCACCACCCCAGCCCTTCTCCCAAAAACAGATAGAAGCGAAGCACGCCGCTGCACGCCGCGAGGGCGGTGAGAAAGGTCAGAAAGGAGCAGAGCACCAGCACCGCCGTATCCAGGAAAAAGACCTGCCGTTTCGGCGGACGCATCAGGATCCGGTACACGCGAACCGCGTCGTACAGAGCCCCCAGCAGAACGCCCGCCGCAACCGCGATCAGAAAACCGTGCAGCTGTTCCTCGAGCGGAAGATTCAGCTCCGTCATTTAAACAACCGGGAAAGCACGCCGCCTCCCTGCCTCCCCTCCGTATAGGTCAGAGAGGAAACCTCTCCCGTCAGGGTCAGTTCTCCGGTTTCCATATTCAGCCTGTTGATGTGCAGCCCGCTTCCTTTGATGATCAGCTCCCCCAGATCGGTGTAAGCGACTATCGTCTGTTCGTCAAAGCTGTCCACATTGGAAACCCCTGTGGCGGTAAACGCGCGCCGGTTTTCCAAAATCACGCTGTGCGGCAGTTTCCCCTGCTTTTTTTCCTCCGTCATCCCATTTCCCTCCGCTTGGCAAAGACCTTTGCAAGCGGGCTAAAGCACGCCCGCCGAAGGCCTCCTCGCCGGGTCCGGCAGCGAAACGGGCATCGTTTCCGCCTGGCCTACCCATTAAGGATAGTACAGTGTATGCAGAGAGGACGGCAGAACATTCCCTCAGTCGATGAACTCGTAAAGTTCTCCCGCTTCCTCTTTTTTCGCATACTCGGAAACGGAGAGAATCCGCGCCTTCAAGGTGCGCGCTCCCAGCTGCACCTCCAGCACGTCGCCCACCTTCACGTCGTACGAGGCGCGGGCCGGTTTGCCGTTGACCAGGACGCGCCCGGCGTCGCAGGCTTCATTCGCCACGGTGCGGCGTTTGATCAGGCGGGATACCTTCAAATATTTGTCAAGTCTCATCAATTTCACCTCATGATAAAAAAAGAGCTGCATCCGCCGCGCTTTCGCGCGTTTCGTCCGCAGCCCTTGTTTATTTTGAAAACCTTATTTCGCGACAGAATCCTTGAACGCCTTGCCGGCCTTGAAAGCGGGAACCTTGGAAGCCGGGATGGTGATAGGGGAGTTGGATCTGGGATCGCGGCCCTGACGGGCGCTGCGGGAGCGAACCTCAAACGTACCGAAACCAACCAGCTGAACCTTCTCGTCAGCGGCAAGAGCCTCCACGATGGTATCAAGAACAGCGTTCACGGCGCTGTCGGCATCCTTCTTGGAAATGCTGGCTTTCTCCGCAACAGCGGCAATCAACTCGGTTTTATTCATTCTTTTGACCTCCACAAATTTATTAATTATCGGAGCATGCGCCCGAAAATTACGTCTTTGATTTTTCGTTTTCCTTTTCTGCAAAATCCGCAAGGAAAGCGTCACTCGCGCGCGTCAGCGATTCCTCCGCCTCCACGCCGAGAGCATCCGCCAATCCAGCGGCTGCGAAAAGAAGCTGTCCCAGCAAGGCTTTCTGCTCCTCCTTCGTTCTGCCGGAGAGAGAAGTCAGGCCCGCAAGCGCTTCCCCCGCCTCGCACAGGCAATCCTGCGCCGTGAACGGCTCGGTGGACGCGGCCTTATGACGGAGCTTCTGTGCCCGCATCAGAGCCGGAAGCGTCCGCGCAACGCTTTGCAGCACCTCTGTCTGGGATTTCTGGTGTTTGGAGGATTTCTTGATGGCGTCCCAGTTGCGCAGCACGTCTCCCGTACCGTTCACCGAAACGTCTCCAAACACATGCGGATGGCGCAGAATCATCTTCCGCACCACACCGTCCGTGACATCCTCAAAGGAAAAGCTTCCCTTTTCCTTTTCCAATTGTGCATGAAAAACGACCTGAAACAAAACGTCTCCCAGCTCCTCCTTGAGAAGCTCCTCGTCGTCGTTGTCAATCGCTTCCAGCGCCTCATACGTTTCCTCCAGAAAGCACTGACGGATGGAACGATGCGTCTGCTCTCTGTCCCAGGGACAGCCGTCCGGCGCCCGCAGGCGTTCCATGACAGCCAGCAGATCCTCCATCGTATAGGTTTCCTTCTGAACGAAATCCAAAGCGCATTCCCCTCTGCTTTTCATCACAATTTCATCACAGTTTAGAGTTTATTGTACCCGATCCAATGATGTTTTTCAAGTATTTTCGTAATTTTTTCTGTCCCGGGAAGGGCTTGTAAATCGGATTTTCTCAAAATTCGGAGAAACAGCACGCAGAAACCGTAGACCAGCACAAACGCCGCCATGGAAAACAACGCTTCCCAGCGCCCGGGCAAGATACGCTGCACCAAATGAGACACCTGCCATCCGGCAGCAGCCGCCGCCACGGAAGCCAGAAACGGTTTTCCAAACAGACGGAACAGGCGCAGCTCCATATGCGTCTCCTTGCCCAGCGCCGCCAAACCGAAGAAAGTGAGAAAAAAGTAACAGACAAGCGTACCGAAGCCCGCTCCCATCACATTGATCTCCGGAATACCCGTCAGCACATAGTTAAGGCCGATCTTGATCACCAGCCCGACGCAAAGCAGCTTGACGGGCAAATCCAGCCGCCCCACCGCCTGAAGCATACTGTTGATGGGAATATTGGCCGCGGCAAAGATGGAACCCAACCCGAGCAGGACCAGAATCTTTCCCGTGATGGGATTATAGCCGAGCAGCGACGCGATCGGTCCCGACAGAACCGAGAGCGCAATCCCCGCCGGCATGGTAATGAGGGCCACAATCCGCAGTACATTTTCAATGCTGCTTTCCAGCTTGAGCCTGCTCCCGCTCGTCCAGGCCGCCGTCACGCTGGGCAGCGCCGACACGCCGAACGCCTGCGTCAGCGCGGGAACCAGCATAAAAAGCGTCAGGGCGTTGGTATAGCATCCAAACAGCGCTGTCGGCACCCTTCCCTGCGCGATATCCTCCGGGCGAAGGAAATCCCCGTACATTCCCAGCAATACGTCGGCATGCTCTATCATAACGGTGGAAATACGATTCTGGAGAAAAGCCGTATCCACCAAACTGGACAGGTTGACCGCCAGCGCTCCCAGTGCCACGGGAACCGCCGTGCGGATCAGCGAGCGCACCAGAATCCGGCGTCTGGCCGGGGCGGGAGAAGAGCGAAGCTGCTCCTGTGCAATCCCATCCCCTTGCACGCGGTGATACACCCACAGAGTCACCAGGCTGATCACCGATCCCACTGTGACGCCCAGAATGGCCCCCGCCGCCGCCCATGGCAAAGCGGCGGAGCGGGCGTAATCCATCGAAGAAGCCGCCTGTCCGAATACCGTTCCCGAAGATGCGAACTCCTCCATGGCACGATCCATCACAGCCCACGCGGTCAAAAGTCCCAGAATCAGCTTACACAGCGCCTCCGCCACCTCGGAAAACGCGGTGGGGCGCATATCTCCCAGCCCTTCGTAATATCCGCGGTAAATTGCGGAAAGGGAACCGAAAAACACAGCGGGGGCCAGGACATACACAGCGGGCAGCGCGTTTTGATCCGCCCGGTTGATAAAGGCAAGAAAAGGCGCGGAGCCTAAAAGCATCAGCGCACAGGCCAGCGTGCCGAGCAAAAGGAAAATCGGAATGGAGACGGCATGCAGCCGCCGCACATCCCGATAGCGTTTGCGTTCCAGATTTTCCGACACCATACGCGCGATAGCCACCGGAAACCCGGCGGTCGCCAGACTGAAAATCGGGTGGTAGATGGTGTACGCCGTTCCGAAATAGCCCATGCCCACATCCCCGATGATGGCGTTGAGCGGAATTTTGAAAAAGGCCCCGATCACCTTCACCAGACCGACCGCAATCAGAAGGATCAACGCTCCCCCGAGAAATCCCTGCCCTCTTTTTTTCATCCGCCGCTCTCCCCGCTTTCCGGCGCAGACAAGCGCCGTTTTTCCTATATATACGGCGGGGAAGGAAGCGATATGACCTCTTATTTACGGCTCGGGATCGTACATAAAATCAATTCGCCCGCTGGAAACGTCGGCGGCAACGGCTTTGACGGGAAGCTCCTGTCCAATGGTCAGGCGGCGGCCCGTCGTCTCGTCCACCTGCGTGACCACACCGTCAAAGCGGAAATGCGCGTCCGGGAAGCTTTCCACCGGCACAAAGCCCTCCACTGTGTTCGGCAGCTGCACAAACACGCCGCGCATGGTCACACCGCTGATGACGCCGAGGAAATGCTCGCCGAGATGGGCGCGCATATACTCCGCCATGTAGCAATCCTCCGCGCTGCGCTCCGCCGTCATGGCCCTCACCTCACAATCCGAGGACTGCGCCGCGGATTCCTGCGCGAAGGTCTGGAAGCGGGCGACACACTCCCCGCGATTCTGCGTTTCCAGCCAGAAGGAAAGAATGCGGTGAATCGAGGTGTCCGGATAACGGCGGATAGGCGAAGTGAAATGACAATAGTCCGTGAGAGCCAAACCGAAATGGCCGATGGGGGCGGTATCGTACCGGGCCTTCGCCATCGTGCGCAGAATCTGGTGCGAAATCACGCGCTCCGAGGTTGTCCCCTCCGCCTGATGCATCACGGCGGCGAGATCGCCCGTCTTGACATCCCCGCGGTGCTCCAGCGGCTTCGCGGAAAAGCCCAGAGCCGTGACCAGCTCGGCCAGGCTGTCCACGCGGTCGGGGTTCGGCTTCTCATGGACGCGGTAGACAAACGGAAGCTGATGCTTCTCCGCCAGCATCGCGGCGGCGCGGTTTGCCATAATCATCAGCTGCTCGATCATCTGCTCGCTTTCCCCCGTCGTGTGCGGGTTCACATCGATGCAGACGCCGTTTTCATCCACGGTAAACACGGACTCGCTGCTGGCGAGATCGACTGTGCCGCTCTCCTTGGATTTCTGACGCAGGAGCGCGGCCAGCTTGCGGGCCATGCTCAGGGAGCGCTGTACGGGCGCGTACTTTTCCTTGAGTTCCTTGGAAGCTTTTCCGGCGAAAATCTCGTTGACCTCCGAATACACGCCGCGCACCTTGGAATGAATCACCGACTTATGGAATTCATATTTTTCAATATTGCCGTCCAGATCGATCCAGATCAGGGCGGAAAAGGTCAGCTTGTCCTCCCCGGCATTGAGCGAGCACACGCCGTTGGAAAGCTCTTCGGGAAGCATCGGGATCACGCGGTCGGCAAAGTAAACGGAAGTGCCGCGCTCCATGGCCTCGCGATCGATCGCGCTTCCCGGCTTCACATAATGGGAAACGTCCGCGATGTGCACGCCCAGCTTATAGCCGGTGCGTGTGCGCGAGACGGAAATAGCATCGTCCAGATCCTTCGCGGAGGCGCTGTCAATCGTACAGATGGCCGTTTTGCGCAGATCCAGACGGCCTTTCAGCTCCTCGGGAAGAATCTTCCGATCTTTAAGACGGGCGGCTTCCTCCTTTACCTCGTCCGGAAACTCGCGGCGGATCCGGTTTTCGTCGATAATGGCGTCCGCGCAGACACGCGCGCTGTCCCCACGCCCGTACAGTTTGAGTACGCGGCCCAGATATTCGCCGTGGCTGCCGGGAACGACCTCCACCTGCACCTTGTCGCCGTCATGGAGCCCGGTCAGGCTGCCTTTAGCCAACGCCAGCGCGTAGCGCAATGCTGCGTCGGCGTGAAAGAGGGTACCGTATTCATCGCGGCGCAGCGTTCCCGTCAGGAAACGGCTTCCCTCCGCAGTGATCTCCTCGACCTCCGCGCTCGGCCCCTTTTCCTGCTGGATAATATTGGTCAGCACCACGCTGTCCCCCAGAAACGCGCCGTGCAGGCGGTCGGCATGGATGAACATATCCTCTCCCCCGTCATCCGGACGGGCAAACGCGAAATTCCGGGACAGCGATACAATCCTTGCCGGAACCTTTCGCTTTTCCACCGGTTTCATCGCCGGTCTTTCCGGCGTGACAAAGGGTTTTCTTTCACTAAAATGATTTCCCTGCGGACGAAAGCCGCTCTTTTGTTTTCCCTTAAATTTTTTCCCCATGTTTCCTCCACTTTTCCTCACTCATCTTCTCACACTGTGCCTGCACTGCCAACCTGTGCCCAAGGAGCCGAAAAATCTTTCTCCCCGCACTATATTCTGCCGCATGGTCGGTTTCCCAATTCCTTTTGTTCACTCTCCACAAAAGGCAAAGAAAAAACCCCCGCCGAGGCGGGGGCGATCGCCATTATTGTGCAAAGAACATAAAAATGTTAATCGCAACAACCAGAGCAAAGAAGCCGATGGTGATCACTTTTGTCCATCTGGCCAGAAACGCGTCAACCGAACGAGCCTTGTTCTTGGAAAGGAACGTATCCGCGCCGCCGGTGATGGCGCCCATATTCTGCTGGTGGCCTTCCTGCAGAATCACGATAATCGTAATCGCAATGGAAAACAGCAGAAGGATGACCCCAAAAACAATCTGGATTGCTGGCATAAGGCACCTCCGAAAGCATAAATATCGATCTTAAAGTATCATAACACATTCGGCTGTGGTTTGCAAGTTAATTTTTCGCCCGAATTCGCGCGCCGCTTTCCGGTCCGGCGGACGTCTGCTCCGAAACGGCGGAAGCTTGCTTTCCCTCCCCTGTTTGCAGGGAAAAATCCGGATCGAAAAACTCGGCGGGAACCTGCGCGAAAGCGCCGCCAAGCTTGCAGCCAATCGGAGTCGCAATCAGGCAGGCCGCGAACGAGGAAGCCATCGCGATCACACCAAACAGCGCCGCGCTGCCGCTGTCAAATCCGGACGCCGCCGCAAGAATCAGAGAGACAGCGGCTCCGACCAGCATCCCGGCCCAGGCTCCCGTGCGGTTCATCCGCTTCCACCACAGTCCAAGGAAATACGGCGCCAGAAAAGCGCCCGAAATTGTTCCCCAGGAAAAGGACATCAGCGTCAGGATGGGCGTTTTAAATACAGCAATCAGGAACGACAGCACGATAAACACCAGACAGAGCAGCCTTGTCTGCCGCAGGGTTTTGCTCTTGTCCTCCTGCTTGCGGCGCGCGGCGATCAGATCCATCGAGATCGCGGAGCAGGCGGAAAGGGTGATACCGGACAAGGTGGAAACCGACGCGGAAAGAACCAGGACGAGCACCACGCCGAGCAGCACGACCGGCAGCGTCCGATCCAGAATGATCGGAATCATCTGATCCGTTCCGCCCGCTGGCGTTTCCGTGAAGAACAAGCGAGTCAGCGAGCCGATAAAATAGGCGCAAACCGAAATCACAGCGCAAAACACGGTGGAAATCACTGTTCCGGCCCGGATTGCCTTCTGATCGGCCACACCATAAAACTTCTGAATCATTTGCGGCATTCCCCAGGTGCCGACGCTTGTCAGCAGGCACAAACCGATGAGTTGTGCCGTTCCCGCTCCGTCCAGCGACAGGATCCCCGCTTCCTCCATGATCCCGGTAAGGCGTTCCATCCCGACGGAAAAGCCGCCCACCTCGGGGGAAGCCAGCACAAAGCCTACCATCAGCAGCACGCCGCCGATCATCACGATTCCCTGAATCAGGTCCGCGCGCAGGGAAGCAATGTATCCCCCCGCAATCAGATAAGCCGCCGCCACCGCCGCGATCGCCAGCATCGCCCACTCATAGCGGATCCCCAGCGCGATTTCGCACAGATAGGACAAGCCGGAGTAGACGCTGGCGGAATACGGCACCATAAAGATAAAAATCAAAAGAGCGGCAAAGGTTTTCATGCGCGGGGACTGGTAGCGCTTTTCAAACATCTG
>DVGZ01000076.1 GCA_018712435.1 Candidatus Caccousia avicola
CGGGCCTCCACAATCGTCATACCGAAGGCTTCCTTCTCCCGAAACTCCTGATTCAGATCGGCGTAGCGCTGCCACGCGGCCCGCACCCGCTCCTCCTGCTGCCGTACCTTTGCCGTCAGCGCCGCGTACTCGTTCTGGATGCCTTCGAGCACCTGCTGCTTGTAGCTGAGAACGGAATCAAGGCTGAACTGGAATTTCTTCATGACTGCAATCACCTCTACATAAGCGCGCGCATCAGATTCAGATCCTCCTCGTAGGAGAACGACTCGTTAACCCCCTGCATCAGGAAACGGTTGATTCCGTCGATCTTGCCCAGCGCATAATCAAGCTTCGGGTTTGTCCCCGCCTTGTACGCGCCGATGGACACCAGATCGGCATTTTTCTCATAAACGCCCATGACATCGCGGATTCGGGCGGAAAGCTGCCGGTGCTCCTCCGGCACAATGTCCACCATCAAACGCGAGATGCTCGCGCTGACGTCGATGGCCGGGAAGTGGTTGCTGTTCGCCAGGCGGCGCGAAAGGACGATATGACCGTCAAGAATACCGCGCACCGTGTCCGCGATTGGCTCGTTTGTGTCGTCGCCTTCCACCAGCACGGTATAAACGCCGGTGATAGAGCCCTTCTGAAAGTTGCCGCTTCGTTCAAGCAGCTTCGGAAGCTCCGCGTAAATGGAGGGTGTATAACCGCGCGCCACGGGAGGCTCGCCCACCGCCAGACCAATCTCACGCTGCGCCATGGCGAAACGCGTGAGCGAGTCCATCATGAGCAGCACGTCGTAGCCCTGATCCCGGAAATACTCCGCGATGCCGGTGGCGACAGACGGACAGCGCTTGCGCAGCATGGCGGGCTGATCCGAGGTGGCGACCACCAGAATCGAGCGGCGCATGCCCTCCGGGCCGAGATCCTTTTCCATGAATTCGAGCACCTCACGGCCACGCTCGCCCACCAGGGCAATCACGTTGATATCGGCCTTGACGTTCTTCGCAATCATGCCCATGAGCGTACTTTTGCCGACGCCCGAACCGGCGAAGATACCGATACGCTGGCCCTTGCCAATCGTCAGCATCCCGTCGATGGCTTTCACGCCGAATTCCATGCGCTCGCGGATCGGCGGGCGCGCCATGGGGTTGATATATTCGCTTCCGTCCACACAGAACGGCGTTCCGCCGTGAAAGGGGCCCTTGCCGTCAATCGGCTGGCCCAGAGCGTTGATCACGCGCCCTTTGAGGAAGGGGCCCATCATCAGGCTCAGCCGGTGGCCGGTGTTGCGCACAAAGTTTCCGGCGGAAATGCCGTCCATATTGGAGTACGGCATGAGCAGGATATGGTCGTTTTTAAAGCCGACCACTTCCGCCATGACCTGCCCGCCGGATTCCCCGCTGTAAATCCGGCAGATATCCCCGATCGCCGCGCGGCCTCCGGAGGCTTCGATCGACATGCCGACGATGTTTTCAATCTTGCCGGTGTAGCTGATTGTCTCCGCGTTTTTGATCTGGCGGATCATCGTCTCAAACATGGGATTGGCCTCCTTTCGCGTGGTTTTGGGGATTCTCAGCTCTCGTGGATGATATCGCGGATGTTTTGCAGCTGAGTGGAAACGCTGGCGTCGATGATCTCGTCCGGCATCTCAATGATGCAGGTCCCGGATTCGTCATCCGCCATGGGAATAATGCGGATATGGTCCGACAGGCTGGCCAGCGCCACCGTCAGCTCCGGCGTAATCTCCGCGAGAGCGGGGGCGTCGCAGCCGCCCACATAGATGTGGACCCATTCGCGGCGCTTCATCTTCTCGGTGACCACCTGGATCATCCGGGCAATCACCTCGCTGCTGCTCTTGAGGCTGATGTGAATCACCTTTTCCGCGATGGCGACGCTCAGCTCGCACAGCTCGCTGCGTGTCTCACGGATCATTTCTTCCCTTGCCAGCGTGGCTTTTTTGAGGAAATCAGCGATCTCCTCCGCCTGCGCCTGCAATTGGGCGTCCAGGTTGGCCTTCGCCTCCACGGACGCTTTGGAAAGGCCCTCCGCGTAGCCCTGGCGGTATCCCTCCGCCTTTGCCTCCTCGCGGGCGTTCTCGATCTCAGCCTCCGCCTCCCGCAGCCGCTCCTGGACTAACTCCTGGGCGCGCTGCTCGGCGTCCTCCACGATCTTCTGGGCCTGTACGGCGGCAAACCCGATGGCCTGCTCCGCTTCGGACTCCTTCCTCGCCCCGGACTCTTTCCCTGCCCCGGCGTTTTCCGCCTCGGCGGGGCTGTCCTCCTCCCGCTCCGGTTCTCCGGACTCCTGCGCTGCCGGGAGATCGTCCTCAAGCTCCTCCGCCTTCGGGAAGATATAGGATGTGACCGCCGATTTGCGGAGCTGCTTGAAGATGTTAGGCAATGATATCGTCCTTCTTTCCCTTGATAATAATCAGCTGGTTCTTCTCCTCGAGCATGCGAATCACATTCTCAATGCGCTGCTGCGCCTCTTCCACGTCACGCACACGCACGTTGGTGGTAATTTCGAGGTCGTCGCGGATGCTCTGCGCCATACGGCTGGACATATTGGAGAAGATCTTCTGTGCGACCTCTTCGGTCGTTCCCTTGAGGGCCAGCACCAGGTCTTTCTGCTCGCACTCGCGCAGGAAGCGCTGCACGGAGCGATCGTCCATGGTGACGATATCCTCGAAGACGAACATACGCTTGCGAATCTCCTCGGCCAGCTCGGCGTCCTTGCGCTCCAGGCGATCGAAAATCGCGCGCTCGCTCGAACGGTCCAGGTTGTTCATCACGTCCGCCACATAGTCGATACCGCCGACCTTGACGTTGGTGGCCGACATCATGGTGGTGAACTTCTTCTCCATTTCCGCCTCAATGATCTTGATGGCGGACGGAGCGGCGCTGTCCATCGTGGCGATGTCCTCGACCACCTTCACGCGGACCTCGGGATCGAGGTCCTGAATGACGGCCGCCGCCTTGTCCGGCTCCACATAGGAGAGCACCAGGGCGATGGTCTGCGGCCGCTCGTACTGCAAAGCCGCCAGGAGGGATTTCGCGTCCACGTTGTCCAGGAAGGAAAACTTTCTGTTTTTGAGGGACTTCGTCACCTTTTCCAGCAGGCTGTCAGCGGTCTGCTGGCCGAACGCACGCTCCAGAACGGCGCGCGCGTACTCCATGCCGCCCTCCGTGACCGCCTTGTTCGTCAGGCACATCTGGTAATATTCGTCCAGAATGCCTTCGGTCTGGTCGGGGTCGACGTAGCCAAGCTTTGCGATCTCCATGGTGAGACGCTCGACGTCCTGGGGCGTCATGTATTTATACAGCTGCGAAGCCTTATCCATTCCCAGAGAAACGATAACGGCGGCAGCCTTCTGCTGCTTGGTCAGCTTTCTGGAGGCGCTTTTTACCTTTACGTCAGATGCTATCTCAGCCACACTCATTCATCCCCTTCCTTGAGCCAGTTCTTCACCATCTGGGCTGCAATCTCGGGATTGTTCTCAGCAAACTTGCGGACATCCTTGCGCAGCTGCATGCTCTTTTCCGTGCGCAGCTCGGAAATATCCGGTCCGTTCTGTACCTCCGGCAGAGGCACGTTCGGCGCGAGGAATTCCTGTGCCGCCGCGGCTTCGCGGCGCTTGCGGCGCTTGTGGCTGATCACGAGAATCAGCGTCAGCACCAGCAGGAACAGCACCAGGCCGCCCGCAGCCGCAATGAGGATCCACTGCCGCGAAGCGCCGTCCGGCAGCGGAATCGGAGAAATGCCGGGTTCCTCGTAGAAGGGCTCCACCACAATGGAAATCTTATCGTCCTGCACGTCCGGCGAAATGCCCGCCGCGCGCGCGATATGCTGGGTCAGGCTCTGCACGTCGACGTTGCCCGCCGTCGTGCGGTTGATGGTGACGGAAACCATGACATCCTCGATGGTTCCGCCCTGCTGCTCCACCTGCTGGATCTCCTGATCCACCAGATAGTTCTTGTCCTCGGAGGAGCTGATCAGCGTCTCGTCGCCGTTGGCCTGAAGCTGCTCGTCGACGTAGGTGTTCAGGTCGGAGTTGGTCTCCGTCCCGGCCACACCGCCCGCGGTGTCATCCTGTCCGCGGACCACTTCCTTATCCGTGGTCTGCGAGCCGACGATGCCCTCGCCGTTGGTGCTGCCGTCCTGCGCCCAGTCCTCGGTGCTGTAGTTTGTGGACTCGGTCACGCGGCGGTCAACGTCGACCACACTGTTCACGCTCACCCGGAAATTGTTATCGCCGTAAAGAGGCGAGAGAATCTGGAAGATATTCGTGCGGATGAGGTTGTTCACCTGCTCCTCAAGCTGAAGCTTGAGAGCGGAAGCGTCCTGCGTGTTTCCAAGCCCGTCCCCGCCGGAATAGCTGTTGCCGTAGGAATCGACGATGCTCACATTGTCGATCTCAAGGCCCTTGACCGCATGGCTGACCAGGTTGCGGATTGCCGTAACCTGTGTGCCGGAGAGCTTCTTGCCGTCCTCCATAATAATCATCACGGAGGCTTTGGCTTCCAGCACGCTGCTCTTGTCCAGAACGTAAGTATTGTCCTCCTGCGGCGTGAGCTGTACGGTCGCGTCGCTGACTCCGTCGAAGCAGCGCAGCGTGGCCTCGATGCTGTCCTCGAGATCGTAGAGCATGAGACTCGTCCGCTCCGACTCCGTCGTGAGGCTGTTTACATTTTCAAAATAGGTGGAATGGGCGTATCCCGACGTCGGGTAGCCCTGCAAGACGAGATCCGCCTTGAGCTGATATTCCTGACTGGACGGCACCAGAATGGTGTCGCTGCCGCTGATGCGGTAATCCGTTATGCCGTTATCCGAGAGATAGGAGACGATTTCCGACATCTCTGTTTGGTTCAGTCCGGTAAACAGAACGGAATATGGCTGGTTAAGAGTGACAGCGGTGATAACGCCGATCACAATCAGGACCGCCAGCAGCACGGATCCCAGGAGGATTTTCATTTTTTTCGTGGCGGCTTTCCACCAGTCCTTTACCTTTCCGGGAATCCCCTTTAGCTTTTCCTGCACCACTGTCACCCCTAGTTTTCGTTTCTATGATCTGCCTGTTTCATGGAAATCAGATGCTCATCCTGCTCAGCTCGCTGTAAGCGTCCAGAGCCCTGTCGCGCACCTGCACCAGAAGGCTGGTCGCCACCTGGTATTTATAGGCGGCAATCGACCACTCCGTGGGGTTGTCCAGCTGGCCCGTCGCCAGGAGATACTGCTTCTCGTTCTTCACGGCATCCGTTTCCTGCACATTGTTGATCAGGGAATTAAAGATATCCGAAAACATGGTGGGCTGCTCCGAGGAGCTCTTTTCCCCGCTCACACCGGAGGTGAGCTGGGACGGCCACAGCATCTGAATCGACTGGATCGGCTGAAAGTTCATGTTTGATTCCTTCCCTTTCCTCATTCACAAAAACAACACAAAAAGGGCCCCGGCTCACTGACCGATTTCAAGGCCCTTGGCAATTACCTGCTTAAGCACGTTGAACGCCGTGACGTTCGCGGAGTAAGCCTGATTGGCCGCCATTGCATCGGAAATCTCCTTGACGAGATCCACATTCGGCAGCTCCACATAACCGTCCTCGTTCGCGTCTGGATTCTCCGGATCGTAGCTGAGCTTGAAATCCGATTCATCCTCAACGATCTCCGCCACGCGCACGCCGCCCTGCGCGGAATTGCGGCGGCCCATCGCCTTGTCCAGCGCCTGACGGAAGGGAGAATCGGAATTTTCCTCCTCCAGCACCACCATCTTGCGCCGGTAGGGTCCGCCGCCCTCGGTACGGGTCGTATTGATGTTCGTCACATTTTCAGAAATCACATCCAGCCGCTGCTGCTGCGCCGTCAGGCCGGAACCTATCACATTGACAGAACTGAGAAATGCCATCTAAAAATCCCCTCCTTTATCCGCGGATCGCCGTCATCAGCACAGAAAAATCACTGGAAATGGCCCGCATCACATATTGCTGTTGGTAGCCGTTGCGCACAAGCTCCACCATCTGCTCCGTGACATTCACGCCATTGTCATCCATCCGAGTGCTCTCGTTGTCCGCCTCATGGGTTTCAATCCGAGCGTCCAGAATCGCGTTCCGCACCTGTGCGGTCGATCCGTTTTTCTGAACCGAGGAACGGATGGCATTCTCCAGTGATTCTTCAAAAGTAGCATATTTTGTTTTGTATCCCGGTGTTTCCACGTTTGACAGGTTGTCCAGGATACAGCTTTGTTTCGTCCAAAGGAATTGCAGAGAGCGCTCCATCATCAGCATGGAGTTGCTGGTCAACATATCCATATGTACTCTCCCCTTCTCGTTGGTGATATGGATTGGCAGATAAAAGATCCGAGGGAGCCGGCCTTTCCACTTGGGGACAAAACCACATAGCGACAGAATCTGACAAAACCATTACATAAATTATAACCCAGTTGCTGCAAATCCGCAAGTGCTTTATCCTGAAAAATAGCAGATTGGAAAGAATCACATATTTTCCCGCAAACTTTTCCACTTCCCGCACGTCACGAATCAGCCGTCCTGTTCTTTTTCGGAAAACCATACCTATTTATATGCGCCGCTTTGGATATGTAATACCGGGCTTTCCTCTTGAAAAGCACATTTTTTCAAAAAGGGAATTTCAGGAAAATATGTATGGACATGCGCAAAGGCCCAAAATGACAATATACACAAAAATCCAGACAAGCTTTCAAAAAAGCCTGTCTGGATTCTTACAACCTGCACAAATTCAAACAGAGGGGAGCGTATCCGCGGGATCGCGATCCAGTTCCAACTGCAAACCGAATACCGCCTCGCGCACCATGATTTCCTCCTCGTGCACCATTCCCAGGAACTGAGCGCCGTAGAGAATACCATCCTCTACGGCGTCCCCCGAGCGCAAAACCTTCATTTTCAGCACCAGCGGCTCCGTGGTGACGGGAATCACGATCTCGCAGATCTCCCCCACCTGAAGCGCTTTTTCGGAGACAAAGGCGATGCCGCCGCAGCTCAGGTCGCGGCTCACAATCGCCGCTCTTCCCTTCCAGGAACCGGAAACGGGATACAGAAAGCTTTCGAAACGCACCGGAATCCGCAGATTCTGCCGGGTCCCCGAGTCGAGCATACGCACCATCTCAAATTCCGCCGTCTCCCCGCGTCCGCGCAGGAAACGAACCTCGGCAAAATTGCCGTCGCGGATCCCCATCAGCTGGAACAGCCCTCCGGGCACCAGCTTTTCAACGTCCTCCTCGTTTTCCAGCTCCGCCCGGCAGACGCCTCCATGCATCGCCTGGCGCATCACAGCCCGGAACAACGGCTTTCCGGATTCATCCAGTATCAAGTATTTATGCATTGGGTGTACCTCCTTCCGCCTGTGCGTTCTCCTGCTGTGCCTGCATGGCGTTCTGCCTGCGCTCTCTTCTGTACTTTTCGGGATCCGAGGGATCAAACTTCAAAAAATACAGGTAAATTTCGACAATCGCCTGGTACAGCTCCTCGGGAATTTCCTTTCCCAGCTCCATCTGGGAGAGGACCGTCGCGAGGGAATTATCCTCATACACGGGCACGCCTGCTTCCGACGCCGTCTCCACAATGCGTTCCGCAAGATATCCCATGCCGGACGCCACGATAACCGGGGCTCCGTTCGTGGGATCGTAGCGCAGGGCAACCGCGCGATCCGCCGGCTGTCCCGCGCCCTGGTTTTCCTGTGCCTGCTGGCCGTTAGATTTTGACATTGATGCTCCGCTTCCCTTCAAACAGATCCGGGAATACCTCTGTCAGCGTCAGAGGACGTTTTTCCTCCAGTACGCGGACATTCCTCCCCGGCAAGCCGTGTGATTTCAAAATTTCCAGCAAATCCTCCGCGATGACGGAGGAATGATCCGTAACGCCCGACGGGCCGTACACATCGAGATCGACGCGCCCCTTGGCCGCCGCCAGCGTCATCTCCACAAAACCGAGCGATTCCACGTCCAGCTTGAAGAGGAACTGGATCTTTCTCTCTCCCTGCTGCCCGTTTTCGTTCTTCTCCTCCGCGTCCGGGTCCACCCAGAATTCGGAGTACATCTTTTTCCCCTCGTATTCCAGGGGCATCATAAGATGGTTGAGCGGCATGAACACGCTCTCGTTGACCAGCATCGCCCGCACAATCTCCTGGAACGCCTCGCGCATATCCGTTCCCAGCTCTCCCCGCAGCGCCCGCGACGCCGTCTGCGCCAGCTGCTGGGCGAACCGGTTCGACTCCGCGGCCTTGATGAAGCTGTTGTCCTCCAAAAGCCGGATCGCCGCCTCGTCGTCGAGCTGGGAAAGGCCCGCGAGCGTGTCGCCGCACGCTCCAAGCTGCCGGAAGGACATCATCAGGCCCTCCTCGGAGCCGTTTTCATAGCGCGTCACATCGAGCATGAGCATGCTCAGGAAGGTGCGCACACTCCCCAAATCGTGGAAGCGGCTGATGTACGATCCGAGATACGGCAGGATCCCTCCCTGCAAAAGCTGGAGGTTTCCGGCGCGGTCCCCCGCCGCCAGGCCGTTTTTCAGCTGGCCGATCATCTCCGAAAGCTGGCCCTTCCAGCTTTCCGGGAGCCGGTCGGAGATCTGCCGGAGCATGTCGAGCATATGGCGGCCGATGTGCTCCGTGGACGAGAAATCGCTGTACCGCTTCACAAACGAGAGGATCGCGTCGCGCACGCCCTCGCTGCCGGACCGCTGGTAGGCCTGGCGCAAAAGCGCGAACAGCGGGCCGCCGAAGCGGTTTCCTGAGCGCACCTGCGCCAGAAAAAAGCTGCGGAATTCCTCCGCGTCCATGCGGAACATCTGAAGCAGAGAGGCCAGCTCCTGCGCCACGCCCGCGTCCAGCCCCGGCGCGGACACCATCGTCTGGAACAGCGTCACGGCCTTGGAAAGCTCGGCGGTGAGCTCCGGCATCTCCCGGAGCTGCTGGAGAAAGACCTGGAGGTTGGAATCATACCGCAGACTGCCCGAATTCAGGGCGTTGCCCGCGTCCTGCTGCTCCGCCCTGTTGTCGGGGCGGACCACCCGGTTCGGATCCGCCACGTTCTGTACAAGCGAGTTATCCGGCCTCTGCGCGCCGGGCAGTGGCCGGTTGTTGATGGTATTATCGTAATTGGGGACGGGATTGGTCACCCCCAAAAGGTTTGGCATATGCGGTCATCCTTTCCTCTCTCTTCCAAATTTGTGCGCAATGGTGGCAATTTGGAAATGAATATGGTATAATTTATGAAGGCTGTATCAAATCGCCCGTTTAAGCGGTGGGAAATGCAGAATTGTTCTGCGCCGCCCTTAATTTTTTCGCCGGTTTGGTCGACATATAGTAATAAGAATGCTGATTATGCAAAAGGATGGATGGATCATGAGCGCTAACAACGACAGCCTTCTTGAGGCTTACCTCTTTGAAACCGGTTCCCTTCTGGAGCAGCTTGACAATCTTGTTCTTGCCGCAGAGGACAAGGACAACTTTTCCGAGGACGATATCAACACGATTTTCCGTATCATGCACACCATTAAAGGCTCCAGCGCCATGATGGAATACAACTCTCTGATGACGATTGCACATCGCGTGGAGGATTTGTTCGCCATCATCCGCGATACCTCCATTGACATTGTGCCGGAAAGTCACCGTCCCGAGCTGTTTGATCTTCTGTTCCAAAGCATTGATTTCTTCCGCCAGGAGACGGAGCATCTTGAAAACGGCGAACCGCTTACTGATAATATCGACAGTTTACTTCAGAAAATTAATAGCTTTATCGAGCAAATTCAGGGAGGCGGCAAGGATCAGCCCGCCGCCGGGGAAAAAGCTCCGGCGGCGAACGCGGAAGTCCCGGCCGGTCCGGCCGGTGTTCCCGGTTATCCGCATTTGCTTCAGGTCTTTTTCGATGAGGGCTGCGGCATGGAAAACCTGCGCGCCTTCATGCTGGTCAACGAGATCCGCGCCTTCTGTCAGGAGGATGATTTCAAATTCCTGCCCGAGGACGTGCAGAGCAACCCGGCAACCTCCGCAGAGCTCGCGGAAAACGGCTTCCTTCTCTGCTTCCGCAAGCAGGCGGACCGCGATTCCGCCATTCACAGCGTGACAGGCTCCGGCTTTGTGCGCACCTATCAGGTCATTGACCATGCCGAGGAGCCCGCTCCCGCGAAGGAACCGGAAAAGCCCGCCGCACCCGTACAGCAGGCGGCTCCCGCCGCGCCTGCCGCGCCCGCCGCATCCGCTCCCGCCGCTCAGCCGGCCCAGCCCGCGAAGGCTGCCGCCCCGGCTCCGCAGCAGCAGGACAGCAACACGCGCCACCACAAGGAGAGCCTGATCAGCGTCAACCTGAGCAAGCTCGACGAGCTGGCCGCCGTCGTGGGCGAGATTGTCATCACCGAGTCGATGGTCACCTCCTCCCCCGAGCTCAGAGGCATGAAGCTTGACACCTTCCTCAAGTCCGCCCGCCAGCTGCGCAAGCTGACCGACGAGCTGCAGGACGTGTCCATGTCCCTGCGCATGGTGCCTGTTTCCAGCACATTCCAGAAGATGCACCGTATCGTGCGCGACATGTGCAAGAAGCTGGGCAAGGAAGCGCGCCTGACGCTTGTGGGTGAGGACACCGAGGTCGACAAGACCATCGTGGACAGCATTTCCGACCCGATCATGCACATCGTGCGCAATTCCATGGACCACGGCATTGAGGATACCGAGGACGAGCGCATCGCCGCCGGCAAGGATCCCGTGGGCGAGATCATCCTCTCCGCCCGCCACACCGGCAGCGAGGTCATCATCGAGATCAAGGACGACGGCCGCGGCGTGGACGATGAGGCCGTATTGAGAAAAGCCATCAACAACGGCATCGCGTCCCCGGACGTGGAATATTCCCACCGCGAAATCCTCAGCTTCCTTCTCGCTCCCGGCTTCTCCACCAACACCGAGGTTACGGAGTATTCCGGCCGCGGCGTGGGCATGGATGTGGTCAAGCGGAACGTGGAGGATGTGGGCGGCACCGTGTCCATCTCCTCCGAGCAGGGCAAGGGCATGACCACCACGCTGAAAATCCCGCTCACCATGGCCATCATGGACGGCATGGAGGTTTCCGTGGGCGATTACATCTTCACGATCCCGATTCACAACATCCGCCAGTCCTTCCGCATCGAAAAGGACGCTTTGATCCGCGACGCGTCCGGCGGCGAGATGTTCAAGTGCATGGGTGAGTTCTATCCCGTCGTGCGCATGCGCGATCTGTATCAGATGGACGAGGGCTTCACAAACATTGAGGACGGCATCCTCATGTGGCTGGAGTCCGGCGAACAGTCCTACTGCCTGTTTGTCGACCAGCTTCTGGGCGAGCAGCAGGTCGTTGTCAAGCCCCTGCCGTCCTATCTGAACTCCTTCAGCATCAAGCGCAGCGGTATCGCGGGATGCACCATCCTGGGCGACGGAAACATCAGCATCATTCTGGACGTCGCGAATCTTTACCATTCCTGATCCTGAATAATCCCCTCGCCCGGGGGGAAAGCCGGGAAGAATGACTGAATACTGGAGGAATTTCTGTGGCACAAGACGTTTTGTTTGCCGTTGAGGATACGGACGATACCCTTCTGGAGGAGGATTTGCAGGAAAGCCAAACGGAAAAATACCTGCTCTTCACCTCCGCCGATCTTCTTTTCGGCGTTCCGTCCGAATATGTGGTGGAAATCATCACCAACCACCCGATCACCAAGCTGCCCCTGGTCCCGACCTATGTGCGCGGAATCATCAACCTGCGCGGCCAGATTATCCCCATTGTCGACACCCGCATTCTGCTGCGCTGCGACGGAGAGGATAACCAGTGCATCATCATCCTGAACATTGAAGGCACGCTGGTCGGAATCCTGATTGACTCCGTGATGAAAATGGTGGACGTGGACAAAGAGTCCCTGCGTCAGGATCTGGCTCAGAAGGCGCAGAATCTTGTGTCCGGCATGTGCTCGCTTCCGGACGGACAGACCATGCTGGTGTTTGACTGCGCGCAGATTCTCAATCAGGTCTGAGCGCGGGGCCGCGCCGCTTCTCACTTTTTATTCCATATGGGACGGGGGATTTTGCTTTGCAGGATACGTTTTTCCACGATCTGGAGATATCAGACGCCGATTTTAACCGGATGGTAAAATTTATGCAGAAGGAATACGGGATGGATCTGAGCAAAAAACGGCAGCTCATTTCCAGCCGTCTGTCGCATTCGCTGCGCGAGCGCGGATACCGGGATTTCCATTCCTTCGCCGACCATCTGCTTTCCAACAAGGATGACTCCGAGGTCGAGCTGATCATCAACAAGCTGACCACGAATTACACGTTCTTCCTGCGCGAGAAGGATCATTTCTCCTATCTGCAAAACATCATCCTGCCCGAGCTGGTACGGCGGCACAAAAACGATCGCGTCCTCTCCATCTGGAGCGCCGGATGTTCCAGCGGTGAGGAGCCTTACACCATCTCCATGTGTCTCAAGGAATTTTTCGGAAACGAAGCCTCCTCGTGGGATACCCGTGTGCTTGCCACGGATATTTCCCCGCAGGCCCTTGCCAAAGCCCGGGCGGGCATCTACAAAAAACCGGCGGATATGCCGGCCGAGTGGCTGCACCGTTATTTTACGGAGGACAAGGCCACAGGCCAGTATACCGTCGTCCCCGCCATCAAAAACAATGTTATTTTCCGCAGCTTCAATCTGATGGATCCCATTCAGTTCCGGCTGAAATTCGATATTATCTTTTGCCGCAACGTCATGATCTACTTCAATGCGGAGACGCGGGACGCTTTGGTCAGCCGTTTCCACGGCGCGATGCTCCCCAACTCCTATCTGTTTATCAGCCATTCGGAATCCCTGGGGCAGAACCCCTTGTTCCGCATGGCGGCTCCGGCTGTCTATGTGAAACGATAAAACGCGCGCCCTCCGGCGCCCGAACAAGCAAGAAGGGTGAGTTGCGATGTTTCCCGATAAAAAAATTCGTGTGCTGGTAGTGGATGATTCCGCTCTGGCACGTCAGATGATTGTGGGAGGCCTGTCTCAGGATCCCAATATAGAAGTCGTGGGATACGCCTTCAACGCTTCCGACGCCAAATCCAAAATAGAACTGATCAAGCCCGACGTGGTCACGATGGATGTGGAAATGCCCGGCATGAACGGAATTGATTTCCTCAAACAGTATCTGCCGAAGCATCCGATCCCCGTCATCCTCGTCTCCTCTCTGAACCTGCGCGTCTTTGACGCGCTGGAAGCCGGTGCGGTGGATTTCGTCCGCAAGCCGGACGCGGAGGAAAGCAAGGAAGTCTTTTTCCGTTCGCTTCGTCAGCGCATTCGCGCCGCGTCCTGCGCTCATGTCCGCCACCGTCCCACTGCCGTCGCCCCGATGGCCGCAGCGCCGATCGCTCCCTTGACGGGAGGGGTGCTGCATCATCCGGCAAACCAGACCATTATCGGCCTGGGAGCCTCCACCGGCGGCACCGAAGCCACGCTGGAGGTGCTCAAGCGCCTTCCGGCCGATATTCCGGGCATGGTTGTGGTGCAGCACATGCCTGTGGGCTTCACGAAAATGTACGCGGAACGGCTCGACAAGATCTGTAAGATGGAGGTCCGTGAGGCCGTGAACGGCGACGAGATTCGCCCCGGCCTTGTGCTGATTGCTCCCGCCGACTTGCAGGTGAAGGTGGTACGGATGGGCGAACGCTACACGCTCTCCTGCTTCCCCGGAGAAAAAGTCAGCGGCCACCGTCCTTCCGTGGACGCGCTCTTCTCCTCCATGGCCACGACGGTCAAGTGCCACATGGTGGGCATCATCATGACCGGCATGGGACGCGACGGCGCAAGCGGCCTGCTTGCTATGCGCAAGGCGGGCGCGTACACCATCGGCCAGGATCGGGAATCCAGCGTCGTGTATGGAATGCCCATGGTCGCCCACGATATCGGAGCGGTGACGATTCAGGCTTCCTGCGAAAACATTGCCAGCGTGCTGATGACGCACCTGAAAACAGGAAAATAAAATCATACAGCAAAGGCGGCACATGGAAATTCCATGTGCCGCCTTTTTTCAAGCCCTTAATCCAATCTGAGATATTCCGGCGCAACGATTTCCTCCAGCATGGAGCGGACATAAGCGGGCGTCACGCCGCTCAGACCGTGGGAAGCGGCCAGCTCGTCCGTATAATCGCGCAGGAGATACAGGCGCATGTTGGCGTAGTAGCGCTCATAGAACATGACGACGGGCGTGGCGGAAATGTTGTCGATCGCAATCTCGCTTTCCCCGCCGGGCTGTGTGGTTTTCGTCACCTCAAACCCCAACACGATTCCGACCATATTGTCCACCCGATCCTGCGCTGAGACAAAATTCCCCAGGGAATACGCTACCGGCACCTCCCTGCCGTCGGAGGACGTCACCGTCTCGATCGGCTGCACCACATGCGGATGGGTCCCGATCACGATATCCGCGCCCCAATCGGCCAGCTTTTGCGCGAACGCGCGCTGTCTGTCCGTCACCTCATGGGTGTTTTCCACGCCCCAATGGATACTCACCACCACCACATCGGCCTTCTCCCTGGCCTGCTCGATCTGGCGGCGAATCACGTCCTCCTCCGAGGTGTATATCACGCTCTTCTCAGCCCCCGCCGGTGTGGAGAGGCCGTTGGTCATTTCGGTGTAGGCAAGGAAGGCAAAGGAGATCCCGTTATACTCGCACACGGGAAAATCCTGTTCATCGGCATAAAGGCCGGAGGTGAAAGCGTCCTCGGGCATGGAATCCCAGAAGCGGAGCGTCGACGCCAGCCCTTCGCCGTCCTTGTCATAAATATGGTTGTTGGACAGGAAAAAGCCGCGAAAGCCAATGCGGTACAGCTCCCGGGCACAGTCCCCCGGCGTGCAGAAGCGCGGATACGCGGAGGGAGTCAGTTCATCGCTCATGAGCGTTTCCACGTTGATCAGGTTGAGATCGAAATTCTGATACAGGGAAGCCGCGTGCTCATACAGGGCGGCAAAATCATAGCCCTCCTTCCCGGCGGCGGCAGCGCGTTTTTTCGCCTGCAAATAGAGTCCGTCGTGAATCAGGTTATCCCCCGAGGCCGAAACACGCACGGTGGTTATTTCCGGCTCCGGCTCCGGTTCCGGTTCGGACGAGGGAAGGGACGCGGCATCCGGTGCGGACTCCGGCGGCAGAGAAGAAACCGCCTGTCCGGTCTGAGAGGAGGCAGGCGGTGCGGACGCGGGCGGCGCAGCCGCAGGCACGGTTTCGAGTGAGCCGCCCAGCCAGAAATAAACGCCCGCGCAGACAGCCACAGCGCACAGCAGGCTGCACGCCAGCACCGCCCAACCGCTTCCGCGCCGTTTGCGATAATGGTTCGCTTTCCTTTTCATGGTCGTTCCTCCGTTTTCACAGCATTTTTTCGCGTGAATCCGCCCTTATTATCTATGACGGGACAGGCTTTGTCAAGTGCCGCGCGGGGCCGCTTCTGCATAGAATGGATTGGGCGGGGGAGCTCCTCTGCCCGCCGCAAAACTGAAACAGAAGGGTAGCGATTCCATGAATATTTTCCATTGCGAGGAACGCCGCGGCCAGACCTCCTGCGGACACGACTCCTGCTCTCAGGGCGGCTGCGGGCACTCCTGCGGTTCCCAGAGCTGCTGTGAGCCGGGCTGCTCGCACAGCTGCTGCCCGCCGCCTCCCCCGCCCGCTCCGTGCTGTGTCCCGTGTCCCTGCCCCGGACCGATGGGCCCGACAGGCCCGACCGGTCCCATGGGCCCGCAGGGTCCCGCCGGAAGCGCCACGATGACAGGCGCAACAGGCCCGCAAGGCCCCGCCGGTCCGCAAGGTCCGATGGGCCCGAGAGGCCCGCAGGGCGTACAGGGGATCCAGGGTGTTCCCGGCCCGATTGGCCCCACGGGGCCGGAGGGCGTACAGGGAATTCAAGGCGTGCAGGGTCCTGCCGGCCCCACAGGAGCCACAGGCCCGACCGGGGCGCAGGGACCGACCGGCTCCACCGGATCCACAGGGGCCGCGGGAGCCGCCGACACGATCACCATCGGCACGACAACGGTGGGGCAGACAGCCGCCGTCATCGACACAACGGGATCCCCGAACCATGTGCTGAATTTTGTTCTGCCCGCGTCCGTCTCCGTGATTCCGTTTGCCTCGGGCGGCACCGTCAGCCTGACGACAGGCTCTTCCGGCGAAGCGGGCCAGCCCTGCTTCCTCGGCTTCGGCAGCTTTGTGCAAATTCCTTCGCCGCTTACGGCTGAGCTTGCTCCGGGACAGGAGGCCAGCGCCTTCTCGTTCCCCCTGCCCTCTGCCGCAACGATCACAGGGATCGCCGCAAGCTTCCGCAGCAGCTTCCCCCTGAGCCTGTCCGGCACGGTGCTGAATGTATCGGCGCTCCTATTTGCCCAGCAGCCGGGAGCGTCCTCCTTTACGCCGATCCCGGAAACCGCTGTGACACTCTCCCCCGCCGCCACGGGCGAGGTGCCCGCCGGGCAGACATTCTCGGCTGTCTCCGGCCCCATTTCCGTTTCCGAGCCCGCCGGAACACGGCTGCTGCTGGTCTATTACGCTTCGGCCTCGGGCACGGATCCGGCTCAGGTGATCTCCGGCCAGGCCAGCGCCTCGCTCTCGCTGCAATAAAGCGGGGCGCAATTGCCCCAGACTTCCGTTTCACAACAAACTGCTGAACTTTGATTTTCCGGTTCGCAAGAACCGCAAAATTGAAGTTCAGTCTGCGAACCGCCGCAGGCGGGGCGCAATCCGCTCAGGCGCTGCCGGAGCGCGTCAATCAGAACCCAGCTGAAAATCACAGCCAACCTCCCGCGCCGCTCCGTGGCCGGGTCGCGGGCTGCACAGCAAGACCCCTCTGCGACGTGAGATCGCAGAGGGGTCGATGTGCTTCATTAGGCGAGCGCCTTGTCCGTGATGAGATCCGTCACATATTTGCCGTGCTCCACATGGATGTCCCCATGCTCCACAATATCCGGATGGTAATAATAGCAGCCGCCTTTCCCAATTGTATACCATTTGGAGAAGCCACGCTGCGGGGTCACACTGTCTCCGAGATGCCATTTTCCCGCCAGCGCGCAGGTGTAACCGTTCTGCCTTTCACCTCGTCAATCTTCCCCGTTCCAATCCGGGTTGACGCTGGGGAACTTGGCTCCCGCGTCCTGCTGCCAGCGGTGCAGCATAGCGCGCATGGTTTCCACCTGTTCCGGGTGCTCCGCCGCAATGTTGTTCCGCTCGCTCAGATCGGTTTCGATGTCATACAGCTCGCAGCGGTTGTCCTCAAAGAATTCAATCAGCTTATAGCGTCCCAGCACGACAGACGAGCCGGGCGTGCCGCCCTGGTTGCCGTAGTGGGGATAATGCCAGAAGATCGGGCGCTCGGGAATCGCTTCGCCCTTGAGCAGGGGAAGGAAGCTCACGCCGTCAAGATCCTGCGGGAGCCTGTCCGCCGCGCCGATGAGGTCGAGGAAGGTCGGATAGAAGTCCGGCGTCGTGACGGGCGTGCGGCAGCAGGTGTTCGCCTTCACGAGCTTCGGATACCAGACAAAGAGCGGGACGCGCGTGCCGCCCTCGTACATCCAGCCCTTTCCCTCGCGGGCGGGCAGGTTGCAGGTGGGCGAGCCTTCGGCGGTGGCAAGGCCGCCGTTGTCGGAGGTAAAGACCACGATGGTATTGTCCGCCTTGCCGCTCTCCTCCAGCGCCTGCATCAGGCGGCCGATGTTTTCATCGAGATTCCAGATCATGGCGGCATATTCCGCGTCGGACTGCACCATGCGGCGGATCACCCGGGAACCGTGGTGCGCGGGGATCTTTTCGCCGGTGACAAGCACCTGCTCCTTCTGCTCGATGGCTTCCGCTTTTTTCAGGAAGCGGTCAATGTCCTTCTGCTTGGCCTGGATCGGCGTATGAACGGCGTAATGGCACAGGTTCAGGAAGAACGGGCGCTCCTCGCCGGACTGGATCAGGCGGATTGCTTCGTCGGTGATACGGTCGGTGAGATATTCGCCCTCCGGGCCCTCCTCCAGCGTATGGATGCCGTAGGGGCTGAAATAGCCCTGGTGCGGATGGCCCCAGGAGCAGCCGCCGATGTTCTTTTCAAAACCGAAATGCTCCGGATAATATTCCTCGCCGCCGAGATGCCACTTGCCCACATGCCAGGTGGCGTAGCCCTCGTCGTGCAGGGAGGCGGCCAGCGTGCGCGCGTCCGGCGGCAGATGTTTGAGGTAGGGCGCGTCGATCAGCCGCCCTTTGAGCGGATGCATAACGCCCTCCATATCAATCCAGTCCGTCACGCCCACACGGGCGGGATATTTTCCCGTCAGATAGCTGGCGCGGGACGGAGAGCACACCGGGCAGGCGGCATAGGCGTTCGGAAACACCATGCCCCCGCGCGCCAGGCGGTCGATATTGGGGGTTTCATAGAAGGTCGAGCCGGTGCAGCCCAGATCCTTCCACCCCATGTCATCAAGAAGTATAAAAATAATATTTGGTTGCTTGGGCATGATAAATCCTCCGTTTCTCTGTATGCGAGCGATGCCGCGCCCAGCCGTCGGGGGAGAAGGCGTCCTTCGCGCGCTCTTCCTCATTGATAGATAGACCACCTTTCCTGATGATATCATATTTTCGTCTGAATTGGATCCCTTTTTTGACAAAATTTTATTAACCTTTGACAGCGCCCATCAAAATTCCTTTTTTGCTATGCTTTTCGCCTATACAAATTTGATTTTTTGATCTTGTTTTGGTATGATTTATATAGATTTTTATAAAACCAGCCATATGCGGCCTTTGATTTCTAAAGTCTCTAGGGAGGGATCCCATGAAGCGCTTTTCGCTTCCTCAGAAAAACGAATTCCGGCGCATCCTGTCTTCGCGCCATTTCCGCTCCACTTTATGTCTGTCGCTCATCATCTGCACGCTTCTCTATTTCCTGATTGTTGCCTTTGTAGTCCGCCAGCTTTCCGACACAATGACGGACAAAGCGGTCGGTACGGCAAACGCTGTCTGTGCGGATATGCAGGGGACGCTCAGCGCCATCCAGTCCAACGCGGTTTCCATTTTTTCAAGAAATTCACGGGCGTGACCCCAAAGGATTTCCGCCGCCAGAACCTGCCCGAAACGGGAGCCAATTCCACGGACGACGGGAAAGATAGTGATTGAAGTTGTCCGGGGGATATGCTATAATAGGGAAGTGTAAATTTGATCAGTATAACGAGTCCCCGCTCTTGATGTTTACTGAAATATCTTTTCAAGGGAGTGCTGTATGTGATTCAAGGAAATGAGCTTCGCGACGCCCTGATCTCCGGCGCTAACAATATCGCCCGCCACAAAACGCAGGTTGATGAGCTGAATATCTTCCCCGTGCCGGACGGCGATACCGGCACCAACATGAGCATGACGATCGGCGCGGCGGCCAAAGAGCTTGCCAAGGCCGAGGAGGGCGGCGCGGATCAGATCGCGCATACGGCTGCTTCCGCCCTGCTGCGCGGCGCGCGCGGCAACTCCGGCGTCATTCTTTCCCTGCTCTTCCGCGGCTTTTCCAAGAGCGTGAAGGGCAAGGCCGCCCTGACCGGCTCCGATCTCGCCAACGCGCTCGGCGTGGGCGTGGAAGCCGCGTACAAGGCCGTCATGAAGCCCACGGAGGGCACCATCCTCACCGTGTCGCGCATCGCCTGCGAGAAGGGCCGCGCGGCGGCGGAGATCGACAACGATCCCGTCTATGTGTGGAGCGCCATCTGCAAGGGCGCGGCCGAGGCGCTGGAGCAGACGCCCGCCCTCCTTCCCGTGCTGAAAAAGGCCGGCGTTGTCGACGCGGGCGGCAAGGGCCTGTGCTACATTTTCGACGGCATGCTCAGCGTATTCAAGGACGGCGTGATCGTCAGCAACGAGCAGCCCGAAGCCAAGGGCGATCTCTCCTCCGACGACTTCTTCCGCAACGCCGCGGCGGAGTTTGACCAGGAGATCAATTTCACCTACTGCACCGAATTCATCGTGGGCCGCGATCCCGAGTGCAAGAAGGAGCCTTCCGAGCTGCGCGCATATCTGGAAGGGATCGGCGACTGTGTGGTCGTCGTGGACGACGAGGAGATCATCAAGGTCCATGTGCACACCGAGGATCCCGGCAACGCTTTGCAGGCGGGCCTGACCTTTGGCCAGCTGCTCACCGTGAAGATTGAAAACATGAAGGAGCAGCACCGCAAGGCGCAGGAAGCCAACGAGGAGAACAAGGCCAAAGCGGAAAAAAAACCGCTGACCCCTGTTGAGCCCACCGAGGAGGTCGGCTTCGTCGCGGTGGCGGCGGGCGAAGGCCTCAACACGCTGTTTTCCGACCTGGGATGCGCCCAGATCGTCAGCGGCGGACAGACGATGAACCCCAGCACCGAGGACATTCTGGCGGCTGTGCGCGCCACCCCGGCCAAGACGGTTCTGGTGCTGCCGAACAATAAGAACATCATCATGGCGGCGGAGCAGACGATCCCGCTGGTCACGGACCGCAAGGTCATCGTGCTGCCCACCCGCACCATCCCGCAGGGACTTTCCGCGCTCCTGGCTTACGACCCGGACGCTTCCACGGAGCAGAACACCGTCAGCATGATGGAAGCCGCTTCCCGTGTGAACACCGGTTCCGTCACCTTCGCGGCGCGCGATTCCGAGTACGGCGGGCACAAGATCGCCGAGGGCGACATTCTCGGCCTGGAGAACGGCAAGCTGACGCTCATTGAGCGCGACATCGTGCACACCTGCAGCAAGCTGACGCGCTCTATGGTGAGCCGCAGCACCTCGTTCATCACGATCATTTACGGCAGCGATGTGACGGAGGAGCAGGCGAACGACGCGTACAACCGCATCCGCACCAAGGTTTCGAGCGATATCGAGGTCACGCTGGTCAACGGCGGACAGCCTGTGTACTACTTCCTCATTTCCGTGGAATAACGCAAACTCTTTTCAATTGTATTTTCTTCCGGGCCGCGGTCTCGCGAAAGCGTGCGCGGCCCGGATTTTTTTCGCAAAGGAGGGAAAAAGGGCAGTGGCATCCCTGTTTCAAACGCCCATCACGGCTCTGCGCGGCGTGGGGGACAAGAAAGCGAAGCTCTTTGAGCGGATCGGCGCGCCGACCGTGGGCGATCTCTTGTATACCTTCCCGCGCGGCTATGAGGATCTGAGCCACCCGATTCCGATCCGCATGGCTTCGCCGGATCAGCCGTGCGCCGTCCGCGCCATCGTGACGCGCGTCCCCTCCGCCGTCCGCGTACACGGCGGAGTCACGCTGTACCGCGGCTTCGCGGACGACGGCGAGACGGTCTTTCCCCTCACCTATTTCAACAACCCGTACATTGTCCATGCGCTGCACGAGGGGGAGGAATATCTTTTTTACGGGAAGGTGACGTTTCTTCACCTCAAACCCGGGATGACCACCCCGGAATTTTTCCCCGCCGCGTCGTGCCCGCCCGTGCGCCCCATCTACCGCCAGACGGAGGGGCTGAACAGCCGCACCATCCAGCAGGCCATGAAACAGGCGCTGCTGCTCCTGCCCGAAACGGTGCACGACCCTCTCCCGGAGGAGCTGCGCGCGTCGCGCGGCCTGTGCCCGCTGCGGCAAGCCCTGGAGGATATTCATTTTCCGTCCACCATGCAGGCGCTGGAGAAAGCGAAACGGCGGCTCATTTTTGAGGAGCTGTTCCTGCTCCAGATCTCGCTGCTTCTGCTCAAAAACGGCGAGCGGGGAGAATCCGGCTGGCGCATGACGCAGGACGCCACGGAGGAATTCTGGCAGCTTCTGCCCTTCACGCCCACGGGCGCGCAGCGCCGCGCCGTGCGGGAAGCCGTGGCCGATATGGCGGGAGATTCCCCGATGCGCCGTCTGGTGCAGGGCGACGTGGGAAGCGGCAAAACCGCCGTGGCGGCGGCTTTGTGCTGGCAGGCGGCAAAAAATGGGGCGCAGGCCGCGCTCATGGCTCCCACGGAGCTTCTGGCCCGCCAGCATTTCGCGACGCTCTCCTCCTTCTTTTCCGGCACGGACGTGCACCCCGTTCTTCTGACCGGCTCCACGCCCAAAAAGGAGCGCGCCGCCATCCTCGCGTCGCTCGCGGACGGCAGCGCACAGGTTGCGGTCGGCACTCACGCCCTGCTCTCGGAGGGGGTGGAATTCGCCCGGCTGGCCCTTGCCGTCACGGACGAACAGCACCGCTTCGGTGTGGGACAGCGTTCCGCCCTCACCGCCAAGGGACACTCGCCCCACATGCTTGTCATGAGCGCCACGCCGATCCCCCGCACGCTGGCCCTGATGCTCTACGGCGACCTGGATCTCTCCGTGCTCGACGAGCTTCCGCCGGGCCGCACGCCCGTCCTCACCTACGCGATCCCCTCGGAAAAGCGGCGGCGCGCGCTGGGCTTTCTGCGCCGCCACGCCCAGGAGGGACGGCAGAGCTACATCATCTGCCCGATGATCGACGAGGGAGACGACGACCGCGCCAGCGTCACGGAGTACGCCGCACGCCTGCGCACCGAGGAGCTGCCCAGTCTGCGGATCGGGGAGCTGCACGGGCGGATGAAGCCCGCCGAAAAGGAGGAGGTCATGACGCGCTTCGCCTCCGGGGATCTGGATATCCTCGTTTCCACCACGGTGGTGGAGGTCGGCGTGGACGTGCCGAACGCCGTGGTGATGATGATTGAGAACGCGGAGCGGTACGGCCTTTCCCAGCTGCACCAGCTTCGCGGGCGCGTGGGGCGCGGCTCCCAGCAATCCTACTGCATCCTCGTCACGGACGCGCAAAATCAGGAGGCTGTCTCCCGCATGCAGGTGCTGTGCTCCACGACGGACGGGTTCCGCGTCGCGGACGAGGATCTGCGCCTGCGCGGCCCCGGCGACTTCTTCGGCAGCCGCCAGCACGGCCTGCCCACACTGCGCATTGCCGACATGGCCGAGGATCTTTCCGTCCTCCGCGACGCACAGGACGCGGCCGCCGCACTTCTGCGCGCCGATCCCACGCTTTCCCTGCCGGAGCACCGCCGGCTGCGCCGCTACGCACAGCGAACGGGCAGAGGGCAGCCTGCGGGATGAAAAGCTGCAAGCTTGTTACCGGAGAATGGCTGCGAACATCCGGGGCCGGTGTTTTGGTACCCATTGGCAAACAGTGTCTTGCAAAGCGCCGACTGGTATGATATGGTATTGGTAAATTGGCCCACAGACCGCGCTGCCCGGCGGCCGGGGGGAGGACATTATGAAAAAGACAACCATCGTCAACATCTACAACTTCATCCGCAAGTCCCACGAGGAGCCCAGCCGTTTCATTCAGGACGACTTCGACACCATCCAAAAGCAGATTCAGGCGGTGCGGCAATACGGCCTGCCCGCCACCTACGCGCTGAAATACGACGCGCTCACCGACCCCCGCTACCAGAAGCTGCTGCTGGAAGAAACCGCCCCCCAGGATGAGATCTCCGCCTGGTGGGAGATCACCCGGGAGCTGTGCGAAAAGGCCGGGGTGCGTTTTCGCGGCCAGGTGGCCGAGGAGTTTGACGAGCGGGTGAACAGCGCCTACTGCATCGGCTATGAGCCGGAGGAGCGCAAACGCCTGGTGGACGCCTACATGGACACCTTCTTTTCCGTCTTCGGCAGGTATCCCGGAACCATCGGTTCCTGGGTACTGGACACCGTGACCCTGGAATACGCCGCCGAACGATACGGCGTCACCGGCGGGGCCACCTGCCGGGACCAGATCGGCACCGACGGCTTTACCCTGTGGGGCGGCTGGCCCAACGGGGTTTACTACCCCAGCCGTCAGAATGAAAACCTGCCCGCCCAGTCCCCGGCCAACCAGCTGCCGGTGCCGGTGTTCCGTCTGCTTGGGCCGGACCCCATCTACAATTTTGAGCAGAACCTGCGCCCGGATCTGTACGGCATGGTGTTCACCCTGGAGCCTGCCTGGCTCACCGGCCGGGACGAGCAGTGGATCCGCTGGATGTTCGACACCATTATCAAGGAGGACTCGCTGGGCATCGGGTACGCCCAGGTCGGCCAGGAGAACAACTTTCTGTGGGAGAACATTGGCCCCGGCCTGCTGCCCCAGCTGGCCCTGGTGGAACGGCTGGCCAGAGAGGGCCTGGTGCGGGTGGAAACCATGACAGCCAGCAGCGAATGGTTTCGCAAAAAATATCGGATCACCCCGCCCATGACCTGGCAGGCCTCCCACGACTGGAACGCCGCCCACCATCTGAGCGCCCAGTGGTACGCCTCCTGCTGCTACCGAGTGGGCTTTCTGGGCGAAGAAGGCCGCCTGCGGGTGCGGGACTTCTTCCTCTACCGGGATGAATACCCCTCCCGTTACCGGCAGCACGCCATGACAAACACCAAGAGCACCTTCGATGCGCTGCCCCTGCTTTTCCCCCAGCTCTGGACGGGGCCGGATGACCCCCGGCCCTTCATCCGGCTGCTGGGGCCGGACGGTTCGGAGCCGGAGGGCCGTATCTGCTTTTACGCCGAGAGCGAGACCGAGGCCCGGGCCGAGCTGACAAGCCCGGCAACCGGCGCGCTGCTGGCCCGCTTTTCCATGCAGCCGGACCGTCTCATGCTGGAAGGCGAATACGACCTTGCCTTCGACCGGCTGCCGGTGTTCCGCGCCGTCCAGGGCCGGTGCATCGAGATGGAGCACGAGGGCTTTTGCTACCGCTTCACGTTGGAGACCGGCACTTTGATCCACGCCGGGGCGGACGGGGTGCGCATCGCCCCGGAAGCGGGCAGGATCTGCCTGCTGCTGGCGGATGCGCCCCTCACCGAACCAATCTTTACGCTCCGGTATCTGGAGAACCCCACGCCGCTGGATCATGTGCAAACCCAATGGGCCGAGAACGGGGCCGTACCGCCCTTCATGCCCCAGCTGGACCCGCCCGAGTGCGTGTTCCCGGCGGGCACCCGGGCCAGCGTCACCCTGACCGCCCGGCAGGAGGGCGTTCTGCGCTACACCACCGACGGCACCCTGCCGGACGAGCATTCGCCGGTGTACACCGGACCCATCCCGCTGGAACGGGACACGGTGCTCTGCGCCCGGCTCTTTCTGGCGGACGGCCGGGTGAGTGAGACGGCGCGCGCTCATTACCAGTTCGTTCTCACTGAGATGGATCTGCAAAGTCCCACCCGTTTTGACCCCCGTCCGGTGTTTTCGGCGGGCGGCATCCGGGGCCTGCTGGCGCCCCGGCGGGGCAGCTGTGACTACCTTTGCGGCCAGTGGCTGGGCACCTTACAGGATCTGGACGTGACCGCCCTGCTGCCGGAGGAAAAGGCGATCGAGAGCATCGGGCTGGGCTTTCTGTCCCATCACCGGTCCGGCATCGTCTTTCCGGAGTACATCGAATTGTTCACCGGGCCTGACCCGGAGCACCTGACCTTGAAGGACACTCTGCATCTGCCCTGCGCCCCCTGCGCGCGGGAGATCGCCCGGCAGGATGTTGTGTTCCCGGTGAATGAAACTCTGCGGTGCTTCCGGCTGGTGGCCCACCGCTACGCCAGAATGCCCAAATGGTGCGCCTATAAAGGCGTGCCCGATGTGTTCACCATGGCGGACACCCTTCTGGTGAAGCCGAAGCAGTCCTGAATATTGAACAGACAGCACACGCCCCGACAGCCGTTTTCCCGGCTGCCAGGGCGTTTTTGTAACCAGTGCCGCCTTTTCTTCGCCCTTTCATATTTTGTTCTTAAAATAATCATCAAACTGTTCCGAGTTCATCACATAGTTTTCACATTGGCCCTGCATAATAAGAGTCACAAAAGGGAAATAAAACAACGGGACACCGGCGAAAGGCCGTGAGTCCCATACCGGGAAAGGATGATGGATGATGTTTGATCCCTTGAATCAAAATCAGAACTTCGACCAGAATTCTCATACAACGCAGGATACCACAAACCAGAACGCCTCCTCCAACAACTCACAGCAAAACGGCTATGGCGCTTACTACAACGGGTACCAGACGCCCTACGGTTCGCAGCAGAACCAGAACGGCTACAGCCAGCAGGTGTGGCAGGGCGGCCAGCCGAACGGGCAGACCGTGTGGGACGGCAGCTCCTACCATTACGCTCAGCAGGCCCCGCAGCCGCCGAAAAAGCCGAAGAAGGAAAAGAAGCCCATGAGCCGCGGCAAGCGGCTTGCCGTCAAAATCACCGCTGCCGTGCTGGCGTGCGTACTGGTTTCGGCCAGTTCCATCGCCGGGTTTGCGGCCCTGATCAACGGCGGATACATCTCCGTGAACAACACCGGCTCCACCAATCCCGCTTTCACCATCAATAAGATGGTCAGCGAAGACGACGGCAGCACAAGCCAGACCTCGACCAGCGGCGAGCTGAGCCTGACGGAGATTGCGGAAAAGGTGATTCCTTCCGTCGTGTGCATTCAGAATTTCCAGAAAACAAACGGCAACTACTATTTCGGCCAGATTCCCGACACGGAAGCTGAGGAACAGGATGCGGGCGAAGGCTCCGGCATCATCGCCACGCAGGACGGCTATATCATCACCAACGCCCACGTCGTGGACGGCGCGGATTCGCTCAAGGTCATCCTGTACGACGGCTCCACCTACGAGGCTGAGCTTATCGGCAGCGACAGTGTGACCGACCTTGCAGTGATTAAGATTGAAGCGACCAACCTTGTGCCCGCCACCTTCGGTTCCTCCGAGGATCTCAAGGTCGCGGATCAGGTGATGGCCATCGGCAACCCCGGCGGCTTGCAGTTCAGCTCCAGCGTTACCGTGGGCTATATCTCCGCTCTGAACCGTCCCGTTACCTCTGAGGACGGATACACCATGGAATGCATCCAGACCGACGCCGCTATCAACCCCGGCAACTCCGGCGGCGCGCTTGTGAATAAATACGGCCAGGTCATCGGCATCAACTCTTCGAAGATTGCCGCCACCGGCTACGAGGGACTCGGCTTTGCCATCCCGATTGACACCGCCCAGCCGATCATCAGCAGCCTGAAGGAATACGGCTACGTCAAGGATCGCGCTGTGCTCGGTATCACCGGCCAGTATATCGACAGCATGACGGCCCGTTTCTACGGCTACCCGACCGCCGGTATGTATGTGGCCAGCGTCACGAACCCCTCCGTTTCCTCCGCGGGAATCACGCAGGGCTGCCTGATCACCAAGATTGACGACGTGACGGTGGACAGCCAGAGCGCGATCACCTCTTACCTGACGCAGAAGAAGGCCGGAGACACGGTCACGCTGGAGGTCTACAACGGCCTGAGCCAGCAAACCTTCACCGTGGAGGTTACGCTCGCCCAGTCGACGGGCGAATAACCCCACAACTTCCTTTTCTCATCCGATTACAAGACTCTTTTTCATAAAATTCTTCCTCTAAACGGCGAAACGCTCCGGAGCAATCCGGGGCGTTTCGTCGTTATGGCCCACGCGGGCAAAGGAGGCGTGCGCGTTAATTAGCACCTCGCTGGAAATTGCAGCTAACCTGACGTGCTTTTCCGTGAGAGGAACGCGGGACACACAGCAAGCCCCCTCTGCGACGTGAGATCGCAGAGGGGGCGACTTCTTTTTCCGTGCCGGGCGGCGGGCCTGCCCGCCGCTTGCGCGTCGTGCGTCAAGGCTCAGCCTTGCACCATGTAGATGATGCCGAGAGTACCGGGGCCGCAGTGAACGGAAACGGAGCAGCCCGTATCGTTGATGTCGATCTCCTGGAAGGGAGCCAGCTCGCGGATCTTCTTCTGTGCGGCCGCGAGCACCTTTTCGCCCGCGTCGTAGTGGGCGATCATGATGCGGGAGGGGTTGAGCTTCTCGCCGTTTGTGAGCTTGTCGGTGATCATCTGGCAAACGACGGATTCCAGATTCCCGCGATATTTTTTCGTGACTCCCATCTTGCCGTCCTGCACCTCGATGCAGGGCTTGAGATTGAGGAGGTTCGCGCCAAGCATCTGCACGCCGGTGCAGCGCCCGCCCTTATACATATAAAGCAGCGTGCTGATGACGAAGGCCGTGCGCACCTTCTTGGACTGCTCACGGACTTTATCCGCAATCTCGGCGGCGGAAAGGCCCTGATCGCGCAGCTCGGCGGCATAAACAGCCAGCATGCCCATCCCGCTGGAAACGTTGCGGGAATCGACGGGATACACATCCGGGAAGTTCTCGGCGGCCATGCGGGCGATGTTCGGCGTTACGGTCATCTCGCCGCTGATGCTCAGGTGCACCACCTCAAAGCCCTCGCCGGTCCACTTTTGATAGAAATCCTCATAATAAGCCGGAGTCGGGGCGCTCGTTGTGGGAAGCTTTCCCGTCTCCTTGTAATACGCAAACAAATCGGGAGTATGTACATCTATTCCATCCAGACACGCCTTGTCTCCCAGATTGACAGGCAGGGCAATCGTCTCAATTCCATAACGCTCCAGCAGATCGCTGTTCAGATCGCAGGTGCTGTCCGCCACTATCTTTACTTTTTTGCTCACAGTCCTTCCTCCTTATTGTAAGGGCTTGTTTGAAGCTGTATTCATACCGCTTTTGTGCTTTTCAAATAAGCCCTGGTTTCGCGGGAAGCTTCTTCCTCCCAGCCGGGCACGGCGCTTCCGCGCGGCACGCTCTCTCCGATCGCCCGGATGTACGCGTTCCTGAACGCCCGGCAGTCTGCGGTTATTATAGCATTTTTTATGCGTAATTTCAATTCTTCCCGCCGGGCACAAAATCTTCTCATTTTTTACATATTCACATTCTCTCTATTGTTTTATGGTTTTCAAATGTGATATGATAAAGTTTATAAGCGGCCTTTTCCATCCCCAACGGCAAACATGGCCGCCATTCCGGACAGGACGGCACACACCGCTTTCCTGCCCGCCCCCTTATGCTGATACAGGAGGCTTTCATTTATGATGAAATTTACCAGAAAGCAGGCGTTTGCCGTCGCTCTGTCCGCCGTCTTTTCGCTTGCTGTTTTTTCCGCTCCGCTCATCTATGCCACGGAAATGCCCATTGCTTCCGCGCCCACAGAATCGACGGAGCCTGTCGCTCCTTCCGAGCCGCCCCCGGCTGTCTCGGAAACGCCTGTAGTCTCCACGCCGGAGGTTTCCGATCCGACGGGAGGCGTTTCCGTTCCCCCTGTTGTCTCCGGAGAACCGGGAGGAACCGAGTCGGGCGGCATCGAGCCGCTGCCGGACGACTCCTCCGCTCCTTCCTCGGAACCGGAAGGCCAGATCTCCGAGCCGGCGTCCTCTGAAACAGTCTCCTCCGAGGAACCGGTGGAAAGCCAGCCGCAGACGATTACCCCCAGCCGGCCGGAATACATTCCGCCCGTTATCAACAATCCCGATACCGATCAGGATCTGATTGACCAGCTGGCCTCCCACGCCGCCACGGCAAACAGCGACCCGGACGTTCTCACCTCCCAGGACTGGAGCGAGCTGCTCTCGCAGGCAGGCAGCGACGGTTCCTCCTCGGACTCGTCCTCGGCAGGCGGCGCTGTCCTGCCCACCGATGACGACACGAACGGATCGGGCGATATGACCGCTTCCAGCCGCAGCTCCTGGCTGCTTCCCGTCGGCATTGTGATGATCCTTCTCGCCTTCGCGGGCTTCGCCGTATTTGTGTATCTCCAATTCATCGCCCCGCGCATGAAAGCCTCCTCCGCGCCTTCTCCCGCTCCGCTCACAGGCGGACGCACGGATCCCTCCGTGGAGCCTATGACGGATCTGGACGGCAGCGGCGTGATGAAAGTAAATCGCCCCGGTGACAAAAAGCCGGAGCAGAGACTCGCACCGGAAAAGGCGACTCCGGAGCAGCAGGCCTTTGCCAACCAGGAAACCATGGAAATCTCCGCCGCGGGTTTGCGGCAGCCCGCACCGCAGCGGCCGCAGATGGAGGACATTTTCTCCTCGGATGAAACCGAAAAGATTGTGCGGGAGGGCGGCGCCCGCCAGGCACAGCCGCCGCAGGCGCACAGTGCCGCGGCTTCCACGGCAAAGCCGGCCGCGTCCCCGCAAAATTCCGCTCCCACACAGGCAGCCGTTCCCACACAGACGGCCGCACCCGCAAAGCAGTCCCCCGCCGCTCCGTCCAGCGCGAAACCGCTGCCGAAGGCACAGGCCACGCCTGTTTCCCCCGACGCTGCCAAGTCCTTTGACTGGGATAAATTCTTTGAGGAATAACATTTCTCTCTAATATAACGCAATGAACAGCGCCCCGTTCCGGAAACCCGGAACGGGGCGCTGTTTTTAGGAAATATGCGCTACCGCGACCGGCACGGGCGCGCCATTGATGTAGAAGCCGCAGCCATCGCCGGGCTTGCCGCCGCCGCCAATTCCGGAAGCCTGATCGCCGCCGGTGGCTTCCACCTTGCCGCCCGTGATGACGACGGTGACACGGCTGCTGATTTCCACACTGCCGCTGACCACATACCAGCCGCCGGTGGTATCGCCGTCCCATGCCGTGGTGCTGTTTTCGACCTCCGTGTAATTGGTGACGGACTTCTGAGAGTCCATCACTTTTTGCTCGTCCTCATCCCACCACCGCTCGATATAGTCCACTGGTTCCCCCGCCGCATACACGCCCGTCACGCACGGCGTGCTTGCAGCCTTCCGGCGGCGCGCGGGAAGCAGATCTCCTTCATACGCCCATACAGACGGTGCCGGATCACATCCTGTCCAAAGAGATCCCACACCCCTCCGGAGGCTCCCGCGTCCCCGCCCACCAGCGTGAGCAGCATCCGCGCCGCCTCCTCCACGGAAGGATATTCCAGAAAGCGCACCAAAATGGAATCCTCTCCCGTGCGAATGATCTTCAGCCGCCGCACGCTCGGCGCTTCCAGGAAAAACACATCGAGAAACAGCACGTCGCGCCCTTCCTCGTCCAGACGGAACTGCGCGCGTGCCGCTATGGCATACGGTTCCCCGTGGATGACCACTTTACCGCGCTCGGCCTGGCCATTCACGCCCACAGGAAACGAAACCACGCCATCCCCGCCCATGGCGGCGTCCACAAAAAAGCGTCCTCCCTCCGCGCGGAACCGCAAACCGGACAAGGGCGCGGAAAAATTGTTCGTCACGCCCGCCAGAATCAGCGGAAGCAGGGAAGCAAAGCTTTTTTCCAGCCGGTACCAACCCGGCCCGACGGAACACGCATCGCTTTCCCCGCCGTCCACAGCGGTGCAGAAGCGCAGGGCCGCGTCCGGAAGCACAGAAGCAGGGGCGGGGTCTTCGGCACGCCGGGCGGAAAAGAGCGCGCGAAGGCGGGAGAACCAGCTCACCGGCTCGGGATCCGCCCACGGATCGCGCAGAAGCCGCAGCGATTTCGGATCGTCCCGCATGGGGTCACGGCACAGCCGCCCGGCCCGGCAGGAGGGATGCTCCTCCAGCCACTGTGCATAGCGCGCGGGCGCGCCGGAACCGAAGAAACCATCGATCGCGTCCAGCACGCGGTTGAAGAACAGGGACGCGTCCCCGCCTGTCGTGGCGATCACCATGTCCAGCTCCGGCAGCACAACGGCATACTGGCCGAACACACCGTTGAACTGATAGGAATGCGGAGCCGGGAAGCTCCAAAGCTGGTAACCGTAGCGCGTCATGCCGTCGTGCTCCGTCTCCACCTCAAAGGACAGCATTTCCTTCAGCCATTCCTCGGAGAGAATCCGTTTGCCCTCCCACACGCCGCCGCGCAGGCAGAGCTCTCCCAGCTTCGCCATGTCCGTGACGCGCAGGTACAGTCCCCAGCCGCCCTTCTCGATCCCCATCGGGCACGTTTCCCAGTAAACGGGCGGGATCCCAAGCGGCTCAAACAAGCGCGGCGTGAGGTACTCCGTCAGCGTCTGTCCTGTCACCTTGCGCAGGATTGCGGCCAGCAGGTAGCTGTTCATGCTGTTGTAGTGAAATTTTTCTCCCGGCATGCAGGCGCAGTCGGAATAGAAAAAGCCGCGCACCCAGTCGCGTTCCATCTCGCTGCCCGCCTCGCTGAAATTGGCCCCGCTGGTCATAGTGAGCAGATGGCGCACCTTCATGGCTGCCATACGCGGACTGCGGAACAGCGGCGGCTGTTTTTCCGGGAAGAACGAAACCACCGAATCCTCCACCGTCAGCAGCCCCTCCGTCACCGCCATGCCCACCGCCATGGAGACGACGGTTTTGGAGAACGAAAAGGTCATATGCGGCAAAGCCGCCGAGTACGGCGCGCGGCTGACACATGCCACCAGCTTCCCATGGCAGAGCACCGCCGCGCTGTGCAGGAGGGGAAGCTCTCCCGCCCCGTCCGCCTGCCGGAAAAAGTCCCGCAGATACCCGGAGGGGATGCCCTCCCGCTCCGGCGTGCTGCGCGGCAGGCGCGGATCCCTGTCCGGCTCAAAGGCAGGCTTTCCCGCCGTGAAGGGGTATGGGGTGAGATGTATCATATCCCCCCGCAGAAACTTCATCATAACGTCGGCCATTTTCACCTGGCTGATGAGATCCATCCGGTTTCCTCGCTTTCTCAGATCGACGGCGTGCCGCCGTATTCGCGCTCCAGCTCCTCTTCAAAACGGATCGGCGGCGGGGACGGAACCGCCCGGCGGGTAAGTGAAAATTTTTCACACAACGGCGCGGCGGCCTGATCCAGCATGGCAGGCAGCACGCGGGCGTCATCGGGCAGAAGGCAGATCGCCTGCGTCCGGCTCTCAAGCAGATAGCCCTCCACATCGCCCACCGGCAGGCGGCGGATACCGCGCGGCTCGCCGTCCGGGCCAATCGGAATATGCAGCCGCTCAAACAGCGGCGCGGCGCACACGGGGCGCGCCGGTGGAAAGCCCTCCGCCGGAGAGATGGCAAACACGGTGTCATGCTCCCTGAGCAGCGCCGAAAGACGCGGCAGAAAGGAGCCGAACGCCGCCTCGGCGTAAGTCAGGCGGCAGTCCAGACGGTCCAGAAAGACCCGGATCGCGTCCTGTGTAAAAAAGGTCTGATGCGCGTTCACAAACAACAGCGCCGCCCTCACACTGCTCCCTCCTCCACCGGCAGGCCGCACAACAGGCGGCGTACCATATCCAGCGCCGTACTGGCGGCACGGAAACGAATTTTTTCCCTCGACTGGAAGCGCGCGGGAGCGTTCATCCGGCGCACCCAGGTGTGTTCCCCGTCGCTCACGGCCAGATACACCAGTCCCACCGGCTTTTCCGGCGTGCCGCCGTCCGGCCCCGCGATACCCGTCACACCCACGCCGACGCTGCTGCCCGAAAAGCGCCGCACGCCCTCGGCCATCGCGCGCGCCACCTGTTCGCTGACGGCTCCATACCGATCCAAAATCTCCATCGGCACGCCGAGCAGGCGGTGCTTGGCTTCGTTGGAATACGTCACAAAGCTCATATTCAGCACAGCGGAAGCGCCGGGCACGTCGGTGAGACGCTTGGCAATCAGCCCGCCGGTGCACGATTCCGCGGCGGACACCGTCAGGCCCCGCTGGGCCAGCAGCTCCACCACAGTGTTTTCCAGGCAGCTCTGCGACGTGCCGTCCGTGTTGACCGCGTAGACATACGAGCCCAACCGCTCACACAGCCGGTCCGCGACGGCGCGGCATTCCTTCTGCGCTTCCTCCTGCGAGGACGCTTTCGCCGTGACCCGGAAAAACATCTCACTGTCCTTGGCGTAGGGGGCCACGGTGGGGTTCGCAAGATTCAGAAAATCCTCCGCCCGCTCCGCCGCCGTACCTTCTCCGATCCCGAAAGTGCGCACCATGAGCGACGCAATCACGCCGCCGCTGAGCCGGTGCAGATACGGCATCAGGCGGTCACGGATCATCGGCTCGCACTCGGACGGCGGGCCGGGCAGCAGCGCCACCAGACAGCCGTTCTCCGCGCGGAACACACAGCCCGGCGCGGTGCCGTGGTCGTTCGGGAGCACGTCGCAGCCCTCGGGGAGCATGGCCTGCTTCCACTGGGTTTCACCGCAGACGCGGCCCCGGAAATGCTCCTCAATCCGGCGGCGGCTCTCCTCGTGCATCACCAGCTGCTTTCCGCAGACGCGCGCCGCGATCTCCTTGGTGAGATCGTCCTTCGTCGGCCCCAGTCCGCCAATGAGCACCACCAGATCGCTGCGCGACAGCGCCAGACGCAGCGTTTCCTCCAGACGCGCGGGATTATCCCCCACGGTGAAGCGGCGCAGCACGTCGATCCCGGAAGCCGCCAGCTCGCGGGAGGCATACGCCGAATCGGTATCGATCGTGTGGCCGAGCAGCAGCTCAGTCCCCACGGCAATCAGTTCAGCCTGCAAGACTCATCCTTCCTTTCGGTTCCGGGGCTCAGACCTCGCCCGGGACAATCTTCGTCACACGGCGGCCATCCACACATGATTGCACCAGCGCTTCCACATCCAGCGCGCTCTCCGCCTCATGCACGGCGGCCAGCTCCGGCCTGGTGCGCGGGTGGCGCGGCGTAAAGACGGTGCAGCAGTCCTCATACGGGAGGATCGAGAGATCAAACGTGTCTATTTTCCGGGAAATGGAGACAATTTCACTCTTATCCATTCCAATCAAGGGACGGAACACCGGCATGGAAGCGGCCTCGTCCGTGGCGGCGATCGCCTGGAGCGTCTGACTTGCCACCTGTCCCAGGCTCTCGCCCGTGATCAGCGCGGCGCAGCCCTCGATCGCGGCGATCCGCTCGGAAACCCGCATCATAAACCGGCGCATGAGGATGGTGAAGTAATCCTCCGGGCATTTGTCCAGAATCTCCTCCTGCACGCGGGCAAAGGGGACGGTGATCATATACATCCGCCCGGCATACTCCGCGACGCGGCCCAGAAGCTGGGCCACCTTGCGTTCGGCGCGCTCGCTCGTATAGGGCGGGCTGGCAAAATGGATCGGGGTCAGCTCTACGCCGCGCTTGGCCATCATCCACGCCGCCACAGGGCTGTCAATGCCGCCGCTGATGAGGATCGCGGCCTTGCCGCCCGTACCGACGGGAATTCCGCCCGCGCCCTGCTCCGGCTCGCCGTGGACATACGCGCCGAAATCGCGGATCTCCACCCGCACCGTCACATCCGGCTCATGGACGTTCACCGTCAGATTGGGGAAAGCGTCCAGCAGGCACGCGCCCACCTCGGCGGAAATTTCCGGCGACGAGAGCGGGAATTTTTTATCGGCGCGCTTGGTTTCCACTTTGAAGGTGCGCACGGTGGAAAGCTGCGGGCGCAGATACTCCACAGCGGCGGCGCGCACGGCTTCCATGCTCTTTTCCGTCACACAGGCGCGTGAGAAGGTGATCACGCCGAAAATCTTGCGCACCCGCTCCACCGCGCCCTCCAAATCCGCGCCGGGGCCGGGGGTGATGGTGATGGTCGACTGCGCCATGCGCACCTCGAACTCCCCAAGAGGGGCCAGGCGGCGGCGGATGTTTTTGATCAGGGCGTTTTCAAACGTATTGCGGTTCAAGCCTTTGAGGACAATCTCCCCCAGCTTGAGCAAAATGACTTCCTTCATCGGATGTTCTCCTTTTATGTCATGATTTTTTCAGACGGGCACGCAGAGATGAACGCGCGGCCAGCGTGGAAAGGCCCTCGGCAAGCGCGTCCGCGAGCGCGTCGACCTCCTGCTCGGTGTTGTTTCTGGAAAAGCTCACGCGCAGGCTCGATTCGATCTGTTCCTTCGGCAAGTGCATGGCGGTGAGGACGTGGCTCGCCTTCCCCTTTGCGCACGCGGAGCCGGAGGACACGCAGATCCCGCGCTCGGAGAGAAAATGCAGCATCGTCTCCGCGCGCACCGGGCAGGCCGAAAAGCTGAGAATGTACGGCAGCGCGTCCTCGGGCGAATGGATGGTCACGCCCTCGATCCCGGCCAGCCGTTCACGCAAACGGCGGTTCAGCGCGCGGATACGCTCCTCCTCGGCGGCCAAATCGGGCAAAGCCAGCACCGCCGCGCCGAAGCCCGCAATCAGCGGCATTCCCTCCGTGCCGGGGCGGAGATTCCGCTCCTGTCCTCCTCCGAACACGCGCGCCGCGATGTGCACGCCCTTTTTCACATACAGCGCGCCCACGCCCTTCGGGCCATGGATTTTATGGGCGCTGACGGTCATCAGATCAATTCCCTGCCGTCCGGGCGCAAGCGGAAGCTTACCATACGCCTGCACCGCGTCGACATGCAGGAGCGCCGGGGCGTTTTGCTCCCGGATCGCGTCCCGCGCGGCCTCCACCGGCAGGATGGTGCCGACCTCGTTGTTCACCGCCATCAGGCTGACCAGAACCGTATCGGGACGGACGGCCTCCCTCACCGCCTGGGGGCTGATGTGCCCTTCACCGTCGGGGGCCAGGTAGGTGACGGTAAAGCCTTCCTTCTCCAGGGCCGCCATGGTGTTGAGCACGGCGGGGTGCTCGATCTGCGTGGTGACAATATGCGTCCCGCGCTTCTGCCGCGCCTTTGCCGCGCCGAAAATCGCAAGGTTATCGCTCTCCGTCCCGCCGGAGGTGAAATACACCTCCTCCGGCGTACAGGACAGCGACTTCGCCACCGCGCGCCGCGCTTCGTTCAGCTCCTCCTCGGCGGCAAAGCCCAGCCCGTGGAGGGAGGAAGGATTTCCCCAGCAGGTTGTCAGCATTTCCTCTATCTTTTTCACCGCCTGCTCACACGGCTGTGTGGTGGCGGAGTTGTCAAAATATATGCAATCCATTTGATTCGAAGTTCCTTTCTCTGTACCAGAGGTTTCAAGCCGCTTTTTCTAATCTTAATTATTGTATCACAATTATATCACAAATCATCCGGAAACGGCAACGAACCGTGACATTTGCAAAAACAGAAAAAACGGGTATAATGGAGACAGACAAACGCTTGTGAGCGGGAAAGGGGAGAAGCCTCCGATGAAAAACACACGCCAGCGCGCCGCCATCCTGCGCGTGCTTGACGAGAGCGCCGAACCGCTCAGCGCGGAGGAGGTGCACTCCCGCCTGCGCGGGGAGGAGCCTTCGCTGGCCCTCTCCACCGTGTACCGCAATCTCGAACGCTTCTGCTCGGAAAACCTCCTGCACCGCGACACCTTTGGGGACGGCGTCGTGCGCTATTCTCCCGCGCGCCGTCACGGGCATTACCTCATCTGCACCGGCTGCGACGCCCGCGTGCGCATCGACGGATGCCCGCTGGCCGCTCTGGAGGAAGGACTGGAACGCGACACGGGGTTTTCCATCGAGAGCCACAGCCTGACGCTGTACGGAAAATGTCCACGCTGTATGGAACGGGAAAAGCATCCTGAAAAATCCGAAGAAAAATGAGAAGCATACACAAAATCCGGGAGTGTTTCGAGTGTTGATCGCTCAAAACGCTCCCGGATTTTTCTTGCTTACTGACAATTGTCAGCCTTTTGCTTCCACACCAACTTTTTTACAAAGCTCCGCGAGACAACAGCGGTCGCAGTGCGGTGCTGTGCGGGCGGTACAGACGTCGCGCCCATGGTACACAAGGCGGTGGCAGAAATCACTGCCTTCCTCCGGCGGAATCAGCTTCCACAGCGCCATTTCCACGCGCTTCGGATCCTTGATCCCGTCCACCAAACCAATCCGATTCACCAGACGGATACAATGGGTATCGGTGACAATGGCGGGCTTGCCGAACACGTCGCCCATGATGAGGTTCGCGCTCTTGCGGCCAACGCCGGGGAGCTTCAGTAGCTTGTCAAAATCGTCCGGCACCTTCCCGCCGTACTCATCCCGCAGCATCTTCATGCAGGCGCAGATATCCCGCGCCTTGCTCCGTCCCAGGCCGCAGGGGCGCACGATCTGTTCCACGTCGTCCTCTTCCGCTGCCGCCAGCGCTTCCACGGAAGGATACTTCGCATACAAATCCTGCACCACCACATTGACGCGCGCGTCGGTGCACTGCGCGGCCAGACGGACGCTCACCAAAAGCTTCCACGCTTCGTTATAATCCAGCGTGCATCCCGCATCCGGGTATTCTTCTTTCAATCGCTCCACCACGGCCAGCGCCAGCTCTTTTTTCGTCATAGGTATCCTCCCTATTCTTTTTCATCTTCATAAAATGGGGAAACTTTGCGATAATCCGATTAAACGGATACAAAAAAATCCGAACGCATACACGTTCGGATTTCAGTGGCTCCCCAAGTTGGACTCGAACCAACGACCCTGCGGTTAACAGCCGCATGCTCTACCGACTGAGCTATTGAGGAATATTTGTGTTGGCGTCTCCCTATTGTTCCAGGCCGCTTCCAGCCAAGTATCGTCGGCACCAGTGAGCTTAACTTCCGTGTTCGGGATGGGAACGGGTGGACCCTCACCGTAATCAACACCAACTTGGAAACAAAATCGCTTTCATTTCCACTGCTGCTTCCTCAATTTGTAACCAGGGAAGCTTTCTTTGTTTTGCCTTTCGGCATGGTGACCCGTGCGGGAATCGAACCCACGTTAACGGCGTGAGAGGCCGCTGTCTTAACCGCTTGACCAACGGGCCATATCTGTCAGTTTCGGAGCCGGAGCCTCCGGCCCCTTTCTGACTTTGTGGTGCACCATCAGGGACTCGAACCCGGGACACCCTGATTAAGAGTCAGGTGCTCTACCAACTGAGCTAATGGTGCATAACGGCCAGCGCTCAGCTTCCGCTTTCTCGCATGAACCACTGAGAATGTTTTGTGCACTCTCAAAACTGGACAAAGAATCGAAACGAAGAGGTCTTGCTGCAAAATCAGACTGACCAAGAAGTAATGGTCAAGCCCTCGGCCTATTAGTACTGCCAAGCTACATGCATTACTGCACTTCCACACGCAGCCTATCAACCTTGTAGTCTTCAAGGGGCCTTACTGGCTTACGCCATGGGATATCTTATCTTGGAGTT
>DVGZ01000005.1 GCA_018712435.1 Candidatus Caccousia avicola
CGCCATGGCTTTGTGTCCTCCACGCGCGAAGCCTTCGACCGCTACCTCGACACCAGCGAGTACAAGCGCATTGAGCGGTATAAAGCCGACGCCGCGACGTGCATTTCCGTCATCCATGCGTCCGGCGGCAAGGCTGTGCTGGCGCACCCGTGTCAGCTGCACTACGAGCCGGAGCGGCTGGAAGAACTGGTCCGCCGCTTGAAGGAGGAAGCCGGGCTGGACGCGCTGGAATGCTATTACCCGGAGCACACTCCCGACATGGTGCGGGACTACCTTGACCTTGCGCGGCGGTATAATCTGCACGTCAGCGCGGGCAGTGATTTTCACGGCGAGAAGGTCAATCCTTCCAAGCCGCTGCATCCTGTGGAACTGGAAACAGATTGGCTGTTTGCGTAAAAAAGACGCTTTCCCTGGCTGAACCCAGCCGGGAAAGCGCCTTTTCTTGTTTTGTTAATTTTGTTCCGACGGTTACGCCTTGGCTTCGAGCGTCAGAACGGCGGGCTGTCACAAGGGCGACGGTGGGCGTCTCCGACCACAGGCCGAGCCGGTAGTAATACTGCGGCTTCGCGGTGCGGAAGTTTGTGCCCGGCTTCCGCACGGAGGTAAAGGAAAACAGCGCTTTGGTGGAAAACGAAGGTTCCTTCTGCTCGGTGCATGGAGCGGGGGAAGGCTGTCTGGTGGGGGCGGATCCGAATACCAACGTTCTGTACCCGAACAGCGAGATCCCGGCCATTCGGTACCGGCTTACGCCCGGCAGCGCTGTGTTGGAGACGGAAATCCGCACACGGACATAAGGGCGGAGAAAAGGAAGCGCGCTTCCCGTTTGACGGCGGGAGCGCGCTTCCTTTTTGCCGATGGGGATTCAGTAAACGCCCACAAAAGCGATCGTGGGACAGACGCGGGCGTCGAGAATGTGCAGGACAAGCTCGTCCGTCTCCACAGTGGGGAAGGCGGCGATGCGCTTGTAGCCCACCACCGTTCCCTGATAGACGGGCGTAAGGCCGTCCTTGGTGCGGGCCAGCAGCTCAAACCGCTCGATGCGCTGGCTCAGGCGGATGTTTTCCTTGATGACCACGCGGCTGACCGGGATCGGCTCCTTCCAGCGCATGGTGATGCTGCATTCGGTCACGCCGTCCGGCGTGGAGAACCAGCTTTCCAGCGAGTCCTCGCGCACATGCTCCGGGGAGGAACCGGGACGGCAGACGTCGGCGGAGAGGGATGCGTCCGCGAGCCGGTTGACGGCGTAGGCGTTTCGCAGGTATGCGCCGAATTCCCGCAGGCGGGCCGCGTCGTTTTCATGAATTCTGCCGCGCGTGTCCGGCGGAAGGTTCAGCAGGAAGGTGGCGTTGCCTCCCACGGAGTTTTCGTAGATTTCGATCAGCTTTTCCAGCGGCTTGACCTCGCCGTCCTCTTTTGCGTGGTAGAACCAGCCGGGGCGGATGGAGGTATTGACTTCGGCGGGATACCAGATCAGATCGGTTTCGTTTTGCAGCGCTTCGCGGCTGCCCAGATCCAGATCGCTTGCGGTGATGCTGCGCTCCCGGAAGGCTTCGTCGTCCTGCTGCTGGCTGTCGCGGGCGATCTTTTCCGTATTGCGCATACGCAGGGGAACCACGCTCCACTCAGAGGGGCGCGTGTGCCCCGCTTCGTTGCCGCACCAGCGCACGTCCGGCCCGCACACGGAGATACAGGCGTTCGGCTGGAGACGGCGGATGGTTTCATAGTAGCGTTCCCAGTCGTATTGCTGTTTTTTGCCGTTCGGCCCTTCGCCGCAGGCTCCGTCGAACCATACGCAGAAGATCTCACCGTAGCCCGTCAGAAGCTCCTCGAGCTGGCCGATGAAATAGTCGTCGTATTCGCGCCCGGTTCCATACAGCGGGCAGTTGCGGTCCCAGGGGGAAAGGTAAACGCCGAAGGCCAGCCCTTCCCGGCGGCAGGCGTCGGAGAGCTCGCGCACCACGTCTCCCTTGCCGTCCCGGAAGGGGCTGGACGCGACGGAGTGATCGGTGTAGCGGCTGGGCCACAGGCAGAAGCCGTCGTGGTGCTTGCAGGTCAGGATCAATCCCGTCATGCCGCCCTCCTTCGCCGCGCGCGCCCACTGTGCGGCGTCGAGATCGGTGGGGTTAAAAACGCGGGGATCCTCCGTCCCCTCGCCCCATTCCCGGTCGGTAAAGGTGTTCACGGTAAAATGGATAAAGCCGTAAAATTCCATGCTCTGGTGGCGAAGCTGCCGTTCGCTGGGAACTACCTGCACCAGACGCTCATCAAGAGATAACGCCATGCTTTTTTCTCCTTTCATTCGGGGAGCTTCCCGCTTTGTGCCGTTTCGCTGTGTACTTTTCCGCCTGTTTTTCCTCTGCTCAGCCGGGGAGGAATCCGATCTTTTTCATCACCTTCGCCAGGGTGCGGTTTGCGATGCGCGCCGCGCGGGCCGCGCCGTCGCGGTAGCATTCTTCGAGATAGGCTTTGTCCGCGATATACTGCGAAAAACGTTCCTGGATGGGGCGCAGGTGCTCCACAACGGCCTCGCCGACGGCGGTTTTGAAATCGCCGTAGCCGCGTCCTTCAAATTCGCGCTCGATCTCCTCCATCGTCTTGCCGGTGACACAGGCGTAAATGCCCATGAGGTTGTTCACGCCGTCCTTGCCCTCGGCATAGCGCACGCAGGCGTCGCTGTCCGTGACAGCACGCTTGAATTTCTTCATGATGACGTCCGGGGAATCGAGCATGGCGATGAAGCCGTTGGCGTTCTCGTCGGATTTGCTCATCTTCGAGGTCGGATCCTGAAGGCTCATGACGCGCGCACCCTGCTTCGGAATGTAGCCGTCCGGCACGGTGAAGGTGGGGGAGTAGGCCGCGTTAAAGCGCTCCGCGACGTTGCGGGTCAGCTCCAGATGCTGCTTCTGGTCCGCGCCCACAGGGACGAGATCCGCCTGGTAAAGCAGGATATCGGCGGCCATCAGGCTCGGATAGGCGAACAGGCCGGCGTTGATGTTGTCGGCGTGCTTGGCGGATTTGTCCTTAAACTGCGTCATGCGGGAGAGCTCGCCGAACTGGGTGTAGCAGTTGAGCACCCAGGCCAGCTCAGCATGCGCGGAAACGTGGCTCTGGATGAAAAAGATGCTCTTTTTGGGATCGATCCCGCAGGCCAGCAGAAGAGCATAGGCCTCCAATGCGTTTTTGCGGAACTTCGCGGGATCCTGCCGCACCGTGATGGTGTGCAGATCCGCGAGAGAGAAAATGCAGTCGTAATTGTCCTGCAAAGCGACCCAATTCTTCAATGCGCCGAGATAATTTCCCAGCGTAATGGTGCCGCTGGGCTGAATCGCGCTGAAAATAACCTGTTTGCGTTCGGTTTCCATGGAAAATCCTCCTCCAATGCAAGAAATAAAACGAAAAGGCGCTTCTGTCCCTTTGACTGGGACAGAAGCGCCCTGCTTCTGCGGTACCACCCGGTTTGGCGGAAAGCTCCGCCCACTCAGCGCCGCGCCCCTGTGAGGCGGCGGCTTCCCCGTAACGGGGGGAATACCCGTCGGAGGCTAATGAGACCGCGCCTGTTCGCCCCCGCCCTCCCGTGTCCATTCAGCGTGCGCGCCCCGGCCGGTTTTCAGCTCCTCCGGCTCTCTGTGCGGCGGCTGCCGCGCGCTTACTTACCCACGATCCGCGGTTTTTTGTGTGATTCCTGTCTGTTTATTGTATACCGCCCGCCATGCCTTGTCAAGCAAGGAAAAGCGTTCAGCGGCAGACCTCCGCGGCCAGCTCGCCCAGGATGCGGATCCCTTTTTCGAGCTGCTCGTTCGTCGGGGTCGAGTAGTTGATACGGAAGCTCTGGCACGGCTCATTTTCATCCGTGAGGAAAGCGTTCCCCGGCACCACGCAGACCTTGCGCAGCACGGCTTCCTTGCAGAAGGCGGGCATATCCACGCCGTCCGGCAGGGTGCACCACAGGAACAGGCCGCCCTCGATCGGCAGGTAGGTGACGCCGTGCGGGACCAGGTGCTCGTCCAGCAGCTTCATGGTAAAGGCTGATTTCTCGCGGTAAATGGCGCGCAGGCGATCCAGGTGGGCGTCAAAGTCGTATTTCGTCATCAGCTCCTGGCAGATCATCTGGCTCCAGATGTTGGTGTGCACATCCTCGCCCTGCTTGCAGACGACCATCTTCTGCAAAAGCTCCTGCGGAGCGATCGCGTAGCCGACGCGCATGCCGGGGGAAACCACCTTGGAGAAGGATCCGCAGTAAACCACAAGACCGTCCTCGTCCAGGCTCTTAACAGGCGGCACATGCTCGCCCGAGAAGCGCAGATCGCCGTAGGGATTATCCTCCAGAATCAGCACACCGTATTTTTTCGCCAGGGCGTACATGGCCTGACGCTTCTCCCAGCTCATGGTGATGCCGGAGGGGTTCTGGAAGTTCGGGATGGTGTAGATGAAGCGGGCGCGGGGCTCCTCCTTGAGGGCGCGCTCAAGCTCGTTCATATTCATTCCGTCGGGCTCCATCGGGACGCCGCGCAGGCGGGCGCGGTAGGAGCGGAACGTGTTGAGAGAGCCGATGAAGCTCGGCGCTTCGCAGATTACCACGTCGCCCTCGTTGCACAGCGACTTGGTGAGCAGATCCATCACCTGCTGCGCGCCGGAGGTGATCAGCACGCCGTCAAAATCGCGTCCCACGTTGTGCCGGTCCTTCATGTATGCGGCGATCGTTTCGCGCAGGGCGGGATAGCCCTCCGTAAAGCTGTATTGCAGCGCGTCGATCGGGCGCTCGGCAAAGATGCGGGCGGAAATTTCCGCGATCTCCTTCACCGGGAAGGCCTCCGGGGAGGGGTTTCCGGCGGAGAGGGAGACGACGGAGGGATCAGCCGCGTATTTGAAGATCTCGCGGATGGCGGACGGTTTCAGCGTGAGAACGCGGTCGGAAAATTTGTATTCCATAGAAAAGAACCTCCTGAAAATAGAATGAAAACGCCCGCGGCGGGAGGGCCGGTCAGCCTTCTGTCTGGGGCTCGTAGGGTGCGTAGGGATCGATGGTTTCCCCGCTGTCCGGGATCACAATGGCTTCGCCGTCCAGGTTGAAATAGATATCCAGAGAAGACGGATCTCCCAGCGAGGGATCGACAAAATTATATTGCAGCGTGTGCTGCACGGAGTCCAGAATCGTGCGCACAAGCTGGTGGGAGTCATAGACGAAGAAGTCCGGGTCCTGCGTTTCCGGCGGCCCGGAGACAAGGGACGAGGTTTCCGCGAAGGAGACGGTCATGCCGCCCTTGCCGGAGGTGATTTCGTCCGCCAGATCGAGGTTCCAGCCCGTCAGCTCGCTGATCTGGGCGACAAGGAACAGGGGAGTCAGTTCCCCGCTGTATTCCACGGGATATTCCTGAAACTGCCCGTCCATCCCGATATACAGCGTGGCGGTCTTGGTTTCGGCATCCTCCGCGGCGCTTCCGCTTTTGACTTGTGCGCCGTCCGCTGCTTCCGAAGCTTCCACAGCCGGTGCGGAGGACGGCTCCTGCGCCGCGTCCTGCGCAGATTCCGGATCGCCGGAGGAGACCGTCTCCGTGGAAACCACAGCGGAGGAAGCAGCGTCCGCAGAGGAAGCTTCCGGTGCGGAGGATGTGTCCGTTCCGCTGGAGCAGCCGCATACGGCAGCGGCAAGGCAGAGGGCCAGCAAAAGAGAAATGCATCGTTTCAGCATCATAACAGACCTCCTGTCTGAGAATAGAATCGAAATTTGTTTTCATCTTATCACACGGAGCCGATCTTTTCAAGCGGGACACGGCGGATCCCACGTTTTGCAGGCAACTTTCAGAAAAAATTCAGATAACCGTCACAAAGCACGGATAAAATAAAACACGTTCAATTGAAAAAACAGTCCTGTCTAAGCGGGAACTTTTCAATAGAAAAGGAAAGTAAATTTTTTTCCACATTCCACCATCACGATGCGACAGAAAATCAAGAGCACGCCTTGTATACTGGTTTCAAAGGAATGGCGAAGGACAAGACGTGTGAAAAGTAAGGAGTGGTATCGTGAGTGTGGCAAAGGGTCGGAAGCTGCCGGGCGTGGCTGCTTTCGCGGAGAAGTTGACGGGTCTGGCTCTGCCGGGGCTCAGGGAGGTTGCGCAGCATGCGGCGGTTTTCCTGTTTGGCCTGCTGTATGCGCGCGGGATTGTGTTTTCCCGCTGTGCGCCGTTCGGCACGGCGGCGGTGGCCGCCTGTCCGTACCGGTATCTGCCCGCGGCGGTGATCGGCGCGCTGGCGGGCACGCTTCTGCCGGGACAAGCCCAGTCCTCCGTGCGCTACCTCGCGGCCATTCTGGCGGCGGCGGCGATCCGCTGGACGGTCAACGATCTGGCCAAGCTGCGCGCGCACCCGGCCTTTGCTCCGCTCACATCGCTGCTTCCCCTGCTCTCCACGGGCATGGCGATGGCCTTTGTGAACGGCTCGCCGGTGTCGACGATCGCCGTCTACCTCGCGGAATCGGTGCTCGGGGCGGGCGCGGCGTATTTCGCGGCGCAGTCGGAGGGGGCTGTGCGGCGCGCGGCGGCGGGAAAGCCGCTCTCCGGTCAGGAGGCCGCCGGTCTGACGTTTGCGGGAGGCCTTCTGATCCTGCCGCTCTCCGGTCTGGCGGTGGGAGGTGTGTCCCTGGGGCGGATCCTGGCCTGCCTGATCATTCTGTTCGCCGCGCGCTGTGCCGGGGCGGCGGGGGGAGCCGTGGCGGGCATTGTGGCGGGTGTGCTGTTCAGCCTTTCCACCACGGGCCTGACGTATCTCTCGGGCGCTTACGCCCTCGGCGGCCTGATGGCGGGGTTGTTTTCCCCGTTGGGCCGTCTGGCTTCGGCGGTGGTGTTCGCGCTCTCGGGAGCGGTGGCCTCTTTGCAGGTGGGAAACCAGTCCGCGGCGCTCATGGCTCTGGTGGAGTCGGCCACAGCCGGGGCGATCTATTTGGCGCTTCCCGCGAAGCTGGGCGGGATGATCGCCGGGCTTTTCCTGCGCCGTGAGGATCTGACAAAAAGCGACGCGCTGCGCCGTACCGTGATCATGAAGCTGGATTACGCGTCCAAGGCGCTCGGCGGCGTGTCCGAATCGGTGGAGGAGGTTTCGCGCAAGCTGGCCTTTACCTGCGCGCCGGATATCAATGGCGTATACAAGCGGCTGGAAAAGGAAACCTGCGCGGGATGCAGTCTGCATCTGTACTGCTGGGGGCAGCGCTACACCCGCACCATCGACGCGTTCAATTCGCTCACGCCGGCGCTCCGCCGCGACGGCCGTGTGACGCGGCAGGATCTGCCGGATCATTTTTCGTCCCACTGCGCCCGTGTCAACGAGCTGATCGGCAACATCAACCGCAACTATTCCGAGTTCACCGTCCGCGAAGCCGCGGAGCGGCGGCTGGCGCAGATCCGTTCTCTCGTTGCCGGGCAGTTTGGCACGGTGAGCCGAATGCTGGAAGACATGGCGGGGGAGCTTGAGCTTTATGAGCGGTTTGACTTCGCGGCCGCGCGGCGCGTTTCGGAATCTCTGCGCGCTATGGGGCTTCTGCCGCTGGACGTGAGCTGCCGGGTGGATCGCTTTGGCCGCATGACGGTGGAAGCCGAGGCGGCGCGCGGGGAGAAAAGCCATCTGAGCCGCAATGAGATTGTAAAAGAGGTTTCCCGCGCGTGCGGGAAAGCGTTTGAGCTGCCCTGCGTCAGCACGGCGCAGGGGAAATGCCGGATTCAAATGAGCGAAAAGCCGGTCTACCGCGTCGCCACGGGATTTTCCCAGCACATCTGCGGAAACGGAACGCTCTGCGGCGACAGCTTTGATTATTTCCCCGACGGCTTCGGCAGGCAGGCCGCCGTCCTGAGCGACGGCATGGGGTCGGGCGGGCGCGCCGCCGTGGACGGGGCCATGGCCAGCGGCATCCTGTCGCGTCTGCTGCAAGCTGGGATCGGCCCGGAGGCCGCTCTGCAAATCGTCAATTCGGCGCTGATCGCGAAATCCGGGGACGAGTCGCTTGCCACTCTGGATCTCGTGCTTCTTGACCGCTTCAGCGGAGCCGCCGATTTCTATAAAGCCGGGGCAGCCGCGTCCATTGTGCGCAAGAAGGGGCGGGCGGCGTGGGTGGACGCGCCCTCGCTGCCGGTGGGGATCCTCAATGAAACGTCCTTCTCCCGGCGCGACGAGGTTCTGGGAGACGGGGATCTGATCGTGCTCATGAGCGACGGGGCAGTGGCCGCGGGCGACGACTGGGTGCTCAGCGCGGTGCAGGACTTTTCCGGCTCGCTCCCGCAGGAGCTGGCCGAGGAGCTTGTGTCCGGCGCAATCGCCCGGCGCAGCGACGGTCATGACGACGACGTGACGGTGATGGTGCTCCAGCTGAAAGCGCCCGAGCGCCCCGTGGACTGCGAATGCGCATAAAGGGGGTGAGGGCGGAATTTGATACGAAACAAGACGCGCTGTGTGGAATATTCCGCACAGCGCGTCCTTTTTTATGCGTTTTCTTCGGGGGAATCCGGAGCGCTCAGAGGGAACCGGAGTGTGAACACGCTGCCCTGGCCCGGCACGGAGGAAACCTCCGCCGTTCCGCTGTGCTCTAAAGTAATGGTCCGCACGATGAACAGTCCCATGCCCTCCCCCTCGGGACGGCGTGTGAAGCCGCGCTCAAAGACATGGGGCAGATCCTCCGGGGCAATGCCGGAGCCGGTGTCGCTCACGCGCACAACGGCCATCCCGTTTTCCTCGTTCAGAGACAGGGTGACGGTTCCGTCTCTGGGCGTAAAGGACAGCGCGTTATAGCACAGGTTTTCGAGAGCGGCGCGCAGGCGCTCCGGATCCCCGCGCAGGAAAAGCTCGCCGGGACAAAGCGCGAGCCGGAAGCTCTGCCCCGAAAGCTCCATATCGGGGTGGTTGTCCTCGTAGAATTCCCGCAGGAAGCGGGAGAGGGAGAAGGTTTGCAAAGCCGTTGCTCCGCGTTCGCCCCGGGAGAAGCTTTGCAGAAAGGAAAACCGCTCCTCGATGGCCCCAACCCGATCCGTGAGCGCGTCGAGATATCCGGCGGTTTCCCGATCCAGCGCCACCCCGCCGCTGCGCACAAGCTCGGCATAGCTTTTCACGGCGGCGAGCGGATTTTTCAGATCGTGAATCAGGCTTCCCAGAAGCTCCCGGCGTTCCGCGAGAAGGGTTTCGATTGCGTGGGTGCGGCGATCGACAGCCTCCTGCAAATGGCAGGTGAGCCGGTGGTTTTCACGCGAAAGCAGGATGCTGCGGCGAACCATCAGCGCCGCGAAGCCGAAGGTCAGCAAAAATCCGCCGTATTCCTCGGGCCACGCGCCCCGGGCGGGCTCGAAGGAGTTGATGGTGAGAGTGGAGACGGTCAGGGAAATGCCGTACAGTCCGGCGGCGAACAGCAGAAAGCGGCTGAGCGGATCGCCCGTCCGCAGAGCGCGCACGCCCAGAAAAAGCAGATAGGCCCCGGATAACGCTTTATAAATGAAAAGAACGATCCCGTAAAGGTTGATGAAAGATGGCACATATGGTAAAATGAGCGCAGGAAAGACGGCAAAAGCTGTGCACATGGCCGCCGCGGCGGGGATCGCCAGCCTGCGGTGGTACCAGCGGCCCACGGCCCCGGACAGCTCCCCCGCGATCAGCATGGCGCACAGCAGGACCATGCCGCCGCAGGCGTCCTCCATGGAGTACAGCAGACGCACCAGAGGAAATCCCAGCGCGTGCAGGAATGGGTAGGCGGTGCGCAGGGAGGAGCAGAGACAGAGCAGCCCCATCCGGCGGGACAATTTGTCCCGTCCCATGGCCCACAGGGCGAGATTGGAAAGCGCGACGGCCAGCGGGGCAAAGCAGAGCAGGCCGTACACCGCCAGACGAGCCGTGACCATATGAGAAATGCCCTCCGCCGTGCCGACGGCGGGAGGATAGTACAGACCGGAATAGTAGTGCGTATAGTTGACGCATTGGATGACAATTTCCGTTTCTTCTTCGGCGGTAAACGCGTAGCAGCCGTCGGCTGCGAGAGGACGGTACGGATCGATGCTGCCAAGCTCCCCCGCCTCAGCTCCCGCAATATAGATTTTACCCGCGCACAGCAGCTCCGGAACATACAGGACAAGCGGGACAGGCTCCCCCTCGTTGCGCAAAGTCAGACGGTAGGTGGCGGCGCCGAAGGGAGAACCGAGCTGCCGGGAAAAATTAGGGTACCGTCCGACATAGACAGAGAGAACATCGCCTTCATAGGAGGATATTTCGTCCGGTTCCAGAAGAACACCTGGATAGTATTCCCAGCCGTCCACCAGAAAGGCGGGCCGGGAGGGATCCTCCTGAAGCAGGTTAATCCCCGAGGCGGAGGGAAGCGCCTGCGTATATTTGTTGTCATAGTGCAGAAGAAGAAAAAAGCCGGATCCTCCGGCCACAAGAAGAAGGAGGACCAGCAGGCTGAGCCATCGTTGGTTTTTCATATACCACCTCAAAAGGAGAGAAAATCGCGGGATGAAGTGTCGAAAAGCAATGAGTATCCTGGTTGTACTGTGCCTGTGGTTAGGGGTACTCGGAGAAATCGGGTTCCCTGTCAGCGCGCTGGAATTTCGCGATTCCGGCGGGGATCCTCCGTTGATCGGAGGACCTTCGGGCGGCGATCCGTCCGGCGACGGCGCGACGCAGCACACCGTGCATCTGGGGCCGGAAATCCTGGAAGAGGGAGAAATGCGCACCTATGAGACGCTTTCCCCAGAGTTTGCGGGAAATCCCTATCTTCAGGAGGGGATGTATCCCGGAACGCTGGATGTGTATCTGGACGGTCCCGTCGTGGTGGAAAAGGGAGCTTTCCTCAAAATTGGCACCTTTGCGATTGGAAGCGACGGGGAAGCCAGCCCGGCGCTGCATGCGGAGCTGTCCGACGAGCCGCTGATCGTGGTCAGGGAGGGCGGAACCCTCGTTCTGACGGATGTGGAACTGGATTTACAGGGCGAGGGGCTCCTGATTCTCCAGGATCCCGGCGCATTCGTGAAGGTACAGGAGATGGAGCTGCCGGAGGATCTGGTGCGGTGGAGCACACCGTTTGTGGAGAACGAAAACCGTCCGCTCAAGGATGTGTGGCTGGAGGAGGGGACGCCGCTGACCATCGAGGATCTGCCCTCCTCCCTGACGGCCTATGTGCAGGAGAATGGGAAGGAGGAGTGGAGGGAGGTCGCGCTGGCCTGGGATCTGTCCGGCTATGACGGGAGAACCTCCGGCGAATGGACGCTGACGGGAAGCTTTGTGGATGCCGGCGGCACGCCGATTCCCTCCGAGGTTCCGCCGTCTGTTTCCGTCCGCTGGTATCGTTTGGATGAGCTTGTCGTAAAGGATGCCTTCTGGTCCGGAAAAGAGGCGGCAGCCGCCCAGCTTGTGCTCGGACAGCTTCCCGATGAGCTGGACAGGCTGTGGGGAGAAGTCTCGGAGGACGAAGGAAAAACGTGGACGGTGTGGGAGGAACCGCTTTTCATCCTTTCACAGGATGTCCACGGAAACCCGGTTGCCATCTTCGAAGTACAGGATGACACGCCGCGCCGGTATCGTGTCAGAGGAACCAATGCGGCGGAGGATCGTTTCTGGCTGACGGAAAGCTTCCTGCTTCCGGAGGAGGAAGCGGCGGATCAGGGAGGAAACCGGGGCGGAGCCGTCAATCCTCTGCCGCCGGATCGGGAACCGCTTCCCATAGACGACGGCGCTTTGGAGGAAGGGGATCCGGCTGAGGAGAACGGCGATCCGACAGAGGAAACACCCGCTGAGCCGGAAACAGGCGAGACGGAGGAGCCGGTGCAGCCCGAGACAGAACAGCTGGAGCCGGAGCAGCCAGAAACGGCTGAGAAACCGGTGGCTGCAAAGCCCTGGCAGGAGCCGGAACGGGAAACATTCCCTGCCGAAGAACCCATGGCCATCACGGAAACCGTCGAGGAAGCCGCTGTCTCTCCCGAAGAGGAGATTCTGGAAGAGCCGCTTTTACTGACGGAGGAGCCTGAACCTGACCCTGTGGAGACGGAGAACGAGACGGCGGAGCAGGAGGTTTCCGTTTTGGAGACGGATGCGCATTCGGACAGCCAAACTCCGGGCACGCTTTCCGCGAGCCAGCAGGCTTTGCTCGTGCTGGGCGGGCTTGCGGTTTCCGGAGGAGCTGCCGCGCTGGTGCTCAAACGCTCACGAAAAGCGTAGGGATGGCCGGGGCGGGTCAGCGCGTTTCCGGTTCGCCCCGGAACAGATAGCCCTTTTGACGGATGGTTTCAATATACTGCCGTTTGGGGCAGATCCGTTTCAGCTTCTGGCGTACCCGCGCCATACAGACCTGCATGTTGTGCAGTCCCCGGTTCAGAGGAGATTTCCACACATGGTCGTAAAGCTGTTCATAGGAAAATACCTGTCCGGGGTTTTGGGCCAGAAAGGCCAGCAGCTCGAATTCGAGCGGCGGGAAGGAAATGCGCTCCCCGTCGTAGCGCACCTCCCGGAGCCCCAGATCGATTTCCAGTTCGTCAAAGCAGAGAATTTCGGAGGAAAGAATGCTCTGCCTGCCCTGGATGCGCAGACGCAGGCGCAGCTCCAGCTCTACCAGGGAATAGGGCTTTCCGAGATAATCGTCGCCTCCCGCCATCAGCCCCCGGATTCGGTCATCGGTTTTGGCGTAAGCGGACAGAAAAATGACGGGAACCCGGCTGATCTCCCGGATACGGCGGCAGAGGGTCACGCCGTCCAGCCCCGGCATGTCCACGTCGAGGACGATCGCGTCCAGCTCGGCGGTTTTGGTCAGGGTAAGGGCGGAAAGGCCGTCGTCCGCCCGGTAGACCTGGTAGCCGCGTTTTTTCAGGTAAGCTTCGTTTGCCGTCTGGATGTGCGGATCGTCATCCACCAGCAGTATTCGATACATAACATCCCTTCCTGTCAGAAGAATTTTTCTTTTTATGATGCGCTTGTGCAGTGCTGTGTGTTTATTATATCACAGTTTGGCGAACGTGTATCAGCGGTCATTTGCGGAGACTGGGGATAAAGAGAGGAATCAGAAACACAAACAGAATCAGAAGAATCTCTCCTCCAAAGGCTCGGTACCCTCTCTGCGCGTAGGCGAGCGGGAGGAGCCACAGGATGGAGAGAATCCCAAGTCCCAGCCCAATCGCGATCCGGATCAGCCAAACGAGCCAGGGATCTCCCTGACGGTGGGAAAATTTCATGCCGCTCACCTCGCTTTCGGTTTGTCTCCTTGCTTCTTATGATAAGAAAAATGAGCCGCATCCTCAACAAAATAGACAAAAAGTGACAAAAAAGTGATTTTCCCACCAAAAGCTTAGGTGAAAAACGCGCAAAAGGAGACGATCCTTTCTCAAAAGAAAGAATCGTCTCCTTTTTATGTCATGCAGTCAGAGGTTTTGTTATTTACTGAAGCGATAAAAATCCGGAAAAAATCGCTTTGCTCTTTTTCCTGGCTTTTCTGTAGCTTCGCGGGATTTGATGGGGCTCTGCCCCAAACCCCGCCGCCTTTTGAAAAAGGCGGGCGAAAACTTCATGTTTACGCCTTCTGGTCAGCCTTCCTTTTCCACCAGCCAGACGCGCATTTCACCCGCTCCACGGTTGCCCCAGGCAAAATAGGGGACAGCGCGCAGCGTAACGGCTTCCTCCTTCGGCGGTTCCTCACTGTAGAGCGCCGTTCCGGAAGTGACGCGCACACCGGGAAGCGTCAGAGCCGTCATGCCGTCAAGCTTCTCCTCCGTGCAGGTTTCCTCAGCGATCGCCGCGCCGCGCGGAATGCGCAGGGCGGAGAGCTTCGCGCCGTTATCCTTTTCCTCGAAGCAGTAGACCACAGGGCCTCTCGCGAGAGCCACGCAGCCCGCGTCGGCGCGCACGTTCGTGTTGGCGTACAGTCTTCTGGGGGCAAGCGTCAAGGTCAGCTTCACCACGTCGCCCGCTTTCCAGGCGCGGTGCAGGTAGGCGTAGCCGTCGCGCAGCTCCGGCTGCTCCTCGCCGTTCACATGCAGCGACCAGTTCTTGCACCAGCCCGGAATATGGATGGCGAAGGTGAATTCCTTGTCGGCTTCCATGGTGTATTGGATGTTCCCCTGCCACGGGTAGGAGGATTCGCAGGAGATGACCGCGCCGTTGCGGAAGGAGACCTTGCCGCCAAGGTAGGTGTGCGCATAGACGGTATCCTCGTTCTCTCCCCAGGCATACTGGCCGATGGAGGTCGCGAGACGCGCCACGTTCGGCGGGCAGCAGGCGCAGGCATACCAGCCCGGACGCTCCGGCAGAACATGCTTGTATTCCGGCAGCTTGCCGGATACGCCGGGAACGACCTCCAGCGGGTTGACGTAGAAGAAGCGGCGGCCGTCGAGCTGCATGCCGCTGAGAATGCCATTGTACAGTTCCTTTTCAAGAATGTCCGCATATTCGCCCTTCGGCTCGATTTCCATCATGCGGCGGGCAAAGAACGCCATGGCGACGGAAGCGCAGGTCTCCGCATACACCAGATCGTTCGGCAGCTCGTAGTCGGCGGAGAAGGCTTCGCCGTGCACTGTGGAGCCAATGCCGCCCGTGACATACATCCGGCAGTCGACAATGTTTCTCCACAAACGCTTGCACGCCTCATACATTTCTTCGTCGCCCGTCTCGGAAGCATAGTCCGCCATGGCGGTATAGAGGTAAGCGGCGCGCACGGCATGGCCGACCGCCTTGTCCTGCTGCTTCACAGGCGCGTGGTTCTGGGCGTATTCGCGATCGTCCGGGTTCATTCCCCAGTGCTCCCAATCGCGCTTTGCTTTTTCTTCTTTGAAATAGTTCGGCTCCGTGCCGCGTTCCTCCAGGAAATAGCCCGCGGTGTCGAGATATTTTTTCTCGCCGGTGATGCGGTACAGGCGAACCAGGGCCATTTCAATTTCCTCGTGGCCCGGGATGCCGCGCAGCTTATCCTTACCGAAGCGGCTGCAAATCAGATCCGCGTTCTTGCGCATGATGTCGAGCAGCTCCGTTTTGCCGGTGGCCTCATACCAGCCCACAGCGGCTTCCAGCATGTGGCCCGCGCAGTACAGCTCATGGCATTCCTGAAGATTCTGCCATTTGTGCTCCGGCTCCTTGACGGTGAAATAGGTGTTGAGGTAGCCGTCCGGCTCCTGTGCGCGTCCCACGAGAGCAATCAGATCCAGCGCCTCGCGCTCCAGTTTCTCGTCGGGATGGATGGCCAGCGAATAGGCCACGGCTTCCAGCCACTTGGCTACGTCGCTGTCCTGGAACACCATGCCGTAAAATTCGCCCTTCTGCTCGCCCGCGGCGATTCGGAAGTTTTCAACGGCGTGGCTCTTTTCCGCGTCGGGAATCGCATCCTCCAGAATCTGCTTCTGGTAGGGAATAACCACGTCCGTCACCAGATTCTGCACTTTGGACCAGAAGGGATCGGAAATGGATACCCTTGTAAGGTCGACGGAGGAAAGCTGTTTCTTTACCATATTTTTTCTCCCTTTCTTTGTGAATCGTGAAACGAGGAATGTTCGCTCAGTTGGCCTTTGTCAGCTTCCACAGGAAGCTGCCGTGCGCGGGGATGACGGCTTCTCCGGGGGCTGTTCCCAGATCGCGGTGCGCCCACAGATCGCGTGCGGCGGCGTCCGTCTTTTCAAGATCGCCCAGCGGCAGGGAGAAGGTCTTTTCTTCCTCCGAGAGGTTAAAGCCCGCCAGATACAGCCCGCCGTCCGGAGCGTCGCTGGCCCACAGACGGAAGTCCTCCGTCTTTTCGAGGAGACGCGGGTTTGCACCCTGCTGATTGACGGCGATGACCTCGTCGTTTGTCAGCAGCGAGAGCGTCCACTCGTCGTTCTGGGGCAGATCGCCGCCTACCATCAGCGGAGAGCGGAACACGCTCCACAGTGTCATCATGGTGATCTGTTCATCCTTGGTGAAATTCGTCATGCGCGGATGACGGAAGCCGATGCCGATTTTGCCCAGGGGAAGCATATCGCAGTCCGGCCAGCTTCCCGCGCCGACATGGGACTGCCACAGCTCGCAGCGGAAGAACATATGCTTGAGAGGTTCCCACTTGTCCCAGAAGTCGTCCGTCATGCGCCACATGTTGGCGTATGTTTTCAGGTGCCATGCTTCCTCAATCACAGCGGGTCCGGGAGAAAGGCTCAGCACCATGTCGCGTCCGCAGTTCTGGATCGCCTTGGCGATCATCTCGATCTCACGGCTCGCGGAGTAGGGGTTGTCTATATAAAGGTTGGTGTTGCAGATGTCGTCCACCTTCACAAAGTCCACGCCCCAGGAGGCATAGAGCTGGAAGATGGAGTCATAGTAGGCCTGCGCGCCGGGCTTCGACGCGTCCACGCCGTACATGTCGCCGTTCCATTTGGAGATGGAGAACGGGCTGGCAATCCGATCGGCCGTTACTTCTGTCCCGAGAACGGGCATGTGGGCGTGTACCGCCTGGCGAGGAATGCCGCGCATAATATGAATGCCGAATTTGAGACCCATCGCGTGGATTTCGTCGGCAATCGGCCCAAAGCCCTTGCCGCCCGCGCTGCTGGGGAAGCGGTTTTCCGCCGGGATCTGGCGGCCGTACTCATCCAGGCACAGCGTTGCGAAGGGACGGTATTCGCCTTCCTCTGTTCCGGCCAGCGGCTCCGACCACTGAATATCACACATAACATACTGCCAGCCGTGGTCTTTAAGATGGTCGCGCATGTAGCGTGCGTTTGCCATGAGCTGCTCTTCCGTCACGTTGGCCGCGAAGCAGTCCCAGCTGTTCCACCCCATCGGCGGAGTCTGGGCAACCTTACTGGATTTGATGAACATGATAAAACTCCTTCCCTGATTGAACAGGCATACTTTCCCGGATGGGAACGGCCCGTATTTTCTTTACTGTACCGCTTTCCCATAAATTCGTCAATCCCTGAAGTTTCAAATGAAAGCTTGAAACTTTCAAAGCTTTCAGAATAGCGGAAAATGTTTGCCTTGCAATAATATATTAAGTTTGCTATACTAGAGCGTTTCTGAAAAGTCCCAGTAGTTAGTCTATTTTAACAAAATGGCAATGGCAGCCAGATAAACAAAGGCAAGAAAAGATGATGCCAACTTGTCATAACGGGTAGCAACACGTCTGAACTGTTTCAATTTGAGGAAGAAGCACTCAACCAAATGGCGCTCCTTATAGAGCACCCAATCGCAACGCCAGGGGTTTCGTGTATTGGATTTTGGAGGAATGGCATAGTCTCCATCCTGCTGCTGAATGTAGTCCAGAATTTCGGCGGTTCCATAAGCTTTATCAGCCAGGATTGTACTGCCCGAAAGATCAAGATGTGACAGTACATCTACAGCAACCGTTGCATCATGGACATTTCCGCCTGTTAGCTGAAGGTAAACCGGATTTCCAAGGGCGTCCACAACAGCATGAATTTTTGTAGACTTTCCACCGCTACTTGTTCCAATGAATTGATTGTTTTCGCTATTTACAGCCCCTTTTTAGCCCCGGCACTATGGGGATGTGCTTTGATAACCGTATAGTCTAAAGACAGATTTTCCATATCCGCATCCTCATTCAAGGACTGAAAGATCCGCAGCAGCGTACCGTCATCACGCCATTTACAAAAACGGCTGTAGACCGTTTTCCAGGGGCCGTATCGCTCAGGAAGGTCTTCCCATCCTGCTCCACTTCTGGCAAGCCAAAACATAGCGTTCAGCATGAGTCGGTCATCTTTCGCAGGCCGCCCCATCTTGGAATGCTGGATCATATCTTTTACTCGCTCCCACTGTTCATCTGTCAGCTCATACCTTCTATTTGCCATTTTTATCACCCAGCATAATTTTACCACATCCATCGGGATTCGTCATTTTTTACTTTTCAGATACGCTCTAATCGAACCCGAACCGTGTTGCGGGCATCTTAATTTCGAGTGCAGTTCACGGTCAGCCAACCAGCGTTTTCAGCACATCTATGATCTGGCTGTACTCAATGTGGGCGGCGTAGGCAAATTGCTTGCGGTACTTCTCCCACATGGATTTGAGTTCTCGGCTGGTTTCAATGTTGTGCAAAATGGCAGGCACATCCACAATCTGCTGGGCGGTGCCGCGATGAGCTGCGGTGGCGTTCAACGCTTCGGTAAACACAGCCTTATCAAATTTCTGCGTGGTTGCCAGTATGTACGCATCGTAAAAATCTCTGGGGCGGGTATTGAACACACCCCGCCGCAGGATAGTTTCTACCTTCT
>DVGZ01000077.1 GCA_018712435.1 Candidatus Caccousia avicola
GAAATATTTCTTTACGAACAAAACCAAAACAGCGTCCGCCTGGGGCGTCAAAATCCGCGCTACCCTGTCGCGCGGCACAGGCTCCGGGGAATGCTACATTTCGTCGATTGGAGGGAACTATCAGTGATTTATCATCGGGAGGACAGCATTCAGGCCATCCGGAAGGAAGAACAGCAGGCGGTGCAGGCGGAGCGGCTGGCGCAGCAGTCTGTGGAAGCAGCACGGGTGTTCGCCGCCTCCTCCGTCTCCCTCTCCGACGATCAGGCGCTTGCCATGCCGGAGCTTTCCCCCGTGTGGGAGGATGTGCTGGCAGCGGGAAACAAACTGGCGGAGGGAAGCATTCTGCGCGACGGGGAAACGCTGTACCGCGTCGTGCAGTCCGGCGGCGTAACGCCGCAGGAAAACCAGCCCCCGCACGGAGAAGGGATGCTCGCCGTCTACCGCCCCATTGAAACGGAGCACGCCGGAACGCAGGAGGATCCCATCCCCTGGGTGTACGGCATGGACTGCCGCGCGGGACAGTATTTCAGCTACGATGGCCATGTGTACCGTGTGGCCGAGGGCGGGGACATGGTCCCCTGCGTCTGGGCGCCCGGAACGCCGGGACTCTGGCAGTGGGAACTGGTATCCTGAGAAGGGAGGATTCATGAAAGGAATTGACGTATCGAGCCACAACGGCTCTATTGACTGGAACAAGGTAAAAAAGGCGGGGATCGGCTTTGCGATCCTCCGCGCGGGATACGGCAAACACGCATCCCAGCAAGACTCCCGCTTCACGGCAAACGCCGCCGGGGCGCTTGGGGCCGGAATCGCGTGCGGGGCTTACTGGTTTTCGTATGCTCTCACGCCCGACGAGGCGCGCGAGGAAGCGCAGCTGTGCGCCCGCGTTTTAGAGCCGTATAAGGGAAAATTTCTTTATCCGGTCTATTTTGACTATGAATACGACAGCGAACGCTACAGCACGGAGCACGGCGTGACGCCGCACAAGGAGCTGCGCGCCCAGCTGGCGGTGGCCTTCTGCTCGGAGCTGGAACGGCTCGGCTGGCGCGCGGGGATGTACACCAACCTCGATTACATCAAAAACCGGATTGACCTTTCGCGTCTCTCCGCGTGGGAGCTGTGGCTGGCGGATTACACCGGCGCGCCGGACGTCTCCTGCGGGATGCAGCAAACCGGCAGCACGGGACGCGTGGACGGCATTTCCGGAAACGTGGACACAGACGAGAGTTTTCTCGATTATTCGTCCCTCACACGGCAGAACGGCTGGAACGGATACACGAAGGAATCCGCGCAGTCTCCCGCCCGCTGGGCCTCCGACACGACCAACGGCACGGACAATCCCGTCCGCATTGCCCCGAATTCCCTTTACACCGTGAAGATCACCGGGCAGGACATTGATCTGGTCTGCGGAGAGAGCAGCGGAAAACCCGCCGCTTTTCGGCTTGTGCGGTGCCGCCGGGACGGAGAAAGCACGCTCTGGCACGTCGTACCTGTCGGAGAACCGGGACAGGAGGCCGGGATCTACCCGGCGGAGGGCGGAGATCGGATCTTTGTGGCGCGGATTGAAAAGGAGGAAATCGCATGACACGCACACAGACAATCTATTACACTGTGCTGGGCGGGCTGGCCGCTGCCGGAGCCGTAGTGTCGCAGGCGCTTGGAGGCTGGGACGTCATGCTGCAAACGCTCGTGGCCGTGATGGCGATCGACTACGCGCTGGGGATTGTGCTGGCGCTGGTCTGGAAAAACTCCAACAAGACACCGGACGGCAGCTTTGAGAGCCGGGCCAGCATCAAAGGGCTGTTCCGCAAATGCGGGATCCTGCTGTGCGTTCTGGTGGCGGCGCGGCTCGACGCGCTGTTCGGCGTGGAAGGCTATGTGCGCAGCACGGTGATTTTCTTTTTTCTTGCCAACGAAGGGCTGAGCGTCATCGAAAATCTGGGCTTGATGGGTCTTCCCATGCCGGAGGCGCTCAAGAACGCGTTTTTGGAGCTGCGCAAAAAGGGAGAAGAAAGCTGAACATTTCGCAAATGGCAAAGGGCCGGAGCTGGACAAAGTAATGTCCGGCTCCGGCCCTTTTTGATATTGGGGGAAAAACAGCTTGACACAAGACGTCCGAAAAAATTCGCTCCGCTCTTTTTTCTGGATTTCCTATGGCTTCGCATGACTTTCTAGAAGGGGGCTCTGCCCCCTTTACCCCCGCCACCTTTTGAAAAAGGTGGACGAAAACTTCACGTTTATACAACGCCTTTTTTCAGAATCATATTGGCATACAGCGCCGCCTCGCTGGTGGCCACCACCGCATACGCTTTCTTGGCGCGCTCGTAAAACTCAAACTTGTTGATCGCGATCTCCCGCAGACCGTCCTTCTCATATTTGGCCCCAATCTCCCGGTAGCGCGGCCAGATCTCCGGCTTATACGGATCGTTCGGCAGCACCTCCATGAGAATCGTGGGATGCTCCACATAGGGATCCAGCGGCATAAACTTCAGAATCGCGTCAAGGATCTCGGGGATCCCGTGGCCGTCAAGACGAATCACATTCGCGGGATGCGCGAATTTCGGAAAATTGCCGTCCGCCAGCACCAGCTCGTCGCCGTGTCCCATCTCCATGAGCACCTTGAGCAGCTCCGGCGTAAGAATCGGGGGAATTCCTTTCAGCATGGCAAACGCCCTCCTTTTACTGCGTAATCACGCCGTCCTCGTCCCAGAGAGCGCGCCAGTCTGTGGCTCCCGGCCACAGGAACACCTGTCCCTTGACCAGACGGCAGTTCTGATCCGCGAGACGGATGGCTTCCATCTCCTCCTCGGTGAGCGGATCCTCCGTGACACATTGCAGATTGGAAACATAGTTTTTCTCATGAACGGAGAACGGGATCGGAATCTGACCGTTCTGCACGGCCCATTTCAGGCAGACCAGCGCGGGATGAATCCCATGCGCCTTCGCGGCATCTTCGACGGCGGGCATCGCGGTGTCCACCACGTCTCCCTCGGCCTTGTCGCGGTCGGGGCGGTTCGGGCTGCCGATCGGGCAGAAGCCCACCGGCTGCATGCCGCGCTCGACACAATAGCGGAACAGCTCGGGCTGCTGGAAGGCCGGGTGCAGCTCCATCTCGATGAGCGTGGGCTTGATGCGGCACAGCGGCAGGACCGCTTCCAGCTTCGGGATCGTCATGTTGGACATGCCGAGGTTGCGCACCAGACCCATATCGTACAGACGCTCCATCTGCCTCCACGCGGCCATGAAGTCCTCCGTGTAGAAGGGCTTGGAATCCGGATTGCGGGAATCGCCGCTGCATCCCGGCGCGTGGTAATTGGCGAACGGCCAGTGGACAAAGTACGCGTCGAGATAGTCAATCTGCAAATCCTTGAGCGTCTTGGCGCAGGAAAGCAGGATATCGCCCTTGCCATGCATATCGTTCCAGACCTTGGAGATGATGAACAGCTCCTCGCGCTTGACTTCTCCGGCGGCAAAGGCATGCGCGAACACCTCGCCGATCTGGTCCTCGTTGCCGTAGACGGAGGCACAGTCAAACATGCGGTAGCCGCAGCGGATGGCTCCCGCGACCGCGTCGGAAACCTCCTGCGCGCCGTAACGGTCCGAGCCGAAGGTTCCCATGCCAATGCAGGGAATCTGCTCGCCGTTCGCCAGCGTTTTCTTCGGGACTGCGTTGGGATCGATCACTGTCATGATAGTATTCTTCCTTTCCAATTTGTTCCGGACTGCCGTCCTCCTCCCCAGGACGGGCGGCAATCTGTTTTTTATTCGTTGACCAGCATGATTTTCCCGTGCACCTGCTCCGGATGATGGAACAGGGCGAAGGCCTCCGCGGCCTGGCTCATGGGGAATTTGCGGTACAGAAACTCCGGGTCAAATTTGAGCTGTCCGGTGGCGAAATAATGCGCCGTCAGCTCCCACTCCTTCCCCGGGAAGGGAGCCGAATAGCTCATCCAGCTTCCGGTGAGCAAAAATTCCTTGCGGTTCATGTTCTCCCACTCGGCGGGGGTGAAGGTCATATCCACATGGGGCGTGCCGATGAAGCAGACGTGCGCCTTGTTGGCCGCCGCCTCGAAGGCCATGTGCATGGTGACCGGGTTGCCTGCCGCCTCAAAGACCCAGGCAAAGCCGCGCCCGCCGGTCAGGGCCTTGGCGCGCTCCATGAAGCCCTCTTCCTTCGTGTTGATCGTCTCGTCCGCTCCCATGCGCCGGGCCAGAGCCAGACGGCCCTCGTCGATGTCGAACGCCACCACGCGGCGGCTTCCGAAGATCTTCGCCCATTGCAGCGTGAAGATGCCGATGGTGCCGCAGCCGAACACGGCTACATCCCCGCCGCCCTGATAATTGTTGCACAGCACGCCGTGCAGCGCGACCGTGGAGGGCTCAAACATCGCCGCCTGCTCATACGGGATGGACGGATCGTACTTCACCGCGTTGCGCTCGGGCAGCACGACGTAATCCGCGAAGCTGCCCTGCTGGCGGCTGCCGATAAAGCTGTAATGCTTGCAGAGCGAATAATTTCCCTGCTGGCAGTCCGCGCACTTCATGCAGGGAAGCAGCGGCGCGCCGGAGACGGTGTCGCCCACCTGGAGCGTCTCCACCCCTTCGCCGACCTCGACCACGTCGCCCGCGAACTCATGTCCCAGCACCACCGGGTAAAAGTGCGCGCCGTGATGCAGCACGCGCGGCACATCGCTGCCGCAGATGCCCGTCGCGCGCACCCGCACCTTCACCGTTCCCGGCAAGGTTTCCGGCGTGGGAAACTCCTCGTACCGAATATCCTCATTTGCATGCAAGACCGCCGCTTTCATGGCTTATCCTCCTTCATCAGATCCTTCAAATTCTCATACAGACGCCGGTATGTCCGATATCCTGCTTCATAGGCTTCGCGGCGCGCCGGATCGGGCTCGTGCACCCGCCGGATCCGCACCGTCTGCGCCGCCGCGTCCTCACAGTCACGGTAAATCCCCGCGCCAACGCCCGCCAGCATAGCCGCGCCGAGGGATGTCGCCGTGTCGGAGCCCGGCACCTCGATGCGTCTGCCCGTCACGTCGGCTTTGAGCTGCGTCCAGAACCGGCTGTTCGCCGCTCCGCCCATGGCGCGCAGCACACCCGCCGAGACGCCCGCTTCCTGCGCCGTCTCCAGATTATGGCGCAGAGAGTAGGCCACGCCCTCCATGCAGGCGCGGGCAAAATGCGCGCGCGTTTTGGAGAACGTCACGCCGTAATACACGCCCTTGGCGTTCACGTCCCAGATGGGGCTGCGCTCGCCCGCGAGATACGGCAGGAACACAAGGCCCTCGCTGCCCGCTGGAATCTCCGCCGCTTCCCGGTCGATCTCCGCGAAGGAGGACGAGCCGGTTTCCGCCGCCGTCCGGCGCTCGGCTTCCGCGAATTCGCGCTCAAACCAGTTCAGCGCACCGCCGCCGCCCACCGTGCCGCCCTGTAACAGCCAGCGATCGGGGACAACGTGGGCGCTGAGGATCAGCCGGGGATCGGCGCGGCATGTATCCATACAGATGCTCATACCGCCTGCCTGGCCACCCTGCTCCTGCGTTTCTCCTGGATGGACAACGCCCGCGCCAAGCGTCCCGCAGGCCGCGTCGAGCCCGCCCGCCACCACGGGCGTTCCCTCCGGCAGACCGGTCTGCGCGGCGGCTTCGGCCGTCACCCTCCCGATCACCGCGCTGCACGGCGCGACCGCCGGGAGCAGCGAGGGGCGCAGGCCCAGATCGCGGCAGAGCGATTCGTCCCAGCCGCCGCGCGCCATATCCCAACACGCCCAGCCGTAGCCCTGGCTGGGATCCTGCGTCATTTCGCCTGTCAGACGGAACGCGATAAAGCTGTTGGATTGCAGGATTTTATCTGTTTTCGCATAGACCTCGGGAAGCTGTTCCCGATACCACAGCACCTTGGGAAGCGTGTAGGACGGGGAAAGCGGGTTGCCGCCGACGGAAAACAGCCGCTCCTCCCCCACCGTGCGGCGCAGCTCCTCACAGATGGACGCGGCCCGCGTATCCATCCAGATCGGCGTGGGGCACAGGACGCTCCCGTTTCCCCCGACCGCGATCGCGCTCCAGCTCTGGCCGTCCACGCCGATTCCGGCGATCCGCTCCGGGGCAAAGCCGCCCTCCCGCATCAGACGGCGCAGGGCGGAGCAGACGGCCTTCCACCAGTCCTCCGGATCCTGCTCCGCCCAGCCGGGCCGGGGATAGGAAACGGGATAGGATTCCGCTGTCTGCGCCAGCACGCGCCCCGCCGGATCAAACGCGGCAGCCTTGCAGGCCGAGGTGCCGATATCAATTCCCAGCAGGATTTCGTCCATGTCCGCGCTCACGCCTTTCCGTCGCAGCCGCAGACGATCATGCGGCTCTTCACCAGCTCCTTGACGGCGGCGCGCCCCGCCTTGCCGTATGCCTTCGGGTCAATGACGGACGCATCCGCCAGCACCTCGCGCACGGCCTTGGTGTAAGCGGCGCGAAGCTCGGTGGCGAAGTTCACCTTGCAGATTCCGCGGGCGATGCAGTCGCGCACGTCGTCATCCGAAAGGCCGGACGCTCCGTGCAGCACCATCGGCGCGGAAAGCATCCCCCGCAGAGTGGTGATCAGTTCCTTGTTGAGCACCGGCGTTTCCTTATAAAAGCCGTGAGCCGTGCCCACGCCGACCGCCATGGAGAACAGGCCGCTTTCCTTCTCAAAGCGCACGGCCTCCTCCGGGATCGTGTAGCCGCCCTCGTCCTCCAGATCGTCCTCCTTGCCGCCGACGCGGCCGATCTCGCCCTCGACGGGGACTCCCACGGCGGAGCACATCTCGCAGACGCGGCGCGTGAACGCGATATTCTCCTCCAGCGGCAGCTTGCTGCCGTCAATCATGACGCTGGTGTACCCGGCGCGCAGAGCGCTGACGCACAGCTCAAAGCTGTCGCCGTGGTCGAGATGCATGGCGACCGGCACGTTCGCTTCACGGGCCAGCGCCGCCACGTTCGCCAGATACAGCGAAGTACCCGCATATCGGACGGTCGAGGGCGTGGTCTGCAAAATCACCGGCGCGCGGAGCTCCTCCGCCGCCTGTATGATCGCTTGCGCCATCTCCATGTTTTCCACATTGAACGCGCCCACCGCATAATGCTGCTCCTGCGCCCGGCGCAGCATCTCCACTGTCGTTGTCAAAGCCATTTTCCATACACTCCTTCTCCAAATCGCCCAAAGGAACCCACGTTATAAACGAAACGTTTCGTTTTTTAAAAGGTAGCACACTTCCCTTCGTTTGTCAAGGCAGAGCCCCTCCCTCCTTGCTAAAAACTTCATTTATTCTTTTCTTTTTCAGCATTCATGGAAGACCCGAAAAATTTTGGAATTTTCCGTTTGACAGGGGGATCGTTGTGTGCTATGCTTATCACAAACAAGAAACGTTTCTATTTTGAGACAGGAGGGAAAGGCATGGCCGCGACCATCAAGGACATTGCCCGCGAGACGGGCCTGAGCCTGGCAACCATCTCAAAATACCTCAACGGAGGAGCCCTCCGGGAAAAAAACCGGCTGGCGGTGGAGCGGGCGATCGAAAAGCTGGATTACCACGTCAACGAATATGCGCGCGGCCTGAAATCCAACAAAAGCCGCACCGTCGGCGTGGTGATCCCCGAGCTGAGCAACCTCTTTGTGACCCAGATCATTTCCGTGGTGGAAGGGGTTTTGCAGGAGCAGGGCTACAGCGTGATCGTGTGCGACTGCCGATCGGACAGCGAGCGCGAATGCCGCGCCGTGCGCTTCCTGCTGGAAAAGCGCGTGGACGGAATCATCAACATGCCTGTCTGCTCCGACGGCCGCCACCTGCGCCCCGCTGTCGACAACGGCCTTCCCGTGCTGCTGCTCGACCGCCCGATCGACGCGCTCGGCGGGATTGCAAGCTGCGTCCTTCTGGACAATGAGAACGCGGCCCGCATGGCCGCGCGCCGCCTGCTGGAGCTGGGACACCGGCGGATCGGGATTCTGGTGGGGCCGAAGGACGTTTACACCTCCCGCATGCGCCTGAACGGTTACCGCGCCGCGCTCAAAGAATATGGCGTCGAGCCCGCTGAAGAGCTGATCGCCTACGGCGACTACACGCTCGAGGGCGGACACCGCCAAATCCGGCGGCTGCTGGACGAGGCACGGGGGATGACCGCCGTTTTCGTCACCAACTACGAAATGACGCTCGGGACGCTGATTGCGCTCAACGAGCGCGGCGTGCAGATTCCCTCCGAGCTTTCCCTGATTGGATTTGACAACATGGATCTGTCGCGTGTCGCGCGCCCGCCGCTGACGATCGTCAGCCAGCCGCTGGAGGAAATCGGCTTGCAGGCCGCCCGGCTCATGCTGGAATTCTTCTCCGGCGAGCGGACCGCACCCGTCACCGTTTCCCTCTCCGCCTCCTTGCAGGAGGGCCAGTCCACCCGGCGGATTTCTCCCTGACAGTCTCCCGTACTCCGGAAAATGCCGGAGGATATCCATAAAACGAAACGTTTTACTTTTTGCAAAGGAGTTGTATGGCAATGGCAAAAAAATTTGAAGCAACCTTTGATTCCCTGCGGGAATATCAGTGCCCCGACTGGTTCCGCGACGCGAAATTCGGCATCTGGTCCCACTGGGGCCCGCAGTCCGTCCCCATGTACGGTGACTGGTACGCCCGGAACATGTACATTCAGGGCTCCGATCAGTACCGCTATCACATCCGTCACTACGGCCACCCCTCGAAATTCGGCTACAAGGATATCTGCGCGCTGTGGAAAGCGGAAAACTTTGATCCCGACGCGCTGATGGATCTCTATGTGAAGGCCGGCGCGCGGTACTTTGTCGGCCAGGCGATGCACCACGACCACTTCTTCAACTATCCTTCCCAGCTCAACCGCTTCAACTCCATGCAGGTCGGCCCGCACAAGGATATCTGCGGCCTGTGGAAAGCCGCCGCCGACAAGCACGGCCTGCCCTTCGGCCTGACGGAGCATCTGGGCGCTTCCTTCTCCTGGTGGTATACGAACAAGGGACACGACACCTGGGGCCCGTATAAGGACGTTCCCTACGACGGCAACGACCCGGCCTATCAGGATTTCTACCACGCGAACCAGGAGCACTGCAACGTGGAACAGGGCAGCTTCGACCTCAACAGCTGGTACACCTCCAACGAGAAATTCCGGGAATACTGGCTCGCCGTCATGAAGGAGCTGATTGACCGCTACCAGCCCGATCTGCTGTATTCGGACGGCGGTCTGCCCTTTGCTCTGAACCTTGAAGCCGGCGCGGACGATCCGAACTACCGCCTGGGCCTGGAAGCCGTCTCCTACCTGTACAATACTTCCATCGACAAGTACGGCGAAAACCGCGCGGTGTACAACCAGAAGGACCGCCGCCCGGAGATCTATCAGATCGGCGTGCTGGATATCGAAAAGAGCCAGCTTCCCGACATCCTGCCCCATCCGTGGCAGACCGACACCTGCATCGGCAACTGGTTCTACGACGTGCGCCAGGAATACAAGCGCCCCGGCCACATTGTCGAAATGCTCGTCGACATCATTTCCAAGAACGGCACGATGCTTCTCAACGTTCTGCAAAAGCCGGACGGCTCGATCGACGACGAGGCCGTCTGGATTCTGGAGGAGCTGGCCAAGTGGTTCGCCGTCTGCTCCGAAGGCGTGTACGGCACGCGTCCGTGGCGCATCTCGACCGAGGGCGACACCCGCACCGTAATCCAGGGCTTCACCGAGACGGCCGCCGACTGGACGCCTTCCGACTACCGCTTCACCCAGAAGGGCAAGACAGTCTATGCCTTCATGATGCGCGCGCCGGAAAACCGCACCGCCGTCGTCAAGAGCCTGCTGCCGGAGGAGCAGGTGCAATCCGTCCGCCTGCTGGGCGAGGGGAACGTCCCGTTCGCTCAGAACTTCGGCACTCTGACGGTCAAACTGCCTGACACCATGCCCACCGAATATGTCAACTGCCTTGCTATCGAACTGAAATAAAAAAACGAGCCGCCGCACACCGCTGGTTGTGCGGCGGATTTTTTTGCCTGTTGACATACTATGCGTTACATGGTATACTGCAAATACAACGTAATACATAGTATTGTGCAAAAGGAGGTAAAAATGGACACACAGCGAAAAAAAGGACTGCTGGACACCTGTGTCCTGGCGGTGCTGAAAAAGGGCCCCTCCTACGGCTACGAATTGATCGGTCTGGTCTCGCCCTGCATCCCCGTTTCGGAATCCACCCTGTACCCCATCCTGAAACGCCTGGAAGCGGCAGGATGCCTGACCACCTACAAGCAGGAGCACAACGGAAGGCTGCGCAAGTACTATCAAATCACACCGGCAGGCGAAGAAAGAATCCGGCTGTTTCTGGAGGAATGGTCGGAGATGGAACGCATCTATACCTTTGTCAAACACACCAGCGAGGAGGAATCCAAATGACACGCCAACAGTTTTTGCAGGAATTTTTATACGCCCTGGAACCGCTCTCTCCGGAGGAACGGCAGCAGATTTCCGACTACTACGAGGAACTGATCTGCGACGGGTTGGAGCAGGGGCTGACCGAGGAGGAGGTGCTGGCGCGCTTCGGTTCCCCGCAGGAGGAAGCGGCCCGGTTCCGCGCGGAAAATCCTTCCTCTCCCCCGCCGCAGGAACCTTCTCTGTACACGCCCAGAGGAGAAATTCACACGCTGGATCTCAGCTCACAGTGCGCTGCTGTCTCCTTGATCCCCGTGGAAAGCGGCCCGATCAGTATCTCATTTGCCGTCAATCCGCAGCGGGATCTGGTGGAGACCAGCGAGGAGGGCGGCGTGTGGACGTTCCGTCACACCCTGCGCCGCAAGCGCCTGCGCCATTTCTTCGGCTTTGGTCTTTCCAATCTGAAAATTCAGGTGCGTGTTCCCCGCTCCTTCCACGGAACACTGCTCATCGCCACGAGCAACGCCACTGTTACCGGGGAAGGTCTTCCCGCGCTGGAGCGTCTGACGATCCATTCGACGAACGACACGATCCGTCTGAACACAGTGGAAGCCTCCACCTGTAACCTCGAAACCTCGAACGCCTCCATCCGGGTACAGAACTACTCCGGACAAACACTGCATGCTAAATCTTCCAACGGCACGCTCGAGGGCGAAATCATCCGCTGCTACGGCCACCACTGGGAAACGTCCAACGCGGCCATCCGCTTGACGGACGCCCAGTCCCTCTCGCTCACCGCAGCCACAAGCAACGGCCGCATTACCGCCTGCGCCTGCGAGTCCCGGGAGCTCAATCTGGTTTCCAGCAACGCCTCTCTGGTTCTGGACAACATCGCGGGAGATCAGCTGACCCTGTGCACCAGCAACGGCGCCATCACCGGCACTGTGCGCGGCAATCCGCAGGAATACCGTATAGAGGGACACACCTCCAATGCATCCTGCAATCTTCCGTCGGATTCCCGCCCGCTTCAGAACACGGAAGCAAACAAGCTGCTCTCTGCCTGCACCTCCAACGGAAAAATTCATGTGGATTTTGTGTGACACAAGCAGAAGTGGAGGAAGGAAGAGTGAAAAAGGTAAGAAGGAAAAAAGAAAGCCTCAATAACTATTGTCCTTGAGGCTTTGTCTGTGGTGACCGTTTTGACTGGCAGCTTCGGCGCGAGCGGCTGAAGCCATGTAAAATAAAAGAGTCCAAACGCGAAGTGCGGTGCGGCTCCCCAGTGGGGAGCGCATGAGCACCGACCGAAGCGGCAGCTGAGACCCAGACTCAGTCTGGTGGAGGAGGGTGGATTCGCGAGCCGCGCACTGAAAAACAGTCCACCGGACTGTTTTTCCCCGCCTGCGGGCGGGACGTGCTGTTCTCATCTCACCCTCCTAAGCCACAAACAAAAACCTCTGTCGGGAGACGACAGAGGTTTTTGTTTGTCTGTGGTGACTGTTTTGACTGGCGGCCCCGGCGCGAACGGCGGAGGCCAGCCTCAAACTGATTCTACTCCGCTTTGACGCTACCAATCCAATGTTTCCGGTAAATCTTTTGCCTTGAACCCCTGCTCGTTTCCCATAATTCGGATGGCATCAAGCCATTCCAAAATATTGGAAATCGAGTAGAGACTTTTACCGTCCTCGCTTTTCGCTTCCTCCTGCGCACGGGCCAGAAAAGCATATTCATTTTCCAGGTTTGTAAAAAATGTTCCCATATCGTCCGTGTTGATGGAAACATGCAGCTGCGCACACTCATTCAACGCGTCGTGGTCATGCGTCAACCCCTTGTTGTACCAAATGGAGAGAGGATGCTTCTCATAGCGGCGAAATGTGCTGATTAACACATTAGAAGACGGGTTTGTCTCAATGAAAATGCCTCTCTGCGCAACCTCAAAGCACATGGCTCTCTGCACTGCCTTCACGCCTTGTACATATTCTGGAGAAACTGTCACCGTAATACGACGGCTTCCCGAACGCTTTACCTTCGCATTGTAATGATACCAATAATTCAAAAGACATGGCTCCAGCATATAGCGCCGGGCAAAATCATGTGGATAACTTTGATTCGTAAAATATTCCTCTGTTCGAAAATCTGTGTGATAATATCCGTTCTGATACAAAACAGGATGATCGCCGCGCAGCGACCAAGCATGATAATAGTCGCTGATATCAAAGGAGCGGGCATGAAGGCCATAATTTTGTTTTCTCAGATCTTGACCATATTCCTGTATGGCCGCCCGCCCAATGGCTTCAATCTCAGCAGCAGAAATATGATTCAGATATACCTGCTGAAACCATGGGTCGAATTCCCGCTCCAAAATCCAGCTGAGCTCCTCCATCCCTTCAATTTGATACCGCCGGAGAGCGTGATATAACCATGCCAGATTATCAATATAATCCTGAACTGTCATGGTAATCTGGTATCCTTTCCCCTGATACCAGTCTTCCACATCCACTCCCAGAGCCAGCGCATGTCCAAGACGATCTCCCCGGTTCATTCCAAG